>DATCNE010000185.1:0-31855 GCA_036565395.1 Dermatophilaceae bacterium
GCCCTGCACAGGGCCACCAAGCCGGCTTAGGCCTGACCCCCCCAACGCATCTCGCAGAGCATTCTGACGCTGAGAATGCTCTGCGAGATGCGTTCTGTCAGAGGTAGCGCCTACCGTCACCGGTGAGATGTCATCGCTGGATAAGAGCTGGAGCAAGGCCGCCGTCAGGTGTCCGAGGCACGAGCATGCCGGGTCCCGGGTTCGCTTCGACGGCCATTACGGCGTGCCCGGGCATCGTCGACAGTTGTACAAGTGCATTCCGGTCGACGGAGAGCGTCCGCATCGCTTCTCGGAGAACCTTCCGAGGGAGGAGTCCTGGGCCGAGGCCTGCGAGGCTTGCGAGCGCGACGTCGGCTTCCACGAAGGTCCGCACGCGGCGCGGTGCTACCAGTTCGTCGCGCGCGGGATCGCTGGGGCGCTGGGCATGGTCGGCGCCGGTGCCACGTACCGCGACGCGGCGCTGGTGGCCCGGGAGCGCGCCCGACGGCTACGGGCCGACCCGGACAGCGGCGAGCCTCGGTTCACCCGGCACGGGTCGCTGGTGATGGACTGGGTTGAGGTGTTCGCCCCGGTCGTCTTCGAGCCCTACCGGCCGCGCCGGTGGCCGACCGGTGGCTCGCTGTTGCTCGACGATCTGCCGTTTCGGGTGCGCGATCCGCGGACCGGTCGCCACCGGGTCGCATTCCGGATCTTCTGCGCGATGGGATATGAGGCCGGGCGCCCGAAACTGTGGCGCCTGGAGGCGTTCCCGAGTAAGTCGGAGGCCGACTGGACAGCGTTCCTCGCCGCCCTCGATGGCGCCCCGACCCGGGTCGTGAGTGACAACGATCACGGCCTCACCAACGCGGTGCGCGCTCGCTTCCCGCAGGCCGAGCTGTACCTGTGTGAGTGGCATCTGCGGCATGCGCTGGAGCGGCTGATGGGAAAGCTCGCCGCCGAGGCCAAGTACCGGGACGTGATCGACGAGCTGGCACCGCAGGTGGAGGCGGCCTTCGCCGGGGCCAGGAGTTGGGCGCCGTTCGTGGAACGCGCGCACGCCGCCGACATCCCGCGGCTCAGCGAATGGCTGAACACCACCGGGCGGATCGTCGATGACCAGTTCGGCCGGCGCGGACCGCGCGCTACCCGGCGTGCGGACACACCGCTGAGCACCGCGCCGCTGGACGGGCTCATCAACCCGATCCGAGCCGCCATCCAGCCGCGCGCGTACGGACTGAGAAACCGGGAGCGCACCAACCGGCTGTTGATGCTCATGCAGCTACACGCCAACCGCCAGGACGACCAGCACGCCTACGTGAGGTACATCCGAGACTGCCTCGAGGCCAACCACGGTCGCCCCAGCATCGGCCGCCGCGTGATCATCGATACCGGCCGGGCCGGATCGCTCCACTGACCGGGCACCCAGAAGGCAACGCATCTCGCAGAGCATTCTCAGCGTCAGAATGCTCTGCGAGATGCGTTGGGGGTGCCCGTCTAGCGGACGGGTCACCACCACCGACGTCCCGGTGACCGTACCCGCCACAGGATCATGAAGTCTGGTGGCTGCCATGGGCCAAGTTCGCCGCCCAGATGGACAGAACGGACCCACTGTCGTTGTGGGGTGCCCAGCAGGTAGAGCAGCTGAGCGCACTGGTCTCACCCGCTCGCCTGGCCGACCGGCGATCTGGCGCTGCTCCCTGCAACCGCGGCACCTGAGGCGTGGCAGCCGAACCGTCGCGAGAGCGCGGCTTAGAGGGTTTTGCGCGGCGCCCCCAATGAGTCCCTCAGGATGGGGGCGCACGCGACGTAAGTGCGAGCCGGCAAGTTTGCTACTCCACCGGTGAAGATGTGTTCCACGGCCAGACGGCCCATCTCGTAGTCCGGACTCCCGATCGTCGTGAGACCGGGATGCATGCCGGACGCCAACTCCTCCTGGTCGTCGTAGCCGATGACGGAGATGTCGCCTGGGATGGATAGGCCCTGTTCGAGCAGCGCGAAGTAGACGCCCAGTGCCATCCGGTCGTTGCCGCAGAACAGAGCAGTTGGCACCGTTCTTGCCTGGAGTACTTTGCGCGCTAGCTCGTAGCCGGACTCGGAGTGAAAGTCACCGAACAGGACTGAGACATCCTCGGCCGGCATACCCGCTTGGCGTAGTTCCGCGCGGAAGCCTTTGAGCCTGCGGCGGGTAGCCCACGAGCCGGGCAGACCGGCAAGGTAGGCGACGTTGCGGTGACCGGCATTGAGCATCATCCGGGCCGCGGCTCTGCCGCCGGCTTCCTCGTCGGGCAGCACGCTTGGGAGCGCGTCGCCTTCGCTGTAGCAGTTGATGAGCACGGTGGGAACACGACCGATCTCTACCGGAAGGTGTACTCGCCGTGTTCCGACGGCGGCGAACACCAGCGAGTCGACCTGCCTCTCGAGCAGCTCGTCGATGGCGTGACGGACTTGTTTCGGGTCTTTGGCAGAGCTCGCGATGAGGAGCAGGCTGCCGTGGTGCCGGGCGGCGTCGTGCGCGCCGGAGATCGCCCGCCCCGCGAACGGCGTGCCGGCCACACCGTCGCCGACAAAGCCCACGGTCTGGGTTCGTCGCAGAACCAGTGAACGTGCCTGTTGGTTGGGACGGAAGCCAATCTCCTTGACCGCTGCCAGGACGCGGTCGCGCGTCTCTGTCGAGATGCCGCTTCCCGGCCGGTCGTTGATGACGAAGGACACTGTGGTGGATGAGACTCCCGCGTGTCGCGCGACGTCGGCCATCGTTGGACGGCGCGCCCCGTCCAAGGGTGTGCGCGCCCTGGAACGCGGCGACGTTCTGGGCGCTTCACTCTTGCCGGCGGCCCGGGCGTCCGCGGGGGGCAGCACGATCGCGGCGGTGTTCTTGGGTGTGGCCACGTTCTCGCTGTCTCCCTCTCGTGAGTCCCGAAACGTAACGGTTTCGGCCCGACTCTTGACACGACCCGGTTCGTGAGTCTTACTTGTGAACTAAAGCGCATAAGTAAACCCCTTTAGTTCATGCTACTCCCGCTTTACTCCGTCAGCGCGCTGGTCCGCCATCCCGGCGTGTTCAACCTGGGTCCAGACAGCCGGCAGCTTGCATCTGGTGCCTGAGGTAGGAGCGCCGTCCTGTTGCTGCACGTCTTCCTGCACGTCGTCCGGCAGCAACCCACCTGTATCTCCACATCGACACGAAAGGCAGACTCGTGGTAGCGACCAGTCTCCAACCGCAAGACGCGCCGCAGGCGAGCCCTCTCTCGGCTGAACGGTTGCTGCACCTGCGTGCCGGTGGGGTCAGCCTGGTCATCGACGCCCGCGGCCCCCGGCTACCCCGCCTGGTGCATTGGGGGCATGACCTGGGAGACATCTCACCCGAACTGCTCGAGGACCTGGTCACCGCGTCGGTTCCTCCGACAGTGTCGGACGTCCCAGATGATGCCATCACCCTCGGTGTGCTTCCCGAGCACTCACTGGGCTGGCCCGGACAGCCGGGCCTGAGTGGTCACCGCAACGGGCGCGGGTGGTCGCCGTTGTTCAGCGTGGTGGACCTGAGTCTTCGCCACTCGTCATCCGGCGGGCATCTCTTGCGGGTCGAGGCGATCGACCTGGCGGCCGAACTGGGTTTTGTCCTCGACCTGGAAATGACCCCCGAAGGCGTTCTTCGGCTCCGGGGCACTGTCCGCAACGACGGTCTGAGCAACTACGTGCTCGACGGGCTCGCACTGGCCCTGCCGGTGCCCGGCGAGGCCACGGAACTGCTTGACCTGACCGGCCGGCACCTGCGGGAACGGTCTCCCCAACGTCAGCCGTTCGCCGTCGGAGCACGCGTCCGGGAAGGGCGACGCGGTCGCACCGGACTGGATGCCACCCTCCTGCTGGTGGCCGGCGCGGAAGGCTTCGGTTTCGACCGTGGCGAGGTGTGGGGTCTGCACGTCGCCTGGAGCGGAAACCACCACACCTACGCCGAGCGATTGCCGAGCGGACATCGCCTTCTCGGCGGAGGCGAGCTGCTGCTGCCCGGAGAGATCACGCTCAGCCCGGGTGAGGAACATAGCGGCCCCTGGCTCTACGCCGCTTATGGCGATGGGCTCGACGCGATGTCGGCGTGTATCCACGAGCACCTCCGGGCCCGAAGCACCCACCCGGACTCGCCCCGGCCGGTCATCCTGAACACGTGGGAGGCGGTGTATTTCGACCATGACATCACCAAGCTCATAACGCTCGCCGACGCCGCGGCCGAGGTGGGCGTCGAGCGTTTCGTTCTCGACGACGGCTGGTTCAAGAACAGGCGTGACGACCACACGGGGCTGGGTGACTGGTACGTCGACGCAGACGTGTGGCCGGACGGGCTGGGCCCCCTGACCACCCACGTGCGGGCCTTGGGCATGCAGTTCGGGCTGTGGGTCGAGCCGGAGATGGTGAACCCGGACTCGGACCTTGCCCGCGCGCACCCGGACTGGGTCATGGCGACCGGAGACCGGCAACCGATCCTGTGGCGCCACCAGCAGGTGCTCGACCTCACCCACCCTGACGCGTTCGCCTACATACTCGAACGGCTGGACACGCTGGTGTCCGAGTACGAAGTCGACTACCTCAAGTGGGATCAAAACCGCGATCTGATCGACGGCGGGCATCAAGGCGACGGTGAAGCGATCGTGCACCGGCAGACCGAAGCCGTCTACCACCTCATCGACCAGCTGCGTGAGCGGCACCCTGGCCTGGAGATCGAGTCGTGTTCCTCAGGCGGCGGTCGCGTGGACCTCGGTATCCTGGCGCGTACCGACCGTGTCTGGGGCAGTGACTGTAATGACGCGCTCGAACGCCAGTCGATCAACCGGTGGACCGAGCTTCTGCTTCCGCCAGAGCTGATCGGCTGCCACGTCGGGCCCGAACGATCACACACGACCGGCCGACGGCACGGCCTTGACTTCCGCGCAGGCACGGCGTTGTTCGGCCACTTCGGCATCGAGATGGACCTGGCCACTGCCTCCCCATCGGATCGTGAGCGTCTGAGCGCCTGGGTTGCGCTCTACAAGCGGCTGCGTCAGCTGCTGCACACCGGGCGGGTCGTCCGCGTCGAGCATCCCGACCCCGCGCTCCTGGTACATGGGGTGGTGGCCCAGAACCGAAGCGAGGCCGTGTACTCCATCGCGGCACTCGTGACGTCGGTGAACGCGCCACCAGGACGGGTGCGGTTGCCCGGTCTGGAACCCGACGCGCTGTACCGCGTCGAACCGCTTGCACCGGGCGACGACCCGGACGGCGTCAACCACGTGGGGGCAGCCTGGCTGACCTTGGGCGGCCTCACCCTCAGCGGCGCCGCGCTCGCCCACGTCGGGATACAGGCGCCAAACCTCTTCCCAGAGCACCTATTCCTGCTACACGTGGCGAAACTGACCAGAGAGGTTGGCTGACCGAGATGGCGCACATGACAACCGAACTCGTACCCGACACTGGCGGTAAACCAGCGCCCACGAAGATCAGGCACAAGTTGCTGCGTAGCCGATGGCACGAGACAGGCGTCGCAGGACTGTTCCTGCTACCTGCGCTGCTCGGCTTCCTGGTCTTCTTCCTGTACCCGACCCTGCGCGGCATCTACCTCAGCTTCACCAGCTACGACCTGCTCTCACCACCGCAGTGGATCGGAATCGACAACTTCACGAAGCTGTGGCACGACCCGCTGTTCTGGAACGCACTGAAAGTCACCTTCGAATACGTCGTCATCAACATCGGCGCGCAGACCGTCCTCGCCGTGGGCCTCGCCGTTCTCATCCACCGGCTCACCAAGTCCACTGCGATCCGAGGCGCCATCCTGCTGCCGTATCTCATCGCAAACGTCATCGTCGCCTTGCTCTGGTACTGGATGGCCGACGTCAACCTCGGGGTAATCAACCAGATGCTTGGCTGGATCGGGGTCGATCCGGTCGCGTTCTTCGGCGACAGCAACTGGGCCATCCCGACCATCGCGATGGTCAATGTGTGGAAGTTCATGGGCTATACCGCGCTGCTGATCTTCGCCGGGCTGCAGACCATCCCCGACACCATCTACGAGGCGGCGGCCATAGACGGCGCCGGCGAGTGGAAGGTCTTCTGGAGAATCACCCTCCCCCTTTTGCGGCCCGTCCTCACCTTGGTCCTGATGATCACCATCATCGGTTCCTGGCAGATCTTCGACACGGTTGCCGTCACGACCAAGGGCGGCCCCATCAACGCCACCCGGGTCATGCAGTACTACATCTACGACCAGGCGTTCGACCGCTACAACTTCGGCTACGCCTCGGCCATCTCCGTTGTGCTGTTCCTCATCCTCGCCGGCGTTGCCCTGGTGCAGATGAAGCTCATGCGCGCCGACGAATCCGACCTGGCCTGAAAGGAGAAGCTAGATGACCACGAACGCAGCCATGGCTGACCCCGTCTCCGGTGACGCAGCCTTCGCCCGCCGACCGCGGCACATCCACTGGGGTCGACTGGCAGCCTGGGCGCTGTTGATGTTCTTCATCCTGATTACGCTCTTTCCGCTGTACTGGATGCTGCGCACGGCGCTGTCCAACAACCGCGCCTTGTTCTCTGACCCCACCTCCTGGCTGCCTGTTCATTTCACGTTGGGCGGCTTCAAACGCGTCCTCGGTATCTCCTCGGTCGCGCAGGCTCAGGCAGAGGGTGGTTCCGGTGCGTCGCTGCAGTTCTGGCTGTACCTGCGGAACTCCCTGATCGTCTCCACCGCGATCACCGTCGGGCAGGTGTTCTTCAGCGCGATGGCCGCTTACGCCTTCTCACGGCTGCGCTGGCCCGGACGCAACGCGGTGTTCTTCTTGTTCCTCACCGCTCTCATGGTCCCGCCGATCTTCACGATGCTGCCCAACTTCGTACTCATGAAGAATCTCGGCCTGCTGAACACCTTCCCCGGGATCGTGCTGCCGTTCTTCTTCATGACCCCGTTCGCGGTGTTCTTCCTTCGTCAGTTCTTCCTCGGGATCAACCGGGAGGTGGAGGAGGCCGCGATCATCGACGGAGCCGGCCACATCCGGATCTTCTTCCAGATCATTCTCCCGCTCAGCTCGGCACCCATCACCACCCTGGCACTGCTGACTTTCATCAACGCCTGGAACGAGTACTTCTGGCCGTTGCTGGTGGCACAGACCGACAACGTCCGGGTGCTCACGGTCGCCCTCGGCATCTTCAAATCCCAGACACCCCAGGGCAGCCCTGACTGGGCTGGGCTGATGGCCGCAGCGTTGGTCGCGGCCTTGCCGATCATCGTGCTCTTCCTCGCGTTCGGCCGCAGGATCGTCAACTCGATCGGGTTCTCCGGCATCAAGTAGTCCGCACCGACGGGTGGGCAACCGGCTCCCCGAGCGTGCTTGAACAAGAAAAGGAAACCGAGATGAAAAATAAAGGAGCGCTGCTTGCAGCGCTGATCACAGTGCCCCTCGCACTTACTGCCTGTGGAGGCGCCAGCTCGAACAACGCCGCCGCGGCAAGCGGGTCCACTGAGGTCAGCTACTGGCTGTGGGATGCCAACCAAGCCCCTGCCTACCAGCAGTGCGCCGACGACTTCCACGCCAAGAACCCCAAGATCACGGTCAAGATCACCCAAAAGGGCTGGGATGACTACTGGAGCGGTCTCACCACCGGCATGGTCTCGGGCACCGCGCCTGACGTCTTCACCGACCACCTGTCCAAATACACCGACTTCTTCACCAAGCATCAACTCCTACCCCTGGACGACCTGGTCAAGAAGGACAACGTAGACACCAGCATCTACCAGCCCGGTCTGGCCGACCTGTGGGTCGGCAGCGACGGACACCGTTACGGCCTGCCCAAGGACTGGGACACCATCGGGATCTTCTACAACAAGAAGGACACCGACGCTGCAGCGATCACCCCAGCACAGCTGGGCTCCCTGGCCTGGAACCCGACGGACGGTGGCACCTACGAGAAGGCCATCGCACACCTGACCGTTGACAAGAACGGCAAGCGGGGTGACGAAGCCGGCTTCGACAAGAACAACGTCAAGACCTACGGCCTGTGGCTCGACGGGTCCGGTTCCGGCTTCGGTCAGACCCAGTGGAGCATGTACGCCCTCAGCGATGGCTGGACGGCAACGGACAAGAACCCGTGGGGCACTCACTACAACTACGACAGCCCCAAGTTCCAGGAAACCATCAAGTGGTGGAAGGGCCTGATCGACAAGGGCTACATGCCGACCCTGAAGAACGCCACCGGGCTCGACGGGCTGACCCAGCTGGCAGCCGGCAAGGTCGCGATGGTCACCAACGGTGACTGGAACACCGCGTCCACCTTCGCCAACAAGAGCGCCAGCTTCGTCCCGGCTGTGGCGCCGACCCCGGTCGGACCCACAGGCAAGCGAGCCAGCGTGTTCAACGGTCTCGCCGACTCCATCTACGCCGGCACCAAAAACAAGGACGCGTCCTGGCAATGGGTGAAGTACCTGGCCTCACCAGCCTGCCAGAACGTCGTGGGCGCCAAGGGTGTCGTCTTCCCAGCGGTGCCCGCGGCCACAGATCTTGCCGCCAAGGCCTTCGCGGCCAAGGGAGCCGATGTCACTGCCTTCACCGTGCACGTCCAGGACAAGACCACCGTCCTGCCCTGGATCACCGCACACGCGGCGGACATCGACGCGATCATGAAGCCTGCCATGGACGCGGTGATCGGCGGCCAGGCCGACGTCTCCTCGCTCACCGCCGCGAACAAGGCGGTGAACGCGCTCTTCGGCGGCTGATCAGTCAGGCACCAGACAGTATTCCCCCACACCTGGCTGTGGCCCTTGCGTTCAGCAGGGGCCACAGACAGCCATGACCAGCGACCTTGACCCGGAGGGTACGCGATGACTCAGCCTGCTGACCTTGATACCGATGGTGCCAGCGACGCTGGACGCGCCACGAAGACCTCAACCCTCCTGGCGGACGGCCGCGAACTGATCTACTTCGACGAAGCCCCCGGACGAGACCGCTCGCGCCCAGATACCCGCGACCTGGATCCCACCCAGGCCGAGTCGCAGATCCGCTATGACCCCCTGGTCGACCAGTGGGTGGTGATTGCCGGTCACCGCCAGGCGCGCACCCACCTGCCCTCGCTCGCCGATTGCCCCTTGTGCCCCTCCACGCTCGGGCACCCGACCGAGATTCCCGACGACGACTATGACGTCGTGGTCTTCGAAAACCGCTTTCCCTCTCTGACCGCGATCCCCGCGGGCGTGGACATCATGCCCCAGCCAGAAAGCGACACCCCGTTCGTCGAGCGACCGGGTATCGGGCGCTGTGAGGTCGTCTGCTTCACTTCCGACCACGACAGCTCATTTGCCCAACTCACCCCGGCGCGCGTGGCGACCGTGCTGGAGGCCTGGACCGATCGCACCCGCGAGCTGTCCAAGCTCCCCGGCGTCGAGCACATCTTCGCGTTCGAGAACCGCGGTGAAGAGATTGGTGTCACGCTCGCACATCCGCATGGACAGATCTATGCCTACCCCTTCGTGCCACCTCGGGCCATGCGGATGATCCGGGCCGCCGAACGACACCGCACCTGCCTGCACTGCGATGCTCTCGCGGCGGAGCTGGACGCAGGGCTGCGGGTCGTCGCAGAGTCACGGCGGTGGCTGGCCTTCGTGCCCCATGCCGCGCGTTGGCCATTTGAGGTCCACCTCTATCCGCGCCGTCACGTCGCCGACCTGACCGAGCTTGACAACGCCGAGCGCGCCGAGTTCCCTGCCCTCTACCTCGACGTCCTGCAACGATTCGACCGGATCTTCGGCACCCAGATGCCCTACATCGCCGGCTGGCAGCAGGCCCCGGTCAGACATGGCCGCCAGCAAGGACACCTCTTCCTGGAGATCTTCTCGATCCGACGCGCGCCCAACAAACTGAAGTACCTCGCCGGCAGCGAAGCCGCGATGGACGTGTTCATCAACGACATCACCCCCGAGCAGGCGGCCGAGATGCTACGGAAGGCAGTGTGACCACGACAACGCCCGTGGTGCGGGCCTTCGGTCCCGGGAGGGTGAATCTGATCGGTGAGCACACCGATTACAACGACGGCCTCTGTCTGCCTTTCGCCATCAAGCTCGGCGTCACCGTCGAGGCCCGCGAGTCCGCAGACGGTGACATGCACGCTCGGGCATTGGAGCTCGGCGAAGAGGACTCGTTCGCTCTCTCAATCCCGCCCCCTGCCGACGGCTGGCGCGCTTTCGTGCATGGCATCATCGCCGAGCTGCAACGGGCCGGCCACCCGGTCCGGGCTGCAGACCTGACCATCTGGGGTGAGCTGCCTCGCGGGTCGGGCCTCTCCTCATCAGCGGCCCTGGAGGTCGCGCTCGCCTTGGCCATGCTCGCGCACAGTGGCCTACCCGAGCCTGACCGACGCGACCTTGCAAAGATCTGCTCCCGAGTGGAGAACAACTGGGTAGGCGCCCAGACCGGGCTTCTGGACCAGCTCGCCGCCCTTTACGGACGCCCGGACCACGCGCTTCGGCTGGATCTGCGCACCCTGGACATCGAACCGGTGCCCCTGCACCTCGCCGGGTGGCAGCTGGTCACCGTCGACTCCGGTCTCAGACACAGCCACGAAGCCTCGGGATACAACCAGCGCAGAAGTGAGTGCCGACAGGCTGTCACCATTCTCGGCCTCGGCTCGCTCCGCGACGCCACACCCGCCCACCTGGCATCGCTGCCCACCCCGCTCGGCCGGCGCGTCCGACACGTCATCGAGGAGAACCTGCGGGTCGAGGCCGCCGTCACAGCCCTCCGCGAAGGCGACCTGTCTGCCTTGGCCAGACTGCTCGACGAATCACACGCTAGCCTGCGCGACTTGTACGAGGTCTCTGTGCCTGAGGTGGAAAATACCGTCGCAAGACTCAAGGCTGCAGGTGCGGCCGGAGCACGCATGGTCGGTGGTGGCTTCGGTGGTTCGGTCCTTGCCTTGTTCCCCCCCAAAGTCCCGATACCCCCGAATGCCACCCGCGTCAGTCCGGGAGAGTCCGGGCGGCTGATTTCGCCGAAGGCAGACCATGTCTAGTGCCCTGTCTCGTCATTGACTGACTGCTTGGCTGAGGGCGACTCGACCGCGCTGAGGGCGACTCGACCGCGGCGGACCTTGGTCAGGATGGATTCTGCCATGGCGGTCCAGATGAAGGCTTTGGGCGCCTTGCTGTGAACCTTCATCACCCCTCGATCGCGGAGATCCGGGCGGGTGCCGAGTGGAGTACGCCTCGGCGTAGGGCCTTGCCGATCTCCTTCTAAGCGTCTCTGCCTCAGACAGGAGCCGACGCCCAGGTCCGCGACACCATCGGCTGCAATAGAAGCCCCCTAGGAACGTGCACCTATCAGACCGACAGCGCCCTCGGTCGCAGTTGGGGATCCTCCTGCGGACGACGGTTGGTCGTTCTGCAATCATCGGCCGGTGTCCACCTCCAGCCCAGTGCGCCTCGTGCTGTTCGACGTCGACGAGACGCTGGTCGACCATGACGGCGCCGCTGCAGCAGGGGCCCAACAGTGGCTGATGGCCATGGGCTGGGCGGATGCCGGGGCCATCGCCGGCCTGGTCTCAGAGTGGGACGAGATCGCGGAGCGGCACTCTCCGGCATACCGAGCACGCCTGACCACGTTTCAGGGTCAGCGCCGGCTACGGCTACGCGAGTTTCTCCCCCGCGTCGGGATCGACGCTTCCACCTGGTCGGACGAGCGGCAGCAGCGGCTGGTGATGGCCGGTGAGGCTAGATCGCTGGGTCATGGTGGTATCGCCGCGGTGGCCAGTGCGAGCGGGGCGTCGCGTTCGAGGGTCTCGCAGGGAGTGGCCGAACTCGAGGCCGGCGAGGCGCCGTTGCGGCGTGTCCGGCGTGAGGGCGGGGGCCGCAAGGCGCTGGCCGCGACCGATCCGGCACTGATCGCCGCACTGCTGGCGCTGGTGGAGCCCACCCGGCGCGGGGATCCTTGCTCGCCGTTGTGCTGGACAACGCTATCCACGCGCAAGCTGGCCGCCGAGTTGACCGCGGTCGGTCACCGGGTCGGAGCGGACACGGTGGCCCGGCTGCTACGTGAGCAGGGCTTCGGCCTGCAGGCCAACGCCAAGACCCTTGAAGGTGGCCAGCATTCCGACCGCGATGCCCAGTTCTCCTACCTCAACGACCAGGCCGGCGAGCACCTCGCCGCCGGGGACCCGGTGATCAGCGTGGATACCAAGAAGAAGGAGCTCGTCGGGCAGTACAAGAACGCAGGAACGGAGTGGCGCCCGGGCGGGGATCCCGAGCAGGTCAAGGTGCACGACTTCATCGACCCGGCACTGGGCAAGGCCAACCCCTACGGCGTCTACGACTTGGCCGCCGACGCCGGCTGGGTGAGCGTGGGCACCGACCACGACACCGCCGCCTTCGCCGTCGAGACGATCCGTCGATGGTGGAACTGCGCCGGCTCGGACTGCTATCCGAACGCATCCAGGCTGTTGATCACTGCCGACGGGGGCGGCTCCAACGGCTACCGCACCCGGCTATGGAAGACCGAACTGGCGGCCTTGGCCGCTCAAACGGGCCTGGCCATCACCGTGTGCCATCTGCCACCAGGCACCAGCAAGTGGAACAAGATCGAGCACCGGCTGTTCTCCCACATCTCCATGAACTGGCGCGGACGGCCCTTGACCAGCCACGACGTGATCGTGCAGACCATCGCGGCGACCACCACCCGCACCGGGCTGAACGTCCACGCCGAACTCGACACCAGCACCTACCCCACCGGGGTCAAGATCCCCGACTCGCAGATGACAGAACTCAACGACACCGGCGCCCTACGCCGACACGAATGGCACCCAGAATGGAACTACACCCTCACACCGCCGTCGAAATGAGCGTGTTGTTCATCGGCAAGCCCTAAGCCGTCTCATCTCAGACCGCAGCCGGTAGAGGATCGCTAAACGGGGCACGCGTGCCAGGTCACGTGCGGGGACGCGGTTCGTCCATGCAGCGTTCTGCCACGACTGAACGATACGTGGCACACTGGTCTCATGGATGCCACACTGGTTTTGGGTCAGCAAGGTCGTCTGGTGATCCCAGCGGAGGTCCGTGCGGCGCTGGGATTGGCTCCCGGCGATCGACTGCACCTGCACCTGGCTGGGCCACGGCTCGTATTGGAGCGTCAACAGGACGCCGTCGCCGAGTTACGCGCGCTGGCCAGTGACGTGCCGAAGTCGCGCTCGTTCGTCGAGGAGCTGCTCGCCGAGCGCCGACTTGCTGCCGCCACGGAATGACCGTTCTCGACGCCTCTGCCGTGCTCGCGTTGATCCACAACGAACCCGGAAGTGACATCGTCGCCGGAGAGATCGTCGGCGCTGTTCTCGGCGCGGCGAATCTGGCCGAAGTTGTCGGCAAGCTTGTCGACGCTGACATCGATGTCGCCCGCGTGCGCGAGTTGCTCAGCGCCGCCGGCGTCACCGTCGAACCGCTCAGCGCGGCGGATGCCGAACTTGCCGGCGCGCTGCGCTCTCTCCGCGGCGGCCGGGCATTGTCATTGGGCGACCGCTGCTGCCTGGCGCTCACCGTTCGGAGCGTCCCTGCCGAGGTACTCACTGCGGATCGAGCATGGGCCGAGCTTGACCTTCCTATCAGCGTCCGCTTGATTCGCTAGCCGCTGGCGGATCGGGCTGCGGGATCATCAAGGCGCCCTGTCAGCAGCGGCCGCGTGCTCCGCTGACCGTTGGCTGTTACCGAACACCACCATCAAGGGACCGTCCGATTTGGGGATCCCTGACCGGTACAGCGAGGAACTATTCGTCGGCGTCCAAGTCGAGGTGCTTTGAGTGTCAGTCAGGGTTCCGCTTTCGGGACGGCGGAAACTACCGCACATGCGATGAGCGTGCGCTCATTCCGCCCACTAAGACGCAGGCGGCCGTACCCGACGAAACGCTCGCTCATGCGAGAAGAGGACGTCTGCGCCCGAAATTAGGGGTGCGAGACCGGCTATGCCTGTCCGATCCGCGCGCGCCAGTTCGTCGCTGACATAGCGTCGAACCACCTTGAACGGGTGTCGGTCAGGTTCGCCAGGGCCGAGGTTCGCTCATTCGTTCCGCAACTGAGAACGGTGTGTCAGCGGGGTCCGGAGTAGGCGGCCTGCGCGAGCTCGAAGCGGTGCTCGGTGTCGCGGGCTGTAATGGCTGAGGCCGCCAACGGCGCCAGAACCAAGGCGGCTACTGCGACCGCGAGCCAGCGGCGACGGCGTGGTCGTGGGGCGAGCAGGGCGAGTGCCCGGTGGGCGACGCCGGAGTCGACCGCTGGCAGTGTGGCCAGGGGTGCCAGGCGTCTGCCCGGAGACGCGATGGCTCGAGCCAGTGCGGCTCGGGCCAGGGCCCGCGCGGCCAATCTTCTGTCTCCTACGGCCTCGGCGGCACCCTCGTCTGCCCATCGTTCAGCGCTCTCGCGGACGGCGACTGCCAGCGGGCGCAGAAGGGGGTTGGCTGCGGCTGCGAGTTCGGCGAGCTGGATGTAGACGTGGTGGTGGTGCTTCAGGTGCGCGACTTCGTGTGCCAACAGCACTCTGCGCTCCTGGGCCGATAGCGCTCTTAACATCGCGGTCGAGACCACGACGCGTCCGGTCAGCCCTGGCAGTGAGTACGCGTCGGGCTCCTCGTTGTTGAGGATGACGAGGCCGTCGGCGCCGGGGCCCAGCCGCCTGCACGCGGCTGCGGCTGTGGCAAGGTCTCGGCCGGCCAGCGCGAACCGTCGCAGGGATGCAGAAAGGAACACGAGCACCATGGCACCGGCCAAGAGGCCGGCACTGGTGGGAAACGGCTCGTTCAACGACACGATCGCGGGAGACCAGCGGCCGAGCGCTGCAATAAAGGGGGCACGGGCCAGCACCAGGAATGCGGCGATGCTCAGGACGAACCCGGTCGACAGGGCGGTGACGAGGGCAGCCACGCTCAGCAGCCGTACCGCTGTCGCGGGTGGCAGCCAGCGTCCCAGCCGTTTGCCGATGAGCCACAGGGCTGCACTGACCAGCAGTGGCAGCAGCATCGCATCGCGCATCATCATTGCTGGTGTCCGTGCCCGCTGCGTCCGGCCAACAGGTCGGCCAGTACCTGTTCGTCCTCCGGGGAAAGGTCAGCCACAAACCGCGCCAAGACTCCGGCCCGATCTTGTCGCGAGTCCAGCACGCGCCGCATCCGGTGAGCAGCCAGCGACGCCTCGACGTTTCGCGGGTCGCCGGAGACGGCGTACACATAAGCGCGCCCCGACATCTGTCGGGTCAGCACCGCCTTGGCGTGCAACCGGGCCAAGGTCGTCATGACCGTCGTGTAAGCCAGCTCGCCGCCAAGGTCGGCCAGGACTTGTGTGGCGGACATCGGTTGTCCGGCTGCCGCCAGTGCGGCCACGACCTCACGCTCGAGACCTCCGCGGGGGCGGGGCGACGATGACATCCAAGGCTCCGATCGTCTACTATCGAGTCTGTAGTACGACCGAGTTGGTCGAACCTCCATGATGCCTCACCGAGGAGCTGACCCGAAAGGCCCAACCGTGGACTCCCTGCGCCGCCTGGATGACCAACTGCTCCTGGCGATCAACTCCTTTGCCCGACACGCCACATGGCTGCACGCCCCGGCCCAGGCCTACGCCAAGTACGGCTTGGTCCTCTTCGCTGTGTTGTTGCTGGCCGGAGTGGTGATCTCGCGCCACGCCCCGTCCAGAGTCCTGGCGGCGGCCGGGTGGGCCTGCGTCGCCACCCTGGTCGCCCTCGGGCTCAACCAGCCCCTGGGGCACATGTTCGCCGAGGTCCGGCCTTACGTCACTCACCCGCACATCCTGCGACTGGCCGATTTCACCACCGACTTCTCCTTCCCCTCCGACCACGCAGTCATGGGCGGCGCCGTCGCTGCCGGCCTACTACTG
This sequence comes from Dermatophilaceae bacterium, assembly GCA_036565395.1. GTDB lineage: Bacteria > Actinomycetota > Actinomycetes > Actinomycetales > Dermatophilaceae > UBA4719. The sequence goes on from DATCNE010000185.1 coordinate 15,857, forward strand.
GTCAACCGGCGCCTCGGCATACTCGCCTGCCTGGCAGCCGCGCTGATGGCGTTCACGCGGGTGTACATCGGCGCCCACTACCCGTGGGATGTCCTGGGCGGACTCACCTTCGGTGCGAGCGTCGCTGTGCTCGGCTGGCTCCTGCTGCGGCATCCGTTGACGGCATTGACCAGCTGGCTGCGCCGAAAGCCCCCGCTCAACGGGTTCTTCGCCGAGCCCGAGAGGTCTGTCCACGATTTCGTCGATACCGGCAACGTGCCGCCTCGCCCATGACCGGCCTCATCAACAAGATCCTGAGCGGTCCCACCTGGCCCGGCCATCTTCGGGGGCATCGCCGCGAGTCTCAGCCACGCTCCCGTGGCCGGACCCCAGCGAATCGGGCTGCGGGTCGGCCATCGTGAGCCGGTTCAAGCCCGGAGACCCCCTTGACCGGATCTTCGAGATCGGGATCATCCTCAAAGGACTCGACGGCGTCCTGGAAACTCTTGGCGGACTGCTCCTGCTCGTGGTCACCCCGGCGACGATCAACCGTCTGACCGTGGCGCTGACCCAGCACGAGCTGTCCCAGGACCCCAACGACTTCATCGCCAACCACCTGCTGCGCTATGCCCACGGCCTGACCGGCTCGGCGGTTACCTTCGCCGCCGGGTACCTCCTGCTGCACGGCCTCACCAAGATCGTGCTGGTGGCAGCGCTGCTGCGCAACCAGGTCTGGGCCTATCCCTGGATGATCGCGTTCCTTCTGGTCTTCATCGGATACCAGCTGTACCGCATAGTTCTGGAGCCCACCTTCGGGCTGAGCGCCCTGACCGCCTTCGACGTGTTCATTGTCTGGTTGACCTGGCGAGAGTGGCGCAAACAGACAACAGATCGTGACAGCCATCCTCGTGAGTGACACCGTGCCCGGCGCGGCACGCTTACGCCCTGAAAGATCACAGAGATGTGGCCACCGAACGTCCGCATAATGCCGCGGACAGGGCGGTGACTCACTCGGGTGGCTCGTCAGCACGTTCCGCCATGATGTGTTCATGTGGACGCGACGAAGGCGCAGGCACTGACCGACGCGAAACCCCCGAGGCGGCGCTCCATGTATCGAGACTTCTGGCGACTGCACTTAGGTGCCGTCATCTGGCTCGTCTGTGCGCTTGGGCTGGCGGGGGATGAGGCGAGCCAAGGGCATGAAGGAAGAGCAGCACTCTGGGTCCTTGCCGCAGTTGCCTGCCTTGGGGTCCTGATCGCCCCGTTGTTCTTGATGAGATCCGCGAAACGGCGAAGCGGCTCCCCTGGGCGGCACGGGCGCCAGGGACGCGCTTCAGCCAAGTACTGACCCTGGAGCGTGCTCACCTAGCGGGCTCGATCTTCGAGGAGCGCTGACACATGCCGCGAGTCGCGCGTTCGCTGTCGTGCTGAGATGAGTGCGGACGCCCGTCGACGGGGCGGCGGTGAGTCTGGGCATGCGCTGATGTCCAGCAGCCTGATTCTGATCAGCACGATGAGCTGCACCAAACACTGCTGCTCCGTGTCTTCGCGCGACTGTCATGCTGGGGCCCATGATGAAGTGGCGCCGGCTATGGGATGGCCTGCGCCTCCTTGGGCACGCGCTGTTCTATGCAGTGATGATCTGCGTGTTCGCGAGCTTCATCGTCGTGGGCATCATCGGATGGGTCGAGCGAGACAGGCCGGTGTACTGGGGAACCTTCACGGCGATCTCCTCGGCTTGCGACCCGGGGCCCCGCGGCAGCTGCACGAGTGTTGGACGCTGGCTGAGCACCGACGGGACGATCGTCAAGGATGGAGTGACCCTCGACGGGGTCCCGGGCCCTGACGGCGTGGTTCGGGCCAGTTACCAGCCGGGCGGCCCAATAGGCGATGACCAGAACAACATCGTGCATACCGCGACCTGGTCGACAGCTGGCCTCTGGTTTCCGTGGGCGGCTGCCGCGCTGACTGCTGGAGCCATCTGGCATTACCACCGCCAGTGGCGCCGCGTGGGAGGCAAGAAGGATCGCTCACCTCCGGACCTCTTCATCGCAAACCACGCTCGCGACATCTGACACCCACACACCGCTCACGTCGCTGGTCGCGGGTGCGACCGCACCGGCTGGATGGCGACCCGAAGACGTGCTTCCGGCGAGGCGGCTGACCGAGTGCGAATCTCGGGGCGCTAGCGTCTGCCGCAACTACTTCAGGGAGATCCATGGGCACGGTCAAGCCGGATGATGCGCGCCATTCGGCAGGCGGCGACTTGGGGCTGATCGCGGCGATGACCGTGTCTGCCCATCCGATCGCGTTCCTCTTCGGCCTGGCTTTGATCGGATTCTCGGGATTCGTCGGTGACTGGGGGTTGTTGGCTCCACCGGTCGCATGGACAGTGTTCGGGCTGGTTGGCGCGGCGGTGAACCGGCACCAGCTTCCCGGGCGCGCGATACGTCCGGCCAACGAGCCCGAGCTGGCCGGATTGGTTCAGGCGGTCGCCGAACGGATGGGTTTTCGTGTTCCGTTGCTGGTTCGGGTGATCCCCGTTCCGGATGCCGGGCTGATCGCAACGAAGGTCGCAGGGGTGCCCGTCTTCGTGCTTGTGCTTGGGTGGCCGCTGCTTCGCGGGTTGACCGCCGCGCAGCTCGCGGCCGTTGTCGCGCACGAGCTGGCGCACGAGATGCACCTTGCCGACCGTCGGACCTCTCGACTGCTCGCGGCCCGAGAGTCGCTGGTGGAGAGCATGGACAACGGAGTCCACATCCCGGCCGCGGTCGCAGGCAAGCTGCTGCGTGCCACCCAAAGCCGGTCCTGGGAGTTCGAGACGGCCGCCGACGCTTCCTCCGCGGATGTCGCCGGCAGCACAGCCGTGCGAGGTGCCCTTGAGCAGTCCGGGTTGATCATGGCGGCATTCGAGATTCTCGGCGAGCGTTGGGCTTCGGCGTTGGCCGATGACGGCAGCTACCCGCAGGATCTCTACGAGGCCTTGGACGTGGCGATGGGCGATGCGCATGCGGCACGGTTGGTGGCTGCTGCGGCGCAGGCCGCCGACGACGCAGATGGGCTGGACCCTTATGGGATCTCGAGCCACCCGCCACTGGCCACCCGCTTGGCTGCCATACCCGAGCGACCTGAGGGTGGCTGGGATTCACGCGAGCCGGTGCCCATGCGCGATGGTGAGGCGGTGGACCGGTGGTGTGTTCAGGAGCTCGTCGGCCCCGAGGATCGGTCGGATGAGCTTCGACCGGTTCGGGTCCTGGACTGCGCGCCGGAGCGCTTCGACGTTCCTGTCGGCGAGGCCAACGCGGCGCTGGTTGAGGCGACTGGGTGTGACTCGGTTCCTGCGGCGCTGGCTGCGGTCCTCGAGGCGATCGCTGACGGCAGCTGGGTGCAGCTGGCAAGAGCCATCGACCCCGACATCCGTTCGGCGCCACCGGCATTGCGTGCAGTTGTCGGTCGCGATGTAGTGGTCGGCTGCCTGGGCCGGGCAGTCAGCGGATGCCTGCTCGATGCCGGTTGGCACCGTCCCAGCAGGTGGATGACCAGCGCCCTGATCAACCCCGATGGTGAGGACGTTGATGTGCGTGTGTTGATCGAACAGGCCCTGGACAGCGCCGACCCGTCAACTCTGCGTTCACTACTTGCCCTGGGTGACCCTCGGGCGATGGCATGAGCCGCCAGCGCCCCGCGCTGCGGGTTGCTCTGCTGGGGGTCGCGGCCGCGTTGGCCGGTTTTGCGGTCATCGCCTCATTCCTGGGCTGGCAGGCTCACGCGTACGGCGTTGCCCGCCACCGCGCTGTCGCGGTGGCGCCAGGCACGATCGTCGAGGACGGCCTCGGCGACTCCGGCGACATCCGAGTGCGTTGGGCCGACCGATCCGGCCGTGAACACCTCCAGAAATTCACCATCTACAACACCGATCGGTACACCAAAGGTCGTACCTTCGAAGTTGCCTACGACCCGGAACATCCCGCGGTAGAAGGCTTCCCTGGTGACCCCGAGGAAATCAGTGCCGAGGATGACCTTGTCGTCCCGATCGGCATTGCCGGCCTGATCGCCGCAGGGCTCCTTCTCATGTGGGGACTGCGTGGCCTGTTGTTCAGCCGGGCAGGGACTCGGCCCGGGCAGCCAATGGTCGCTGTGGCGCTCACCGGACAGTTGGCAGACAGTGGGCCGGTATCGCTCGGCAACAGCTCGTGGTTCGCGCTTGCGAACCCAGCAACCCCCCACAAGTCCTCGCGGTGGCAGCGGGTCATGTGGCACCCGGCCATCGACTCCACCGACAGCCCAGTCAACGTGGTCATGCACGGCGATCTGCGGTCACGGCGGAGGGTCGTCATCGAACTTCCGGACGGCACCCGCCTCGTGCCGATCGGAAGGCTAAGACACCGCTCCCCGAAACGTGTTCTTCTCGACAACAGATCTGACGTTCGGACCGATCTCACGGACTCCTTCATCCTTCCCACCGGTACCCCACCGCCACCATCGCAGCGCTGGTGGCACCGCGGCCTCTTGCTCGCCCTCGTAGGCGTGGTGATGGGCGTGGTGATGGGCCTCCTGATCGGCGGCGGCGGCGTTGCCATCCTCCCTTTCGCCGCCGCAGTCTCCGCCCTGCTCGTTAACGGCTGGGCACTGACTGGCACAGATCCCTAAGCCGCCTGCCTCCCCACGCCACAAACGGCTGACGCCCGGGGCGCAGCGCGGCGTCAGGCGTCCACGGAGCCAAAGTCGCCCTTGGTCTCTTCAAAGGGACGTTCGAGTTTTCGAGAGACCAATTCGGCCTGATGCAAGGCACGCCTGCGTCCCCATGACGTGTCGTAGTGGGCCAGCCCCAGGACGACCGTATCCCCGCTCATCGGCACCACGGCTGGGGACACCCACGCGAACACCGCCCCCTGCTTGCGAGTCACCGTGACTGCCCGAATCGTGTCCAGGGGAATCCGCTGGCTCCGCGCACCCGCGTAGGGCTTCACAAGCAGTCCCCGGTCGTCCACGAAAACGCCGCTGCGAAGGGCAACAAGGGCGAGGCCCGCACCGAAGGTGAGTATCACTGCAGGTACGGCGTAGAACATGACCAGTTCGAAGGCGTCGTGCTGGGCGAAGTCCGGCAGCGGTTCGAATAACGATGGCAGTTCCAGGCTCACGAACATCAGGCCTACGGCAGCGATGACCCATCGCCATGGGCTCCTGCCGATTGTTCTACGACGCACGGCCAGACTGTAGGCGACGATGGCCGACTATCGCACAGCGGGCGCTCATAGCCGCGATTCGGTTGTGCCGATCTGCCTGAAGCAGGCCGCAGTGGCACGACGGAACCAGTGTCCTACCCTTCGACAATGAGTCCTTGGGATCCCGAACCGAGCGCCAGCGAGCGATGGATGGCCCGTCACCGCACGCAGGTCACCGTCGGCGCAATCCTGGTGATCGCGTTGGGTACCTGCCGCATCGTCTACCTCCTGATTACGGGGGCCCGGCTCGGCTGGTCGCTCGACGGGTCGATTTCGCTGATCACATCCCCCGGTGTGTTCCTCTTCCTGAGTTGGAGCGCCTCCAGCCACGTGGAGAAGTACGACAAGGCGCTCCATCAAGGTCCGAAATCGGAGTGAGTCTCGGCCCGCTCATCAGGGATGCGTAACTACCGGATGCCGCCGGGAGTGAACGAGAGCAACTGCCGAGATCCGGTGGCAAGGATCATCAACGGGAACCTGGCGTGGTCTTCTGGACCAGCGACACGGGCATCGACGGTGAGAACCCTGTCGAGATCGAGGAGTTGGACCTCATCGTCATCGACCCCCTCCCGTCCCACGTGTGGTACCAGGACATGGTCGACTTCGCCAAGGGCATCAGCGACCGAGCCGCCGGCCAAGGCCTGAGCGAGTCGCTGCAGGGGAAGGGAGCGTTCCGGCGCTTCAGGACCCAGCTGCACGAACACCATCCCGAGCTGATCTCGGTCTGGCAGGCCATGCGTGATGCCAGGGCCCGCCTGCGGGCCGTCCGGTGGTTGGTGGAGCAAGGGCTCATCGGGGAAGGCGCCGCTCAACGGTTCACGAGCGACCACCCGGAGCCCGGCCTCCCCTGAAGCCCAGTGCGCGCGACGGTGTCCAAGACGCCCGGCCGTTGCGGGGCCAAGGCGCGTCACATCGCCGCGTTTCGGCGATGCGGACGACCGGATCTAAGTAGCCGCGTTGGGGGTGTGTGCTCGGCCGGTGTGGATCGTCTGGCGAACCTTCGTCTTCGACCCGCCGTTGAACCGACCTGAGCTAAGAAGCCGAAACATCAGCGCCGTACCCGTCTGAACCGTCGTGGCCGTTGCCGGCTCAGATCGCCCCGCCGGTCCCGGGGCTGCGAGTGTCCGGATCGCCGGGGGTCCAGAGGCGTAGCCGGGGACGCCAGGCGGGCACCGCGCGACGGTAGGCCTCGTAGTCCGCCCCGAATCGGGCGGCCAGCGCGGGTTCTTCGTACCAGCGCACGAAGGCGGTAGCCCCGACCCACACCGCGATCGTGTAGAGCAGCATGCTGAGCTGCCCGAACAGCAGGGCCTCCCCGACGAAGATGGTCATCGCCGCCAGGTAGATCGGGTTGCGCACGTGTCTGTTGAAGCCGGTCACCACCAGGCGCCCAGTCATCGCGCCCGGCATCGGTGTCCCGCCTGCCCGCACAAACTGAACGAAGACGTCCACCGCCGCGATCAGACCCGCGAAGATCAGCACGATGCCCACCGCCTCGGCCACGGACCAGTACGGCAGCGGGTGCCGCAACCGCCAACCAGTCAGCCACCACGGAACCAGGACGGCGCCGACCCCGCAGGTGACCACGAACCAGGCGGCGCTGGTGATCACCGCCGCAGACCTCCGCATCACCATTCATCCTCTCGGTCCGCCTGGCAGATGCCGCCATCGCGTCGCCTCTCGCCGAGGCGGCAGGTCCCGGTAAGCCTTCCAGGTTCCCCCACGATGGCACGGATCCGGCCACGGTATCAGCCCCATTACCGCACCGGCCGCCCTCCGGGCTCTTGCCGAGAACCTGCGTTCGCGCGGGAGCCTGTGGCACCACGCCAACACCAGGTCCCGGGGTCGGCGGATAGTCTCTGCGTGTCAGGTTCGCGATTGGAGGGTTCACGTGCCGCAGATCGTCGACTTCAAAGATGTGTCCACCATCGGGCTGCAGTCCTCGCCCGTGGCGGAGGCTCTCGCCGGGCTCAGAGCCAACGAGGCGCGCTACTTCAAGAACAAGTACGACCACGTCTTCAGTGTCGACCCGGCGAGCGAGGCGATAGAGACGATCGCCTGGGTGCACGGAATCCTCAAGGACGAGCGCGACATCGTGATCTCTGCCCGCCCTCTCGAGGCGACGTCCTTCGTGGTCGACGGGATCCGCATGGCCTACGTGTTCTACGAGTCGGGCCTGTCCATCAACGTGATGTACGGCCTCGAGGACGGGAAGAAGCGTGCGGTCGGGTTCAAACTGTCCGAGGGCATGGAGGTCCCCGAGGAGCTCGCGTCGCGCTTCAAGTTCGCGAGACAGAAGTCGAAGTTGGCCGGCACGATCCGCGGCTCCTACTTCGTGATCAAGGCCGAACACTAGGCAACGCTGAACCCAGCGAGTCCGCGCCACCCTCGCGCAACGCCCAGATGTCTGCCGCGCTGAGTGCGTAGCCGCGAGGCGGGCGAGGCCCTCAGGCATTGTTTGCCGGATCTACCGAGGACCGCCAGCTCTGTGGGACCGGCAAAGTATGGGGAATCATGGCGTCATGGACTTCCCCCAGATTTGGCCGCACCTCAGCACCTCCAGCCAGTCATGGCTGATGGAGCACAACGGGGAGCCTCTCCCCGACGATCTCATCGCCGAAATCCTCAGCGTCACGGGAGGCGAACAGAACGCTCAGTGGTGGACTGGCCCCTCCGTGGAGGGGGAGACACAGCTCACCGACGAGGTGGTGGACTGGATCGAGACCGTCGCCAACGACGACCAGAGCTGATCCACGCTCCAACCATCCAGCGGCCGCCGCGCGGCGACCGCGGCAAACGCGCTCATGCTGGGCTCGTTCAAGCGAGGGCCGGCCAGGCGCGTCTTTTCGCCGCGTTTCGGCGATGCGGACGACCGGATCTGCGATGGGTGCGCGTTCCTAGCCCGGTGAGGGATCGGCGGATCGCCTAGCGATGATTGCCTTGCGTACCCGAGAGTGGTGCAACAACGAGGAGTCGGCGTGGAGGACTTGCTGTCCGCGGCGGAGTACAGCGCACTGCCCAAGTGACGCGGTGCGATGCAACCTTTGTGTGGGTCCCGGTTGTCTTTAAAGGTGGATAGGTCAGGAGGTGGCTCGGTTGGTGAGTATTGAGGAGTTCGTCGACCGAAACTCTCGGATGCTTCTTCGATCGGCGTGGCTGCTGACGGGCAACTGGGCTTCTGCCGAAGATCTGGTCCAGACCGCCCTGTTGCAGTCATGGCTGCACTGGGAGGCGATCAGGTCCGACGCGCCCGAGTTCTATGTTCGACGGGTCTTGATGAACACGTTTTTGAGCGGGCAGCGACGCCGCTGGACTCGTGAGAGTCCGGTCGCTGTAGTGCCCGAGCGTGCGGCGGTTGATGAACTGCCCGCGACCGAGCTGCGTCACGTCATTTGGAGTGCGCTGTCCGGATTGCCCGCCAAGCAACGAGCGGTTGTCGTGCTGCGCTACTTCAACGACTTGTCTGAGACGCAGACCGCTCGAGTCCTCGACTGTTCGGTTGGCACGGTGAAGAGCCAGACATCACGCGCCCTGGACAAGCTGCGTTTGGTACCTGGACTTCAATCTCTGCTGGAGGAGGTTGGGCATGAATGACTTCGAGCGTCACCTCACTGATCTGCTGCACGCCGGGACCCCGCAGCCACAGAGAAACATGACCGCAAGCGAGATCGCCGAACTCGCCCAAGACGAGCACGCGCCGAGGGGACATCGCTGGCAGCGGTGGGGTGTTCCTGTGATGGCTGCCGCTGCTGTGCTCGCGGCTGTGGCGGTGCCGGTGGTCGTCATCGGCCACGTCAACAACTCGCCCGCGCCAGCCTCACCCTCGTTGAGCCCTCCGACCTCGACACCCACCCGCTCACCCTCATCCACGGCAAGCAACACGCCAGAGTCTGTGGCCACCTGCCTGAGTAGCCAGCTGAGCCTGAGCTCAGGGCCTAGCGGCGCTGCTGCCGGCAGTATCTACACGACCTTCTTCTTCACCAACACGGCGGACACGCCCTGCGTCGTACGCGGCTTCCCTGGCGTGTCTTTGCTCAACGACGCTGGCGGTATCGTCGGCCAACCAGCCACCCGAGACGGCTCCGAAGGTCCATCGGTGCGGCTCGCTCCAGGCCAGCGAGCCCAGTTCACACTCCGAGTGAGCACCGCCACACAGACCGGCTGCGATACGCCGAGACCGTCCAGCCAGATCCTGGTCTACCCACCAGAGCAGACCGTGCCGCTGCGCACACCGTTCACCACCGGCTCCTGCTCCGTTTGGGTCCAAAGCCTCACACCCGCCCACTGAACCCTCAGCCAGCCGCCTCTCCCGTATGGCCGGAGTGACTCGAACCAGGCGCGCTGGACTTGAAGGGCACAACGATCAGAGCGATGTCAACCAAGGGCACGCCAGTCTCGAAGCGGGCCATGTCCGAGCGTGCCTCGTTCGGCCATCGCGAGGCACGGGACGAGTCCGGCTCGGCTATCTTGGCGCTGTGGATGCTCCCTCTGGTGACCTTGAGCGGTCATCGACGTGACAGGTCTGACCTTGGCGGCCCCGATCCGAATACCCTTGCCTTGGGGCCCAACCAGCCGATGGACTCCCACGGATCGCCCGTTGTGAGCCGGTTCAAGGCCCGAGACTCCCTCGATCGGATCTTCGAGATCGGGATCATCCTCAAGGGGCTCGACGGCGTCCTGGAAGCCATCGGCGGCCTGCTCCTCCTCGCCGTCACCCCGGCGACGATCAACGCTGTTGTGTCCAGACTGACCCAGCATGAACTGTCCGAAGACCCCGACGACTTCATCGCCAGCCACCTGCTGGGCTATGCCCACGGCCTGACCGGCACGGCAGTCACCTTCGCCGCCTTCTACCTCCTGGTCCACGGCATCGTCAAGATCGTGCTTGTCGTCGCCCTGCTGCGCAACCAGATTTGGGCCTACCCCTGGATGATTGCCTTCTTGCTGCTCTTCATCGTCTACCAGCTGTACCGCCTCGTGCTGTCGCTCACATTCGGGCTCAGCGCTCTGACCATCTTCGACGCACTTATCGTCTGGTTGACGTGGCGCGAGTGGCGCAAACAAACGGCCGACCGAGCCATCCGGCTTCCCTGACTGAGCGCCATTGCGCGGCGCGGTGTGTTCCCTGGCCCTCGTGACCATCGCCGAGATGTCGCCAGTTTTGCGCACTCTGCGCGATGTGGGAGCGCATTGCCGAGCACCTCATCCACACCTATGGAGCAGGTGGGGTACACCGTTCGCCCCGCATGGCGCTGGCGCGCGACCAGGCGCTGGCAGACGTGGTCGTCAGGCTTAACCTCCCGCCCGAAACCAGCGACGAGAGCGACGCGTTGGCGGACCCCGCTCCGCCGAGTTGACCGAGCCAAAGGCAGCAGCCGCCGGCCCCCGGTCGAGTTGCATACAGGCCGAGCGCCTCCCGCAGACCGGCTAGATCCTTCTCGGCCTGCACGAGGATGTTCTTAGCCGACTCCAAGCAGTGGTTGTGCAAAGCAAGCCGAGGCGCCAACGTGACCGGAGGCGTGCGCTGATACCGCGATTCGCTCCTCGCAGTGGCGGCAGCGAGCCGCGTCTTTCCGCCGCGAAAGGGGTAGAAGGCGCTGTTTGTGTTTGTCCGCTCATAGCCCCGCGATCGGTCTGCGTTCTGGTCCGTTGAGGGATCCTCAGGACCGTCGGCTCTCACCGCGGTCGTTGTGCCCCCGGCCGGATTCCACTCGGGCTGTGCCACGAATGTGCCACAAGGTCCCTGCCCGTGGACGGTTCCGGGCGGGATGAGGCCGGTGTGTCAGGCGCTTGACCTGCGCGAACGGGATTGAGGCAGTCTCGGTCAAACTCACGACCGGCGGATTCCACACCCCGCACTCACGATGTGGCACAAACGCGCCGTCAGGACGCGTGCTCAGGGACGGTTCTGGGTGGCCCGACGGTCTCAAAACCGTTCTGCCACAACAGAATTGGTGAGTGGGGCAGGTCGGGCTTGAACCGACGCCCGACGGATTATGAGAGCGATCGAAACCCGCACGGAACGCTCGCGATCCGCCGTTTTGTGCTTGGTTGCTTGACACTGGCTGACCCTGCTGACCAGTGTTTCTCACCCTTGTGTGCCACGAATGTGCCACACGAACTTCCCGTCTGCTTGGTCTCCTGAGGCCGCCCCGCTCGGATCCGCCACCCCGGCGGATCCGGGTCCCGATCCGCTCCGGGCAAGGCTAGGGTCAAACCATGAGCATCGCAGACATCGGTCCCCGTCCCCAGGCGTTCAACCTGGAGACCGAGACGCTCGAGAACCCGAACTACCGCACCGTGGCCTGGAGCGGCAACCACCTGCAGGTCACCCTCATGTCGATTCCGGTCAACGGCGACATCGGACTAGAGAAGCACCCTGACACCGACCAGTTCATTCGGCTCGACCGCGGCCGCGGTCGAGCCCAGATGGGACCAGCCAAGGACGAATTGACCTTCGACCAAGAGGTAACCGACGGCTGGTGCGTCATCGTTCCGGCCGGCAGCTGGCACAACGTCACCAACATCGGCGACGAGCCGATGCAGGTCTACACCGTCTACGCGCCGCAACACCACAAGCCGGGCAAGGTGCACCAGACCAAGGCGATCGCCGACACCGACACCGATGACGAACCCGCCGACTGGTCTGTTCAACCAGACTCGGCCGCAGACCAGCACGCCTAAGCTGAGCCGCCGGACCAGGACATCCAAGTCGACGAGCTTTGAGCGTCAGTCAGCGTTCCGTCTGCGGCACGGTGTCAGCAGTCACCGTTTCAATCGGCGAGCAGAGTCAGGGCACTCCAAATTGCGCGGATCGCGGCTCTGACGGCCGTGGTGGCGGTTGCGGTGAGAGGGCGGCCGAGGCGTAGCGCGACCTGGCCCGGGTGCAGACTCCGGAATAAGATCCGGACCTTTGCACGCCGGGCCTCGGCGCGCTGCTGGCGATGCTGGATCACGGTCTCGCGTTGCTCCGCGGACGCGCAGATATCACGATCGCCGGCTGACCTGCGCACCGGCGAGCTACGTCAGCTGCTGGTTCGTTGGGCGCGTAGTGTCTCCAGCAGCCGCAGCCAGATCTCGCTGACTGTCGGATAGCTCGGCACCGCGTGCCACAGTGTCGACACGGGGACCTGTCCGATGACCGCGACCGTGGCCGAGTGCACCAGCTCGGCGATGCCGGACCCGACGAACGTTGCGCCGACGAGGGTGTCCGACGCGCGGTCGATGACCAGGTTCGCTCGGCCGACGTAGTCATCGCGCAGCAGCGCCGCGCCCGCTACCGAGCCGATGTCGTACTCCACCGTCTCGACGTCGATCCCCGCCGCACGCGCCTCGGCGGCCGTCTGCCCTACCGACCCGACCTCCGGGTCGGTGAAGATCACCTGCGGGACGACGCCGTGATCGGCGCGGTCGGTGAACCGCGTGTCGTCGAGCGGGCGACCGGCGGCAAGGCCGGCGATCACGTCGCCAGCGATGCGCGCCTGGTACTTGCCCATGTGGGTCAGCAGCGCGCGCCCGCACAGGTCGCCGACGGCGTAGAGCCACTGGCTGCCCGTGACGGTCAGGTGGTCGTCGACGTCGAGGTAGCCGTGCTCGTTGGCGGCCACGCCAACGGTGTCCAGGCCAAGGTCGTCACTGTTAGGCGTCCGCCCCGCGGCCACCACGATCTCATCGGCCGTGACCGACGTGCCGTCCTCGAGCGTCAACGTCACCTCGCCGCCGTGCACGTGCCCCTCGCCGGTGTCGCGCGGCCCCTCACGCCGCACCGACGTCGCCCGCGCACCGAGCCGGACGTCGATTCCGGCCTTGCCGAACTGCTCGGCGACCAGCTCGCCGGCGAACGGCTCGGTGCGCCCGAGAAGCCGCTGCGATTCCTCGACGACGGTGAGCTGCTCCGAGCCCAGCCCGTGCAGCCACGTGACGGACTCGCACGCGACCACCCCGCCGCCGATCACGACCACGCGGCGCGGCACCTCGTGCAGGTTGGTGACATCGCGCGACGTCCATGGCAGCGCCTCGCGCAGCCCGTCGATCGGCGGCACTGACGCGCGCGTGCCGGTCGCCAGCACGACGGCGTGCCGGGCCGTCAGCGTGCGGGTCTCGCCTGCGGGCAGCGTCACCTCGACGGTTCTGTCACCGGTCAGCCGTCCGCGTCCGCGCACAATGTCGATGCCGGCGCCGTTCGCCCACTGCACCTGCGAGCTGTCGTCGTGGTGCGAGGTGAACGCATCTCGGCGTGCCAGCACGGCGGCCACATCCACCGTCCGTCCGTCGAGTGCCTGCTGCGCGCCAGGCAGCTTGCGTGCCGTGTTGAGCACCTCGACGGGCCGCAGCAGCGCCTTACTCGGCATGCAGGCCCAGTAGGAGCACTCGCCGCCGACCAGCTCCTGCTCGACGATCACCGCGGACAGGCCGCTGCCGTCGCTGGCATACGCGGCGACGTTCTCCCCGGGCGGGCCGCCGCCGATCACGATGACGTCCCATTCGGTGCGGTCAGGGTCCACGGAGCCGGTCATGGATTCAACGCTACCGACCATGTCCATCCGCATGCCGGGTTGAGTGGGTTGGTGTCATGACTGTCAAACTGTCCACCTGTACTTCGCCGACTATGACACTGCGGTCGCTGCGCTCAGCAGTCCCGAGGGCCAGGCGCTGGCCAACGACGCGGTGACCTCAGCGCCCGGCGGAATCGACTTCCTGCTCAGCGACATCGAGTAGCCGCGACAGCCAGTTCCGGCGCTTGAACGAGACGTCCAGCACCCCGGCGACGGCCACCATGACGACGACGCTCAGCCAAACCCCAGTGCTGACCAACCCGGGACGCCACGGCCTGCCCAGAGTTCCCCGAGAAGGTGCGACAGCACCAGCCACACGTCCTGGACCACGACGACGCAGAAAGACTGGCGGAGCAAGTGCCCCGGTAGCCGATCGGTATCTGACACAGACGGAGCAGAGCTCGATGCAGGGCGGCGACCAGCCAGATCGTCGCCGCTTGGCGTTCCTCGGGTCCCAAACGCTCCTCGTAGCAGGGCAGCGGCCGTTTCGGCGGCCGGGGCGATTCGTCTTCGGTCTACTCGACGTCCTCGCCATGCGGTGGCGCTGCGGCTTTCTCCGCCAGCCTCGGCCGCCGTTGACCCCCACCGGCGGTTGCCACAGCCGTACGGCGACCGTCGGTGAACAGTTCGGCCACCTCCGCCGGGTCGACGTCCTCCAACGACGCGTGGCGCCAGCGCGGAGCGTTGTCGCGGTTCACGAGCAGGGCGCGCACACCCTCGACGAAGTCTGGAAAGCCTGCGAGCGCGAGGCCGAGCATCAGGTCCTGCTCGAGAACCTGGCCCAGCGTGTCCATGTTACTGGCTCGGCGGATGGCTTCGAGGGCAACAGCGACCGCCATCGGCGATCGGGTCCGGAGGACGTCGGCGCTGTGTTGGGCGCCGGGCGCCGAATGCCCCCGAAGGGCCCGCGCAATGGTGACGGGATCGTTCCCGGCGTAACAGGAGTCGATCCAGTTTCGTTCTGCCGGAAGGTCGCCCACAGCCGAGGTGCTGCCGACGCCAGCGTCCAGCGCCTCACCGGCAGCCAGCCGGGCGATCAGCCCGGGGATGTCCTGGCTGGCGATCAGGGCATCGGCCAGCCCACAGGTGACGGCGTCCGCGCCTCCGACCGAGAGCCCGGTCATGGCCAGGTGCGTCCCGATCTCGCCCGGCGCGCGGGACAGCAGGAAAAGCGATCCGACGTCGGGGAAGAAGCCGATGGCGGTCTCGGGCATGGCGACCCGCGAACGCTCGGTGACCAGTCGCAGGCTTCCGTGGGCCGAGATGCCGACTCCGCCGCCCATGACGATGCCGTCCATGAATGCCACGAAGGGTTTGGGGAAGCCGGCGATGGCCGCGTTCAAGTGGCTCTCGTGGGCCCAGAACTGCACCGCGCCCGCTGACCCGTGCCCTTGCATGAGGCCCTCGCGTAGGGCCCGGACGTCGTTACCTGCGCACAGGCCGCGTTCGCCGGCGCCCTGGATCGAGACCGCGAGCACGGCGTCGTCCTGCGCCCAGTCCTGGAGTTGCGCCAGCACCGAGGTCACCATCGGGCCGGTCAGGGCGTTGATGACCTTAGGTCGGTTCAGCAGGATCTGCCCGAGGCGACCGTCCCGGGCATACAGCACCTCATCGGTCATCCCCGGCCGGGCCGCAAACTTCTCGTCGTCGCTCATCCAGGTGATCCTGTCAGAGGTCGATGTGGTGGCATCGGTCGGTGGCCCCGTCAGGGGCGGGACTCCAGCGCGAGGAAGTACTCCTTGGCGGCCAGCCCACCGGAATACGCCGTGAGGGCGCCTGAGGAGGCGACCACGCGGGCAGGGCAGGACGACGCACAAGTGGTCGCAATCGGGACCCTTGGTCAAACCGCAAGAGAGTGACCAGAGATGGCCGAATGGCGGACGTTCCGGAATGACACCAGGGGCGAGTGTGCGTCTGTTTTCAACCGCGGCCAACGACCCCGTGAGTCTCAGAGGCCTTATCAGCGCAGTCCTGGCCGCTGCTGCCGATGACTTTCGGCGAGGCGCTGTTCCGGGGCCCGATTCAGAGGCGGATGCCCGAGAACGCGAAAGAGACCAGGTCGAGCGCTGCGATCAGGATTATCGCTTGGAAGAACCTCCGTGAGGACGGGTCGGCGTAGGCGATGCGGGCGGCCGCACCGGCCACCAGCACCGCTGCGGTGAAGCCGGCCCAACGCCAGGGTCCAGGTTGCCCGACCGGACCGAAAAGGATCACCGCGGACGCGGTCAACAACATTGCGG
>DATCNE010000186.1:0-2924 GCA_036565395.1 Dermatophilaceae bacterium
CCGGCTTGGGCGCGCTGGCGCGCCTGGACCGTGGTTCTGCCCGTGGGAGGTATTCAAGGGATCGCCACCCATTCTAGCCGCAGCGGCGGCTTCGACCCGAACTCCCGGAGTCAGCTGCCGCCACGCAGCGGTCTACTGGACCGAGGCGGTCCTGTTGCCTGGGACCATCGACGGGCCGGCAGCCTCGCTCGCAGCCTCGTGGTGATCCTCGTCGGCCGCCTCTTCCGGCACGCCCGGCTGGCTCTGCCGGACGGCCTGCCCACTGTCCGTTCCAACCTCGAGCTCGTGGCTCACGCGGTGCGCCTGCAGCCACAGCTCGAGCGCCGGGACCTGTTCCACGTCGGCCAGCGCGGCGTCGACGAGCCACGGCAGGTCGTCGGGCGCGCCATGTTCATCGACCAGCCGCCGCGGCGTAGCCCAGCTGAACCGGTAGCTCGCGGTGCCCGACTCGATCGCCGCGGTGGCGAGGAAACCGGTCACGAGCCGACCCGCAAGCTTCCGTTCGGCCTGTTCCGAGGCGCCGGCGGGGAACATGGGACGCACCATCTCGCCAACCAACCCGAGACTCAGGAGCTCCAGGAGGGCCGCAACCGACAGTGTCGGCCCCAGCCCGCCCTCCTGACCCAGCCGCCGGAGATGCATGGCGTCCTTGCGTGCCGCGGCGCCACCGGCCTCAGGCAGGATGTCTTCCCACGTGGCAGCGACAGAGTCCGACTCGCGGAACATGCATTCCTCGACCTGCCGGATCAGCTTGTCGGGGTTACGCATCAAGCCCAGCGCCGGCCCCGATCTGTCATGGATGTCGTCTTCCGGCAGCGACTCGATGGCAGCCAGGCGGTCCTCCAACGACACCTGGCTGGCGTACGCCGACGGCTGCTGCAACCCCGTCTCATCGGCGGACTCCGCGAGCTGCGCCCGCCGACCCGGATCCTGGAGGAAGGACGCGAAACCAGCGAAGAGATCTTCAGGACGACGACCGACCGCGGCAGCCGGCCCGGCATACCCGTCCACAAAGGCAGCCCACGCCTTGCTCAGTACGGCATACTCACGCAGCGCGGCTGCCGTTGCGTTGTTACCGGATATGTCTGCGCTGAGCCTGTCCGCCTCGAGCTCGTGATCGCGGGTGATGGGGGACGAGACGGCAAGGTACGCGCGGCCGAACCGCCCGACGATCCTGCCGACGATCGACTTCTCACCAACCCGGTCGGCGACCCGTCCGAGGATCTCGCGTCCACGGTAGACGACCCGAGCGAGCGAGAAAGGCCCCCAACGCCGACAGGACTCAAAGGCAATCACCGCCCGAAGCTCCCGCTCGGTCAGTCCGGCCAGGAGAGGTAGTCCCAGATGCAGCCGACGGACTGCTGGGCGCAAACCCATCCAGGTCCTGGCCTGAGAGACCGACACCTCCGCGTCGGGGAACAGCATCAGCTCATCAGGCGGGTCAATCTCCAGGCCCTCAGCGACGCGGTAGATCTCCACCCAGAACAGGGGCTGTTCCTCTGTGGTGATGCGCACGCCCGCAGCCTCACCCGTCTTGCGGCGGCGGCGTCTCCCGAACAACGCCACCCCCAGAGCCGCGAGAAGTACCGCCACGGAGATGCCCGCGAGGACTGACCACGCACCACCGGCGTTCACGGCCACAACCAAGGCCACTGCCACTCCCAGGACGACCACGGCAACCAGCGCGCACACAACCGCCAACATCAACACCGCGACAGCCGGTCTGAGGGCATGTTTCATCTGCTTCCTCCCTCAGGCATCACACGCTCTATTCCGAGTTTGGGGCCACCGAAGGTCAAAACCAATAGACCAAAGGCAATTTCTTGGCCGGTGCCGGGACTCAGACAGTCAGGGCACGAAGTGCAAGCAGGTAGGAGCCAGAACCGAATCCGGCGATCGTGCCGGTGGCGACGCCCGCTACGACCGATGTATGCCGGAACTCCTCGCGCGTCGCTGGGTTGGACAGGTGGACCTCGATCAGCTTCGCCCCTCCGGCGGTGACCAACGCGCAGGCGTCGCGGACGGCATACGAGTAGTGCGTGAAGGCAGCCGGGTTGAGCACGACGTCTGCACCACGGTCAACGGCCTCGTGGATCCAGCCGATGAGCTCCGCCTCGTCGTTCGTCTGTCGGAAGTCGATCGTGAGACCAAGCAGATCCGCCTCGCTCGAGACCAGGGCGGCGACATCCTCGAGGGTTTGCGAGCCGTAGATCTCGGGCTCGCGGCTGCCCAGCCGGTTGAGGTTCGGACCATTGAGCACATACACCAACGACGCCGTCATGCCCGAGAGTCTAGGCAGCAGATCAGCCGGGCGAGCTGGTTCTGCCGCCCGGTTCGGAGCTGACCTCGGCATAGGCCGCGCGCAACAGGGACGCGTCGGGACCCTCGATGCGACTCGGCCGGGCCAGATCGTCGAGCACGACGAAGCGCAGCTGCGAGCCGCGCGTCTTCTTGTCACGCTTCATCGCGTCGTGCAGCATCGGCCATCGGTCACCTCGGTAGCTCGTCGGCAGCCCAAGACTGGCGAGGATCGACCGGTGCCGATCCACCACCGAGTCATCGAGCCTGCCGGCGAGACGCGCCAGCTCGGCCACGTAGACCATGCCCACACTGACTGCCGCGCCGTGGCGCCACGTGTAACGCTCGACCTGCTCGATCGCGTGGGCGAAGGTGTGGCCGTAGTTGAGGATCTCCCGCAGCGACGACTCCTTGAGGTCCTCGGTCACCACGTGCGCCTTGACCAGGATCGACCGCTCGATGAGCTCACGCACTGCCGGTCCGTCGCACCGCTTGGCGCCTTCAGGGTCTGCCTCGACGAGGTCCAGGATTGCCGGGTCCGCGACGAATCCACACTTGATGACTTCGGCCATGCCCGACACGAAGTCGTCGGAGGGCAACGTCTCCAACGTCGCGAGGTCGCACAG
>DATCNE010000187.1:0-3819 GCA_036565395.1 Dermatophilaceae bacterium
GACGTGGTGCGCTGCCGCGGCCGCTGGTGGTCGGTGGTCGCAGCTCCGGCGCGCGGGTGGCCTGTCGAACGGCCCAAGCCGTTGGCGTCGATGCGGTGCTGGCGTTGGCGTTCCCGCTGCATCCGCCGGGAAAGCCGGACAGGTCCCGGGCGGCGGAGGCGCACCTGGTGACGGGCGTCGGGACCCGGCTGGCCGTCATACAGGGGGAGAAGGATCCCTTTGGCAGTCCCGAGGACCTTCGGTCCGCGCTGGGATCCTCGGCAGAGGTGATATCTGTTCGGGGCAATCACTCGTTCACCGGGACCCCGACGGACGTTCTCGAGATCGCCCGCGCGTTCCTGTCAGAACTGCTGGTCCCTCGCGACGCGTCGTCTCGCGTTCCACCGCCACAGCTCGTCGGCTCCCCAGACCACAAGGGGGAACGGCAGAATCACCAGCACCTGCCATAGGTCAGGTGTGACGGTGCCGAACACGCCCTGTAGCGGCGGCACGGTCACCAGCGCGGCGGCGAAGACGACCTCATACGCGATGCCCCACAGCAGCAGCCGGTTGGTGAAGATTCCGACTTGGCGGAGCGACGCGTGCTGCGTGCGTGACGCCATGGCGGTCCCGATCTGACAGGCCACGATGCCGAGAAAGCTCATCGTCGTGGCCTGTTGCCATAGCTGGTGCAGCGGACCGGAGCTCACGTCGTCGCCAAGGTGCCATCCGCCATGATCGAGCGTCACCAGGAAGACCATCATCACCAGCAGGGCAGAGACGCCACCGAGCAGTCCCCATGCACGGGCCAGCATCGGGGCGTCTATGACGTTCTGGGTGCGTTGTCTCGGCGGGCGCTCCATCAGTCCGGGTTCGGCCGGTTCTCGTCCGAGCGCCAGGGCGGGCAGGGTCTCGGTCCCGAGGTCGATCGCTAGGATCTGCATCACCGTCAAGGGCAACGGAATCCGGCCGCCGGAGAGGGCGTAGACCAGAAACGGGACGACCTCCGGTGTCGCGTGCGCGAAGATGTAGACGATGAACTTGCGGACGTTGTCGTAGACACGTCGCCCCGCTTCGACCGCGGTCACGATGGAAGCGAAGTTGTCATCGGTGAGGACCATCGTGGCCGCTTCACGGGCGACGTCGGTGCCCGACTTGCCCATGGCCACGCCGATATCCGCTCGCCGCAGCGCCGGCGCGTCATTGACGCCATCGCCGGTCATGGCAACGACATGTCCCTGGTCCTGCAGGGCGTCGGCGATGCGCAGCTTGTCCTCGGGTGAGCTGCGCGCGAATATGAGCTCCTCACCCGTGGCCAGCAGCTTGTCCAGGTCGGTTTCTGGCAGCTGCTCGAGCTCGGCGCCGGTGACGATCCGCAGGCCCGCATGGCCGATGCCCACCGATTCGGCGATGCCTTGGGCGGTCAGGCCGTGGTCCCCGGTGACCACGATCAGCCGGATGCCGGCCGAGTGGCAACGGGCGACCGCGCCGGCAACCTCGGGCCGGGGTGGGTCGATCATCGCCATCACGCCCAGCAGGGTCAGGTCTTGTTCTGCCTGCTCGCGGGTCAGGTCCGGCAGCTCCCGCTCGTCGATATCGCGCTCGGCCACGGCGAGCAGACGTAGCCCTTCCTCGGCCCATCTGCCGATCAACCGGTCGAACGCCGCACGGTCCTCGTGGGTCAAGGGACCTTCTCCGCCGTCCGGACCGGCCACTCGGGAGCACAACGGCAGCAGCTCCTCGGGGGCGCCTTTGGTGTGCACACGGACACGGTCGGCGTGTCGGTCGGCAGTGCGGTCGGCGTACCTCTCGGCGGCCCGGTCGGCGGCCCGGTCGGCGGCCCGGTCGACCGTGGACATCCGTCGTAGCGCGGGGTCGAAGTGGAACTGGGCCAACCGCTCCCCGGACCCGGCGCCGGGGTCGACGCCAAGGGACCTCGCCATGTGCAGCAGGGCCAGCTCGGTGGGGTCGCCATGCTCTCGGTCAGGGTGGTTCGGGTCGGTCTCTCCGCTGTTGTCGATCTCCGCGTTGTTGCAGGCGACGACCGCGCCGGCCATCCTGTTCGCCGCCGAGCCCGGCTCGATGCGGGAGAGGGGAGCGTTGAGATCGAGAACCCCCTCGGACGTCCAGCCCTGGGTCACGCGCATCCGGTTCAGGGTCAACGTGCCGGTCTTGTCGGTGCAGATCACGCTGGTGGAGCCGAGTGTCTCCACCGCCGAGATCCGCTTCACCAGGACACCCTTTCGGGCGAGGATCCGGACCCCGACCGCGAGTGCCAGTGTGATCGTGGGCAAAAGCCCCTCGGGGACGTTGGCCACCAGAAGCCCGATGGCGAAGTTCACCGCGTCGCCCAATGACAGGCCCGCCATCAACGTTCCGAGCGGGATGAACGTGACGCCCATCCCGACCGCCACGACGGCGATCAGCCGGGCAACATGCTTGACCTGCTTCTCGAGGGGCTGTCCTCGTGGCCCACACGTCGCGACAGTGCCGCAATCCGTCCAAGCTCGGTGTGCATGCCGGTGTTGAAGACCACTGCGGTGGCTTCGCCGCCGGTGCAGCTCGTGCCGCTGAAGACCAGATCACGCGCCTCCAGGATCGGACCGTTGGTGTCGAACGGATCGGCTTTGCGCAACAACGGCAGCGACTCGCCCGTGAGTGTGGACAGGTCCATCTCCACCGACCCGGACAGCAGCCGTGCGTCCGCCGAGACGCGTTCGCCCTCCTCGACAACGATCACGTCTCCTGGGACGAGGTCGCGAACCTCCACCAGCTTGGGGGTCGCCTCCCGAACGACACGCACAGTGATCGGCAGGTACGCCGAGAGCGCCTCCACCGCCTGTTCGGCGTGCCGCTCCTGGATGAAGGCAAAGAGTGCGTTGATGAGGATCACGACGACGATCGCGATCGCCAGCGGGGTGGTGCCGCTGACCGCCGCGAGCAGCCCGGCCAGCCACAGCAGCAGAGCCAGAGGGTGTATGAGCTGTCCCACCAGCTCACGTGGCCACGTCCGGCCATGGCGACGAACGAGCTCGTTCGGCCCAAAGACCACCAACCGCCTGGCTGCTTCCCGGTCCGAGAGCCCTCCGCGACGGGTCCTCAGATCGCGCAGGAGGCGGTCGACGGACTCCAACGGGTTGACGGCCTTGACGCTGTCGGCGGCCAGACCGGTGATCGCCTGTGCCACATCGCCTCCCGGACACTCGCGGAGCTGTCACCCGCTCCGTTCCATGCCACCCGATGGTGCTTGGCTTTCACAGGGGCAAAGGTCCCTGGACTTGTCGGCAGGGAATGTCCCGCGCAATCCTCGTTGTTGACCCCACTGACCCACCCACGAAAACCCCGACAAGGAGCGACGTGTTGCTGACTGCTCAGCGCTCTCCGGTCACTCCGGGCATCCAGATTCAGGGCGGGTTCACGAGTGTGGGTGCTGTCCCGGCATTAGGCTGGGCCCTGATGAAAGCTGACCAGAACCCCTCCGCAGGCGCGAAGAACGCCCTTCAGGCCCAGAACGAGCCGACCACCGTCGAGCCGATGGCCGTCGAGCCGATCGTCGATGTGAGCACCGAGTCGCATGCAGAGCGGGTCACGCGTTTCGAGGCGGAGGCGATGCCGTTCCTGGACCAGCTCTACAGCGCAGCACTACGCACGACGCGAAACCCCGCTGACGCCGAGGATCTCGTCCAGGAGACGTTCGCGAAGGCGTTCGCAGCCTTCCATCAGTACAAGCCCGGCACCAATCTCAAGGCTTGGCTCTACCGGATCCTGACGAACACATACATCAACACCTACCGCAAGAAGCAGCGCCAGCCCCTGCAGTCTGATGCGTCCGAGGTCGAG
>DATCNE010000188.1:0-34498 GCA_036565395.1 Dermatophilaceae bacterium
GCCACCCACTGGCCAGCTCCGGCATCCGCCTGATGACCCAGCTCGCCCGCCAGTTCGAGGAGAGCCCGGACGTGCGCTACGGCCTCACCGCCCTGTGCATCGGCATCGGCATGGGCGGAGCCGTGATCTGGGAGAACCCGAACCACCCGGACTACGGCAAAGAGCTCGACACCATCCAGGGGATCGACACCACGACAGGGGCTGTGGCCTGATGAGCATCGACCTGACCGCCGCGTTCCCGAACGAGGTCATCACCAAGGCCCTGGCGCGTGACGTCGAGCTGCCTGGGCGCACAGGGACCTTCGTGCTGATCACGTTGGACAACGGCTACGACCACACCAAGCCCAACACCTTTGGCCCGGCCTCCCTGGCCGGTCTCTCAGAAGTTCTCAACGCAGTTCGGGCTCGCGCCGAGGCCGGCGAGATCGTCGGCGTAGGGGTGACCGGCAAGCCCTTCATCTTCGCGGTGGGCGCCGACCTCACGGGCGTCCCCAAGGTGACCACGCACGAGCAGGCCCTGGCCATCGGTCAGCTGGGGCACAGAACCTTCGAACAGCTCCGAACCCTCCCGGTGCCGACCTTCGCGTTCATCAACGGCGCGGCCATGGGTGGCGGCGTCGAGATCGCCCTCAGCGCGGCATACCGGAGCATCTCCGCCGGCGTGCCTGCCCTGGCGTTGCCGGAGTGCTTCCTCGGTTTGGTGCCCGGTTGGGGCGGCTGTTACATGTTGCCGAACCTCATCGGCGTCACGTCGGCACTCAAGGTCATCATCGAGAACCCGTTGAACACCAACCGGATGCTCAAGGGCCCACAAGCCTTTGAGCTGGGCATCGCTGACGCGATGTTCGAGCCCGCCATGTTCCTGGAGGACTCCCTGTCCTGGGCAGCCGATGTCATCACCGGCAGGACCATCGTCGTCCGTCCCGAGATCGATCGCGACGAGGCCGCATGGGAGGGTGACATCGCTGCGGCCATGGGCATCGTCAAGGCCAAGACTGGTGGCGCTGCGCCAGCACCCCTGCGCGCCCTCGATCTGGTATCCGCGGCCCGGACCGCCTCGCGCGCCGAGGCCTACGCCGCCGAGGACAACGCCCTCGCAGACCTGCTGCTGCGCGACGAGACGCGCAGCAACCTGTACGCCTTCGACCTGGTGCAGAAGCGCGCCAAGCGTCCGGCCGGCGCTCCCGACCGCTCGCTGGCGCGCCCTGTCACCAAGGTCGGCATCGTCGGCGCCGGCCTGATGGCGAGCCAGCTGGCCCTGCTCTTCGTACAGCGGCTCGAGGTCCCGATCGTGTTGACAGACCTCGACCAGGATCGCGTCGACAAGGGTGTGGGCTACGTCCACGCCGAGATCGACAAGCTGCTCGGCCGCGGGCGGGTCAGCATGGATCGGGCAAACCGGCTCAAGGCTTTGGTCCGGGGTTCGACGAGCAAGGACGACTTCGCCGATGCTGATTTCGTCATCGAAGCGGTGTTCGAGGAGATCGGCGTCAAGAAGCAGGTGTTTGCCGAGGTCGAGGCGGTGGTTTCGGCCAACGCCGTGCTGGCGACCAACACGTCCTCGCTGTCGATCACCGAGATGGCCGCAGACCTGAAGAACCCCGAGCGCGTCGTGGGCTTCCACTTCTTCAACCCGGTCGCGGTCATGCCTTTGCTGGAGATCATCCGCGGCGACAAGACCGACGACGCCACCTTGGCGACGGCGTTTGCCACCGGCAAGACGTTGAAGAAGACGTCGATCCTGGCCAAGGACTCGCCCTCGTTCATCGCGAACCGCCTGCTGGGACGCTTCATGGGCGAAGTCGGTCGGATCGTCGACGAAGGCACCCCACTCGACATCGCCGACCACGCCTTCGCCGGGTTCGTGCCGATGCCGCCGTTCGAGCTGCTGGGCTTGGTGGGTCCCGCGATCGCGCTGCACAACAATGAGAGCCTCTTCGGCGCGTTCCCCGACCGCTTCTACGTGTCGGAGGGCCTGCGGCGTCTGGTCGCCGCAGGCAAGCCCGGGTTCTACATCTACCCCGAAGGCAAGCCCGTGCTGGACCCCGCAGTGGCAGCGCTCATGGAGGCGCCTTCCAACCCAGCGGTCCTCGACTCCGCTCAGGTCCGTGAACGGGTGCTCTCGGCCCTGGCGCAGGAGGCTCAGCTGATGCTGGACGAGGGTGTGGTCGCGGCTCCCATGGACATTGACCTCGCCCTGATCACCGGCGCCGGGTTCGCGTTCTGGAACGGCGGGCTCACACCGCTGCTTGATCGCACCGGCATCTCGGAGAAGGTCAACGGGAAGCGGTTCCTGCCTCGGGGTGTGGCCAGCGTCCCAGCCTGACCAACAGCTCACACCAACACTCACACCGACCCGCCAAGGCAACAGACGTCACACGGTATCTCACATGTGATCTATAGTTAGGTGCATGAGAGAGAGCTACTTGGGCCGCATCGGCACCTTGATCCGGGATGCCCGACGTCACCAAGGCCTGACCCAGAACGATCTTGCCGGCTCCCTGGGGACGAGCCAGAGCGCGGTGGCCCGCATCGAGCAGGGCAAGCAGAATCTCAGCCTTGAGATGCTCGCTCGCATCGGCCAGAGTCTGGACTCCGAGTTCGTCTCGCTGGGCCACTCCGGCCCTCAGCACCTGCGCATCGTCGGCGGCACCAAGCTGTCAGGGGCGATCGATGTCAAGACCAGCAAGAATGCCGCCGTCGCGCTGTTGTGCGCCTCGCTGCTCAACCACGGGCGCACCACCTTGCGCAACCTCGCCCGTATCGAAGAGGTCAACCGCATCATCGAGGTCCTGACCAGCATCGGCGTCAAGACCCGATGGCTTCCGGAGAGCAACGACCTCGAGATCACTCCCCCGGCCCACCTCAATCTGCCTGCCTTGGACCTCGAAGCCGCCCGCCGGACCCGCACGGTGATCATGTTCCTGGGGCCGTTGCTGCACGAGCTCGATGAGTTCCGGCTTCCCTACGTCGGGGGATGTGACCTCGGCACCCGGACCGTGGAACCCCACCTCCAGGCCCTGCGTGCGTTCGGCCTCAACATCACCGCCGTTGCTGGCTTCTACGACGCCAAGGTCGATCGTACGGTCAGCCCCAGCAAGGCGATCGTCCTGACCGAACGTGGCGACACCGTCACCGAGAATGCGCTCATGGCGGCGGCACGGCACGACGGCGTCAGCGTCATCCGTAACGCAAGCTCCAACTACATGGTCCAGGACCTCTGCTTCTACCTCCAGGCGCTCGGGGTGACCATCGAGGGCATCGGCAGCACCACGCTGACCATCCACGGCCGACGCGTCATCGACGTCGACGTCGAGTTCGCACCCTCGGAGGACCCGATCGAGGCGATGAGCCTGCTCGCCGCAGCGGTCGTCACCGAGTCCGCCATCACCATCCGTCGGGTCCCCATCGAGTTTCTCGAGATAGAGCTCGCGCAGCTCGAGGGCATGGGCATGAAGTACGACATGACCCCCGAGTACCGCTCAGCCAACGGGCTCACCCGTCTTGTCGACCTCACCACAGTCCCCGGCCCGCTGACCGCACCCGCCGACAAGATCCACCCGATGCCGTTCCCCGGTCTGAATATCGACAACCTGCCGTTCTTCGCGATCATCGCCGCGTGCGCGACCGGAACGACGATGATCCATGACTGGGTCTATGACAACCGGGCGATCTATCTCACCGAGCTCACCAAGGTCGGCGCCAAGGTGCAGCTGCTCGACCCGCATAGGGTGCTGATCGAGGGACCGACCCGTTGGCGTGCCGCCGAGGTCATCTGCCCGCCTGCCCTGCGTCCTGCCGTGGTCATCCTGCTGGCAATGCTCGCCGCCCCCGGGACCTCGGTCCTGCGCAACGTCTATGTGATCAACCGTGGTTATGAGGACCTGGCCCAGAGACTGAACGCACTCGGCGCGACCGTCGAGACCTTCCGCGACATCTGATCGGGCTGAGCGGCCTGCGCCGGCGCTCTCAGACGCTGCGCTCTCAGATGCTGCGCTCTCAGACGCTGCGCTCTCAGACGCTGCGCCGTAGCTCCTTCGCCAGCGAGGCGGCGATCGCGTCAGGGGTCAGCCCGATCTCGTCCAGCACCTGGCTTCGAGAACCATGCGCCAGGAACTCCTTGGGTATGCCGTAGCAGCAGACAGGTGTCCTGCTCCCCGCCTGACGCATCGCCAGGGTCACCGACGATCCGATGCCCCCCGACACCAGGTTGTCCTCGATCACCGCAACGGCGCTGGCATCGCCGGCTGCGCGGACCAGGTCCGGACTGACCGGCAACACCCATCGAGGATCGATGACGCGCACCGAGATCCCTTGCGCCTCAAGCTTTTCGGCCACGATGATCGACGTCGCCGCCATCACTCCAACACCGACGATCAGCAGATCCACCGCGCCGTGCCCGGTCTCGTGAAGGACGTCGAGACTGTCGAGCTGGCGCACCCGGGATATGGGGTCTGCGACGTCACCCTTGGGGAAACGAAGCACGGTCGGACCATCTGAGACATCGACGGCCTCGCGGAGCTGTCGGCGCACCTGCTCGCCGTCGCGAGGCGCCGCCAACCGCAAACCCGGCACCACGGCGCAGATTGTCATGTCCCACATGCCGTTGTGGGAGGCACCATCGGTGCCCGTCACGCCGGCCCGGTCGAGCACCACTGTGACGCCGGCCTTGTGGAGGCCAGCGTCCATGAGCAGCTGGTCAAAGGCACGGTTCAGGAACGTGGCATAGACGGCGACCACCGGATGCAGACCGGCAAAGGCGAGCCCGGATGCCATCGTCAGCGCGTGCTGCTCGGCAATTCCCACGTCAAAGACCCGGTCCGGGAAGCGTGCCGCGAACCTGTCCAGACCCACCGGGATCATCATCGCCGCGGTCAGCGCCACCACGTCGGGGCGCCGTTCACCGATCTCGCACATCTCGTCGCTGAACTCATCGGTCCAGATCCGGCCACCCTCGTTGAACGGCAGTCCGGTCTCGGGGTTGATGACGCCTACCGCGTGGAAGCGGTCGGCTTCGTTCTCACGCGCCGGCGCGTAACCACGGCCCTTCTGGGTGATCACGTGGACCAGCACCGGGCCACCGAACGCGCGGGCCTTGCGCAGCGCTGACTCGAGCGCCCCCTCGTCGTGCCCGTCGACCGGGCCGAGGTACTTCAGCCCCAGGTCCTCGAACATGCCCTGCGGCGCGACGATGTCCTTGAGACCCTTCTTCACCCCGTGCAGCGTCTCGTACATCACGGACCCCACAACCGGCGTGCGAGCCAGTGTGTTCTTGCCCCAGTCCAGGAACCGCTCGTAACCGCGCGTCATCCGCAACGTGGCCAAATGGTCGGCGAGCCCGCCGGTGGTCGGTGCATAGGAGCGTTCGTTGTCGTTGACGACGATCACCAGCGGGAGGTCCTTGTCGGCCGAGATGTTGTTGATCGCTTCCCAGGCCATCCCCCCGGTGAGCGCCCCATCACCAATAACCGCAACGGTATAGCGGTCACGTTGGCCTTGGAGACGGCGCGCGATGGCGATGCCGTCAGCCCAGGACAACGCCGTGGACGCATGAGAGTTCTCGACGACGTCATGCTCGGACTCTGCCCGGCTCTGGTAGCCCGACAGCCCGCCCTTCTTGCGCAGGTTGGGGAAATCATCCCGACGGCCAGTGAGCAGCTTGTGGACGTAGGTCTGGTGACCGGTGTCGAACACGATGGTGTCCCGTGGCGAGTCGAAGACCCGATGCAACGCGATGGTCAGCTCGACGACGCCAAGGTTGGGCCCGAGGTGACCGCCCGTCCTGGAGACCGAGTCAATCAGGAACTCCCGAATCTCTTTGGCCAGCAAAGGCATCTGAGCGGCAGTCAGTGCTTTGAGGTCCTCGGGACCGTCGATCGAATCCAGCAGCTCCACGCTCTCAGGCATCCTTTCATCTGGCTCAGATCCTCAGGTGGCTCAGATCTTCAGCTGACCCAGATCTTCGGCTGACCCACGCTTCAACCTGACTCAGGCATAACCCACTCGGACCCTCAAGTCTATGGCGTGCGTCGGCCCAGCCTCCCGAGGGCGAGCGCGAGGCCGATCAGCGCCACCACAGGGCCGACGATGGCCCACAACGTGACGCCGGTCATGGCGCTGCCCTTCAGGTAGCCAAGCCCCTGCATCGTCCAGATCAGCCCCATCAGGACCAGAAGGATGCCCAAGCCGACCCGCAGGTTCTTGTTCATGGCGTGGACGCTACCGCCCTGCTGACCGCCGCCTGGCCACCCGGAGGGAAACACAGCCGGGTGCGTCACAGACGGGGGACGTAGTGCTTGCCCTGCAATGCGTCATACAGGAGCCGCGCACCGCGAGCCGAGGCCCGAAGGCGAAGACCCTCGGCCTCGAGATCCGACTGGATCTCCGAGAGCGCCTCGGTGCTCACCAGATCGCCGAGGTCCACGCGCACCTCGCGGTAGGCCTGCCGCATCGCCGCGAGCTGGGCGTCGATGTGCCGCACCGCGACCCACGCCAGGGCGACCGGATTCTTGCGCCACCCGGCATAGCCCCGGTAGTCCGATGGACAGTGATCGAGCAACCACGACACGGCAGGCACCTGCCAGCCCGGGGAGTCCGGCGGGGGCACGGCCTTGGGCCAGCCCGGAGGCGTACGAGACGGTGAGCTCACCGCCCCAGTCTGCCAACCTGCGCGGACATGCGGTCTCGCTGGCGGCATACGAACGGCCCGAATCCACCATGTCTGGGGCTAGATTCGGGCCGTTCGGGCTGTTTGCTATGTGCCAGTTGGCCGGTCAGCCGTTGACGAGCGAGCGCAGGACGTACTGCAGGATGCCGTCATGGCGGTAGTAGTCCGCCTCACCGGGAGTGTCGATGCGCAGATCGGCGTCGAACTCGATGACCGATCCGTCGAGCTTGGTCGCCTTGACGTGCAACGTCTTTGGCGTGGTCCCCTCGTTGAGAGCAGTCACGCCCGAGATGTCGAACGTCTCGGTGCCGTCAAGCCCGAGCGAGTCGGCGTTCTGGCCAGCTGGATACTGCAAGGGAAGCACGCCCATGCCGATCAGGTTGGAACGGTGGATCCGCTCGTAGGACTGCGCGATGACCGCTTTGACGCCCAGGAGGCGGGTGCCCTTGGCGGCCCAGTCGCGGGACGAGCCGGAGCCGTACTCCTTGCCTGCCAGAACCACCAGCGGCACGCCGGCCGCTGCGTAGTGCTGGGCGGCGTCGTAGATGGTCGACTGCGCGCCATCGGCGGTGAAGTCCCGGGTGAAACCGCCCTGGACATCGTCGAGCAGCTGGTTGCGCAACCGGATGTTGGCGAACGTGCCACGAATCATGACCTCGTGGTTGCCACGACGCGAGCCGTAGGAGTTGAAGTTCTTACGGTCCACGCCGTGAGCTGCGAGATAGACGCCGGCCGGGCTGTTCGCTGCGAACTGGCCGGCCGGGCTGATGTGGTCGGTCGTGACCGAGTCACCGAGCTTGGCCAGGACCCGCGCCCCGGCGATGTTGGCGACGGGGCTCGGCTCACGCTTCATGCCCTCGAAGTACGGGGGCTTGCGCACGTAGGTCGACTCCGGAGCCCATTCGAAGGTGTTGCCCTCGGGCGTCGGCAGGGCTCGCCAGCGGTCATCACCGGCGAAGACGTCGGCATAGTCGCTGCTGAACATCTCCTTGGTGATCGAGCTGTCGACCACCCGGGCGACGTCGGCCGAGGCGGGCCAGATGTCGCGCAGAAAGACGTCGACACCCTGCGGGTCGGTGCCGAGGGGCTCTGACTCAGGGTCCCAGTCCATAGTTCCCGCAAGCGCATAGGCCACGACCAGAGGCGGTGACGCAAGGTAGTTCATCTTGATGTCGGGGTTGATCCGGCCCTCGAAGTTGCGGTTGCCGGACAGCACGGAGACGACGCTGAGGTCGTGCTCCTGGATGACCGCCGAGACCTCCTCGGCCAGCGGTCCGGAGTTGCCGATGCAGGTCGTGCAGCCGTAGCCGACCAGGTGGAAGCCGAGCTTCTCGAGGTAGGGCCAGAGACCGGCCCTCTCGTAGTAGTCGGTGACGACCTTGGAACCCGGCGCCATCGAGGTCTTGACCCAGGGCTTGGCGCTCAGACCTCGCTCGACGGCGTTCTTTGCCAGCATCGCCGCTGCCACCATCACCGACGGGTTGGACGTGTTGGTGCACGAGGTGATCGAGGCGATCGCGACGTGACCATGATCCATCTCGGTCTCGGTGCCGTTAGCCAGCGTGACCGGCACCTTGTTGGTGGCGCGGCTCGTCCTGGGCAACGAGACCGAGCCGTGAGGAAGGTCCGCCGCCCGCCCGGCCTCGGTCTGGCCGTTGGGCCGGAACTCCGGGGCGTCACTCGCCGGGAACGACTCCTTGCCTGCCTCGTCGACGACGGTGTTGTGGTCCTCGTCGTCATCGACGTAGTCCGTGAGCGCTGAGTGGAAGGACTCCTTCGCGGCAGTCAGCGAGATGCGGTCCTGGGGACGCTTCGGCCCGGCGATCGACGGGACCACCGTCGACAGGTCGAGCTCAAGGTACTCGGAGAAGACCGGCTCGACCGATGCGTCGTGCCAGAGGCCCTGCTCCCTGCTGTAGGCCTCGACCAGTGCGACCTGCTGCTCGCTGCGACCGGTGAGGCGCAGGTAGTCACAGGTGACGTCGTCGATGGGGAACATCGCCGCGGTCGAGCCGAACTCGGGGCTCATGTTGCCGATCGTGGCGCGGTTGGCCAACGGCACCGCCGAGACTCCCTGCCCGTAGAACTCGACGAACTTGCCGACCACACCGTGGGCGCGCAGCGTCTCGGTGATCGTCAGGACAACGTCCGTTGCCGTGACGCCGGAAGGGATCTCGCCGAGCAGCTTGAAGCCCACGACCCGTGGGATGAGCATCGAGACCGGCTGGCCCAGCATTGCCGCCTCGGCCTCGATGCCGCCGACGCCCCAGGCGAGCACACCCAGCCCGTTGACCATCGTGGTGTGTGAGTCGGTGCCGACGCAGGTGTCTGGATAGGCCATGCCGTTGCGGTCGAAGACGACCCGGGCAAGGTGCTCGATGTTGACCTGGTGCA
The DNA here is from genome assembly GCA_036565395.1 of Dermatophilaceae bacterium. Lineage (GTDB taxonomy): Bacteria > Actinomycetota > Actinomycetes > Actinomycetales > Dermatophilaceae > UBA4719. Next base: position 9,062 of record DATCNE010000188.1, read on the forward strand.
CGATCCCGGTGCCGGGCGGCACGACCTTGAAGTCGTTGAACGCGCTCTGGCCCCAGCGCAGGAACTGGTAGCGCTCCCCGTTGCGCTGGTACTCCAGCTCGACGTTCCGCTCGAAGGCGTCCGCCCGTCCGGCGATATCGGCGATGACCGAATGGTCGATGACCATCTCGGCGGGAGCCAGCGGGTTGATCCTGGACGCATCACCACCGAGCTCGACGACAGCCTCACGCATCGTGGCGAGGTCGACGATGCACGGGACACCCGTGAAGTCCTGCATGATCACGCGCGCAGGCGTGAACTGGATCTCGGTGTCCGGCTCGGCGCCGGGATCCCATCCGGCGAGGGCGCGGATGTGACCCGCGGTGATGTTGGCACCGTCCTCGGTCCGCAGGAGGTTCTCGAGGAGGACCTTGAGGCTGAACGGCAGCTTGGCGCTGCCCTCCACCGCTGAGAGGCGGAAGACGTCGTATGACGCGTCCCCGACCTTCAGAGTCCCCCTGGCACCAAAACTGTCTATGCTCTGCTGGCTCACGCCGGCTCCTTCCGGAATTTATCTTGACGTCAAGATATATCTAACCACACGCACCCGCGACTGTCAGGGGCCGACCGCACGGGCCTCCCGACTCAGGCGTGATGCCTCACCAAAGCCACACGCAGGTCCTGAGGGATCGGCACCTTGCGGCGGCCGTCGACCGCCACGCACACGTAGGTGATTGCCACCCGGGCGCATCGGGTCCGTCCATGATCCGACGCCTCGACGCGGTCCATGTCAGTGCGGTGAATGTCAATGCGGTCAATGTCATAGCCGATCGACTCCATGAAGGCGCTCATCGCCTCATCACACCACCCGAGATACCACATGTTGAAGACGACTCCCAGGGAGTCGACCTCGAAGAAGCGAACATCCACCGGATAGCGAAACACGGTGTCGTTGTTGAGTATCGACTCGTTCATGACTGCTCGCCCGACGGCCGCCTTGCCACGAGGGCGAGGTCAATGGCATCGCCCTCGGGTAGATGGCGGACCACCTCGCCGAGATGTTCGACCAGCAGTCCCTCGCTTGCCGCGCGGTACTCGGCCTCGGTGTGGAGCAACCGGGCATCGGAGGGGCCGCCTACCCCCTCGGTGAGGTTGCGTAGGGCGTGACCGATGACAACCAGCGCCCCACCCGGGGCCAGCCATCCGCGCGCTTTCGAGAGGACGTCGTCCTCGATGTGCAGGTAGGCCAGCAAGACCAGGTCGAAGGTGGCGCCGTCCGGTGGCTCCCACGTTGCTACGTCCGCGACGACCCAGTCGACGTCGACGCCGGCGCCACGAGCTCCCGCACGACCCCGCTCGATACCCACGGCCGAGAAGTCGACCGCCGTGACCTGCCATCCCAGCGAGGCCAGCCAGACGGCATGGCGTCCCTCCCCCGCGCCCAGATCCATGGCCCGCCCCGGGGTCCAAGCGCCGATCGTGTCGGACACCCACGCGTTCGGAGACGCCGACCACACACGGTCCGAACCGGCATAGCGGCTGTCCCACTCCTGCGCCCCGTGGCCCGACGTCATGCCCGGGGCTCCAGAACGGCGATGCACTCGATGTGGTGAGTCATCGGGAAGGCATCAAAGGCTCGCAGGGTCCGTATTCCGTAGCCCGCGTCACGCGCATAGGCGACGTCACGCGCCAGTGCAGCCGGGTCGCACGCCACGTAGGCGATGGCCCGCGGCTCGAGTGCCGCAACGTCCTTGATGACCGACTTGCCGGCCCCGGTGCGAGGTGGGTCGAGAACCACCAGGTCTGCGTGGATTCCCTGTCGTACCAACGGTTTCAGCATGCGGTCGACCTTGCCGCGGCGCAGCTCAATCTCCGCGCGGTGCCGCAGGTTGCTCTTGGCATCACGGATCGCGCGCGCATCCGACTCGACAGCCAGAACGGCTCCTTCCGGCCCCACCGCGTCCGCGAGGGCGAGGGCGAACAGGCCCACGCCCGCATAGAGGTCCATCGCACGCTCCCCAGGTGCCGGGGCCAGCTCGCGCAGCACATGAGCGACGTAAGTGGCGGCGGCCCCAGGGTGAACCTGCCAGAACCCCCGTGCCGACAGCCGGAACTCGGCTGCCCATGTACCGGTGTCGACGCGCTCGGTGACGTAGGGGGCGGTCGAGTCTCCCTGTGGCAGAGGCACGGCTACGGCGCGAGCCTCACCGCTCGCATCCACGACGTCGACAGAGGTGGCCCGAGGCCATCGACGATCCAGGACACCGGTCTGGATGATCCGCGTGGTCGAGATCAGACAGTCATCGATGGGAATGACGTCGTGGCTGTGGTGCGGGTGCAGCCCTGCGGCGCCCGCGGCATCAATGGCGAACTCGGTCCTGGTCCGCCAGCGAATCCCCTCATCGGCTCCGGGAAGCGCCTCGACCTCAACGTCGACGTCGAGGCCGGCCAGACGTTCGAACTGCTCCATGACGACTGCCGCCTTGAGCTCCCGTTGATACGTGAGCTCGCAGTGTTGCCAGTCACATCCGCCGCACTTGCCAGGCCCCGCGAACCGGCAGCGAGGCACCACCCGGTGCTCCGAGGGCTCGAGCACCTCGACGGCGTCCCCGAGCAGGAACCGGTCGCCCGGTGCGCCGGCGGTGATCCGCACCCGAACCGTCTCGCCGGGCAGTGCATGTCTCACAAACACCACCCGGCCGGCATAGCGCGTGACGCAGTGGCCACCGTGGGCGACCTTGCCGATCTGTGCCTCGAACTGCGTGTCGACCAACGAGGCCCGCGGATCACTGGCCACGTCATCGCTCGGGTCGGGACTCTGGTTGCTCACTCTCCGCGCCTGACCGAACCCGCGATCGGGCCCTCGAGACGTTCTTCCGCGCCCTGGGAGGAACGCAGCTGCCAGGGAACGCTGGTCACCATCACACCCGGGGTGAAGTGCAGGCGGCCCTTGAGCCGCAAGGCGCTCTGGTTGTGCAACAGCTGTTCATACCAGCGGCCCACGACGTACTCGGGGATATAGACCATGACGACGTCGCGGGGGCTGCCCCGTCGTACGGACTTGACGTAGTCGACCACGGGACGGGTGATCTCGCGGTAGGGCGAGTCCAGGGCCTTCAACGGCACGGGGATGTCACGACGATCCCATTCGTCCTGGAGCGCCTTGGTCTCCTCGGGATCCACGTTCACCGTGATGGCTTCGAGCAACGAGGGTCTCGTCGCCCGGGCATAGGCGAGCGCACGCAGGGTCGGCTTGTGGATCTTGGACACCAGCACGATCGCGTGCACCCTGGAGGGCAGCATCTGCTCATCGCCGGGTTCATCCGCGACATCAAGCTCGCGTCGCACCCTGGCGTAGTGCTTGTGGATGCCGTTCATGATCACGAACAGGACCACCATCGCAGCGATCGCATAGCCGGCACCCTTGATAAACTTGGTAGCGAGGACGACCACCAGCACCGTGCCCGACATGAAGGCACCGATGGAGTTGATGATGCGGCTGCGCATCATCCGCTGGCGCACCTTGGGGTCACGTTCGGTGCGCAGGTGGCGGTTCCAGTGCCGGATCATGCCGGTCTGGCTCAAGGTGAACGAGACGAAGACACCAACGATGTAGAGCTGGATCAGGCTGGTGACCTTGGCGTCGTAGACGAAGATCAGGAAGCACGCGGCACCGGCCAGGATCAGGATTCCGTTCGAGAACGCAAGCCGGTCACCGCGGGTGTGCAGCTGGCGGGGCAGGAAGCCATCCCTGGCCAGGATCGACGCAAGCACCGGGAAGCCGTTGAACGCTGTGTTCGCAGCCAGGATGAGGATGATCCCGGTCACGATCGAGATGAAGACGACGCCGATGTGGAAGTCGGAGAAGATCGTCTTGGACAGCTGACCGATGATGGTGTCCTGGGTGTACGAGCTGCCGACCGCCTTGCCTGCCAGGGTCAGCTGGATCTCGGGGTTCTCCGCGTACTTGATCCCGGTCATCCGCACGAGCGTGATGATCGACATCATCATCGTGACCGAGACCACGCCCATCAGCAGCAGGGTCGTGGCCGCATTCGTACTCTTGGGCTTCTTGAAGGCCGGGACGCCGTTGGAGATGGCCTCGACCCCTGTCAATGCCGCGCAGCCGGACGAGAAGGCACGCAGCAGAAGGAACACCATCGCGAACCCGGCCAGGCCTTCGGAGCCATGCTCCGGGATCAGACCGAACTGCGCGCTCTCAGCCTGGGGCAAGGATCCTGCGGCCTCCCGGTAGAACCCGAAGAGCGCCATGGCGATGATGCCGACCATGAACGCGTACGTCGGCAGGGCAAAGGCTGTTCCGGACTCGCGCACACCACGCAGGTTCATCGCGGTGAGTAGCACGACGAGCCCGATCGCGACAGGCGTCTCGTGCCCTCGCAGCATCGGCAAGGCAGCAGCCGCGTTCTGCACGCCCGACGAGATCGACACGGCGACGGTCAGGACGTAGTCGACCAGCAGGGCGCTCGCGACGGTCAGACCGGCTCGCGGGCCGAGGTTGACCGTCGCCACCTCGTAGTCACCGCCGCCGGAGGGGTAGGCGTGAACGTTCTGGCGGTAGGACGCCACCACCACGAGCATGACGGCCACGACGACGAGGCCGATCTGCCACGAGTGGGTCGTGGCAAAGGCTCCACCGGCAATGGCTAGGGTGAGGAAGATCTCGTCCGGAGCGTAGGCAACGGACGAGAGTGCATCGCTGGCGAACACCGGGAGCGCGATCCGCTTGGGGAGCAGCGTCTCTCCCAGCCGGTCACTGCGCATGGCCCTGCCGATGAAGAGCCGTTTGATGATCCTGGCAGATTGCGACACGACGAACACTCTAGGCGTCAAGCCAGCACAGGGACTCAAAGTGTCGTGGCGCCGACGTGCAGGCGCGAACGGGGCCGCGCTCGGTGTAGCGTCGCTGCGTGCACTTCGTCATCATGGGCTGCGGCCGGGTCGGGGCGACCTTGGCGCGCAGTCTCGAGAGTCAGGGCCACGACGTGGCCGTCGTCGACACCAACAGCGCGGCCTTTCGCCGTCTGGGAAACAACTTCGAGGGCAAGAGAGTGAACGGCCTGGGATTCGACCGCGACACCCTGATCGAGGCCGGCATCGAGCAGGCCTACGCGTTCGCAGCGGTGAGCAACGGAGACAACTCCAACATCCTGGCTGCCCGCGTCGCCCGCGAGACGTACGGCGTCGAACACGTGGTTGCGCGCATCTACGACCCCGGCCGCGCGGAGATATACCAGCGCCTCGGCATTCCCACGGTCGGCACCGTGCGCTGGACAGCGGACCAGATGCTGCGCAGGTTGCTGCCGCAGGGCTCGGTCCCCGAACACACGGACCCCAGCGGCCATGTCGTCATCGCCGACGTGCCGATCAACCCGGCCTGGATCGGTCGCCGGATCAGCGAGCTCGAGTCGACCTCAGGTGCCAGGATTGCCTACCTGACGCGGCTCGGCGACGGCATACTTCCGGGCGCAGACACGGTCTACCAGGACGGGGACCTGATCCACGTCATCACGACCAGAGCAGCGCTCGCGAACGTCGAGCAGACGCTCGATGAGACACCGCCGGTCCACTGACAACCAGCACTCCGACCACTACCCCGAAGAACCACCAACGCGAAGAACCACCGTCCCAAAAGACCTCGAAAGACCATCGCTCGAAAGGACGTACACCCGATGCGCGTTGTCATTGCCGGCGCAGGCAGTGTGGGTCGCTCGATCGCCCGCGAGCTGTTGCACAACGGACACCAAGTATTGTTGATCGACAAGGACGCCGACGACGTCAAGGCTGACCGTGTACCCGATGCCACCTGGTTGCTCGCTGATGCCTGCGAGACGAGCTCACTGCATGAGGCTGGGCTGGCCGACTGTGACGTGGTCGTGGCGGCGACAGGGGACGACAAGGCCAACCTGGTTGTCTCGCTGTTGGCCAAGACCGAGTTCGGTGTGCCCCGGACTGTGGCCCGGGTGAACAACCCCAAGAACGAGTGGATGTTCGACGAGGCCTGGGGAGTGGACGTTGCCGTGTCCACTCCAAGACTCATGACCGCACTGGTCGAGGAAGCCGTCAGCGTCGGCGACCTGGTGCGTATCTTCACCTTTGGGCAGGGCAGCGCCACCATGGTCGAGCTCACCCTCCCGGAGGACAGCCCGTACGCCGGCAAACGGGTCGGGGATGTTCCCTGGCCCAGCGACGCCGTTCTGGTGGGGATCATCCGCGAGGACCACCCGATCGCGCCGAGCCGCGATGACTCGCTCGAGCCTCACGACGAGCTGCTGTTCCTCGCCACGCCGGAGATCGAAGACGCCCTCGAGGCGCTGCTCAGCCCGGGCAAGAGGCTGCCACGCAGCAAGGAGTGACGCGCGCCGGTCAGACCGGCGGTTCAGGTGTCCGCAGCGGTTCAGGTGTCCCCAGCGGTTCGCTCGGTGTGAGCGGCGTCTTGCCCCGCATGAGGATCATTCCCATGACGGCCAGCGCGCAGAGGTAGGCAGGCCACCCGAGCGCGATCTTGGCCACTCCGAGCAACGTGACCTGCCCCGAGAGATACAGCGGGAACATCACCACTACCCGGACGGCATACAGCAGGACGAGCACCATGGTGAGCTTCTGACAGACCCTCACCAGACCGCTGTCACGTCGCCACGCCGTGGGGTCCTCGGCCATCCGTGGGTCACCGGCCGCGACGATGAACCCGACGATGGGCCAGCGCACCACGACGGACAGCAATGAGCCGACGCCCCAGGCAGCGCTGGTCAGGATGCCAGGCAGGAATGCCGCCTCTGCGCGTCCACTGCGCAACGCGAAGTACGCGGCGATGGCAGTGGCCAGGACGGCCGACAGGACGTAGCGCGGCGTCTGGCGGCTCGCCAAGCGCACCAGCAGCAGGATCAGCACGATGACCGCCGAGGCTGCCACCGCGATCTTGACGTCGTGTCGCCACATCCAAGCTGCCACGAATGCGACCGTCGGCAGCGCAGTCTCGAGCGAACCTCGCGCGCCCCCCATCGCGGACGAAAGTCGCTCGCGGATAAGGGTTTCGACCGTGTGTGCCGCGCTATCGCCGGGTGATCTGGTCACGATGTCCTCGCTAGTGGCCACGGGTCGGCTTGATCTCATAGGCCGGGTTGAACATGGTGGCGATGCCGTGTTTGAAGGTCACGCGCCCCCGTGCGGTCAGGTAGGTGCCCGGCACAATTCCGCCGATCCGGCGGCGGCCGAGCCAGATGATGTTGAGAGTCTTGCTGCCGTCGTACAGCTCGACCACAAGTGCGGGGACGTTGACGCGCGGTCGCAGGGTGACGCTTCGCACTGAGCCACAGACAGTGGCATCGACGCGGTCAGCCAGCTCGGCGATCGGAGTGGCACCTTGGCGTCCAGCGTCCTCCAGCAGCTCACGGGCCTCGAACTCCAGCTCGGTGCTGGACAGCCGGGTCGCGACGCGCGCGAGCAGTCCCGGCTTGCCGTCCTTGGCACGACCGCGCTGGTCATTCGTCATTGCTGCGTCCCACCACCTAGTGGATCTCGGTGATCTCTGGGCCACGTTCGAACGGCTTCAGATCGCTGAGGTTCGGGGCCACAAACTCCTCGTCGGATCCGTGCTCAACGACCGGCTCCGGCTGATCAGGCAGTTTCAGCGCCAACAGCTCACGTGGCGCCATGGCCTCGTCGCCGCGCACGACCACCGTTGCCCTGACCACGTCCAACAGCACGGAGGCCGCGTCCTCGTCGATGGCCGCACGGCCACTGAGGACCGCGCGCAGGAACCATCGGGGACCATCGATACCGATGAAGCGCGCAGGAGAGAAGACCGTGCGACCGTCGGGGCCCTGACCCGGCATCCTGGCCTGCAGCTCAGCGCCAAACGGACCGGACGTCATATCGGCTGTGCCGCCCTGGCTGGTGATGCTGGCGGCGATCTCGTGACGGATGTCAAGCCAGATACCGTCACTGCGCGGCGCGGCGAAGGCCTGCAGCTGAACGGCGGACTCCCCCAGCACCGCGGTGACACCGACCACCTTCTGGGACTCCTGCTCCACCTCGAGACGCAGCTCCATGCCGGGCACCCCGGTCACCCACAGCGACCCAAGATCCAGTCGGCCGTCCAGACCGTCCACCTCGGAACGGTCGAACGGACCCTGCTTCTCGACGCCTGCCGCTGCACTGTCCGTCTGCCCGGACCCAGGCAAATCGGCCGCATCGGCCGCATCATCCGACCCAGGCGCGCCCGTCGGATCAGGGAGCGCAGCAGAGGTGTCTGCAGAAGTGGTGTCTTTGGTGCCATGGCGGAAGATGCCCACGTGTCGTCAGTCCCTCGTCGTTGATGTCAGCGATGGTGTCGTTGAAGCGGGTGGCGGGCCGAACCCGCCACTGGCTCCATGTCCAGTGTCCCCCCGTTGGCTGCCCGGCAGCGACTCCACCTCGACGAAGTGGGCCTCGCTGACCCGTTGGACCACGAGCTGGGCGATCCGGTCGCCCCGGCTGATGTTGAATGCCTCGTGGCTATCGGTGTTGAGCAGGTTGACGAGGATCTCGCCGCGGTACCCAGCGTCGATCGTGCCGGGCGCGTTGACCATCGTAATGCCGTGTATGGCTGCCAGCCCCGAGCGCGGGTGGACGAAACCGGCATAACCAGCGGGGAGCGCGATGGCGACACCGGTCGAGACCAGGGCTCGCTGCCCGGGCGCGAGGTTCACGCCCTCGCGGGCGTACAGGTCCGCCCCGGCGTCCCCCGGGTGCGCGTAGCGAGGCAACGGCAGATCGGGGTCCAGACGCGAGATCAACACCTGAACCCGTGAGGGATCACTCATGGTCACAGCCCTTGGTCGAGTTTCCTGTGGCACGCGCCATCGGAGTTCGGCTCAGGCAGCGCACTCGCGACACACCGGCTGGCCGCCCACTTCCTTGGCCAGCTGGCTGCGGTGATGCACGAGGAAGCAGCGCGAGCAGGTGAACTCGTCAGCTTGCTTGGGAACCACGCGTACCGACAGCTCTTCGCCGGACAGGTCGGCTCCGGGGAGCTCAAAGCCCTCGGCCTGCTCGGTCTCGTCAACGTCAACACTCGACGCGCTCTTGTCGACGCGACGCGACTTCAGCTCCTCGATCGAGTCTTCGGCGTCGTCGTCGTCAGTCTTGCGTGGCGCGTCATAGTCAGTCGCCATGGCGGGTGTCGCCCTCCTTGAGGTCATAACAGGTTCCGTGGTGCGTCGCTGCGGGGTCAACGCCTGGCCATTTGTTTTTGTGCCCGCTTGCGCGGCGGATTGTGCCCTATCCGCACCCTCCCTGTCACCTTGGGGTTCTCCACGACCTGGTCAAGCACCCCAAAGCGTGCTCGATCGCCCGTCAGCGCAGGGGTTCCAACGCCTCCAACCGGCGCAGCAACGACGCATGGATACCTGGTCCCGCCGCCACCACGGCCGCCTGGCCCGGAGGTATGCCGTTCAGTCCCGTCACCAGTGCCCCCGCCTCGGCGGCAATGATCCAGCCGGCCGCGAGATCCCACGGGTTGAGGCCAGACTCGTAGTAGGCGTCGACCCTGCCGCACGCGACGGCGCACAGATCCAGCGCGGCACTGCCGGCCCGACGGATATCGCGGATCTCGGGCAACATCGCGCTGAGCACCTCACCCTGGCGAGCGCGCACCTCTGGCACGTATCCGAAGCCGGTCGCGACCAGTGACTGCAGCAGGACATCGACGGTGTTGACCCTGGTCGCGGTGTCCTCGCCGGCCACCAGGACATAGGCACCGCCGCCCCGTCGGGCGTGGAAGACCTCTCCTGTGATCGGGTTGCAGACTGCGCCGGCGACCGGCTGCCACTGCCCTGGTGTCCCGGCGTCGCCGATCACGGCGGCCACCGAGACGCAGTAGGCGGGGATCCCGTAGAGGTAGTTGACGGTCCCGTCGATCGGGTCGATGACCCAGGTGATGCCGGAGGTCCCCGCCGAAGCCCCGTCCTCCTCCCCCAGAACGGCGTCATCGGGCCGGGCGCCCAGCAGCATGCGTCGCAGGAGCAGCTCCGACTCTTGGTCCATCACGGTCACGATGTCGTTGACACTGCTCTTGGTGTCCAGAACCCCCATGCCGCGCGGGCGGTCGTCGACGATGAACCTCCCGGCGGCACCGGCAGCCGTCACCGCAAGCTCTTCGAGCTCACGAAGGAGCGGCTCGGGCATGTCACGGCCCGACGACATCAGGTCAACAGCCATCAGTCGGACCCACAGACCGCAGGGCGCGATGCCCGCAGGTTGGGACAACAACCCGGGCGGCATATGGGCGGAAACACGTCGTCGCCCGGCCAGGAAGGGATGGCTGTCGGAGCCTGACCACGGGCCTGCGCAGCTCGCTCGAACGCGAGGTCGACGAGACCCGATACGAACTCGGGGTCGGTGCCGACCGTCGGGACGCGCACCATCTCCAGGCCAACGTCGGCCGCCGTCTGCGCGGCTTCGGTGTCAAGGTCGAACCGGACCTCCATGTGATCGGAGATGAACCCGATCGGTGCCACCACAACGGTTTTGACCCCTTCGCCAACCAGTGCCCGCAGTGCGTCGTTCACGTCGGGCTCGAGCCAAGGCTGAGTGGGAGGACCCGATCGGGAGCAGTAGACCAGCTCGTGGTCCAGGCCTCGGCTCAAGGTCGCGTTGACCTCTTCGGTGATGGCTGCAGCCAGTGCCAGGTGCTGGCGCCGGTATGCGTTGCCCTCGCCGTCACCGGGGCCGGAGGTGTCGTCGATGCCCTCAGGGATCGAGTGGGTGACGAAGACCAGGCGGACCTCATCGTCTGCACGCGGTCCAAGGGCGCGCACCGCCTCGGTCACCTGCCGCGCATTGACGCGCGAGAAGCCGGGGTGGTTGAAGTAGGGCCGCACCTTGTCGACCTCGATCTCGCGTCCCTCATCGGCGAGGGTCTGCACCGCAGCAGCAAGGTCCTCGCGGTACTGGCGGCAGGAGGAGTACGAGCTGTAGGCGCTGGTGACGATGGTGAGCACGCGGCGCATACCGGCCTCGTGGGCCTCCCGCAGCGTGTCGGTCACGAAGGGGTGGAAGTTGCGGTTGCCCCACAGCAGCGGCGTCGTGACCTCACGCCGGTCCAGCTCGGAACGCAGGGCGCTCAGCAGCGCGCGGTTCTGGTCGTTGATGGGGCTCTTGCCGCCGAACGAGTGGTAGTGCTCGGCCACCGCGGCGAGTCGCTCGTCGGGGATGCCACGCCCGGCGGTCACGGTGCGCAGGAACGGCATCACGTCGTCGGGCTCCTCCGGACCGCCAAAAGACAGCAGCAGTATGCCGTCGTACGGGGCAAGTGGGCCGGTGTCGGTCCCGGGCTGGGGCGAGGTCATAAGGTTTCTCCGGTTCGCGGGGATGGTTGCTGGAGATCGGCGGCGTCAATCAGGATGGTTGTCCCAAAACTACCGTTGCGGCGTGGCTTGTGCCCTGCCGGTCGTTGAAGATGGCAGAGTCTGTTGTTGTCGGGCGACTCAGGAGATGGCGATGCAGGACCTGCAACTTATCGGCGTACATGAGGACGGTGAGCACCTCCTGCTCAGCGGAGCCGAGGGCGCCCGTTTTCGGATGCCGGTCGACGAGCCGTTGCGGGCGGCGATCAGGCATGATCGGCCGCGCCTGGGACGGCTCCAGACGGAGAACGACGGCGGCCTGCGCCCGCGCGATGTCCAGGCCCTGATCCGGGCTGGTGCCTCCGCCGAGGAGACCGCCGAGCGCGCCGGATGGCCGGTCGAGAAGGTCCACCGCTACGAGGGCCCGATCCTGGCCGAACGTGAGCACGTTGCCGGTCTGGCCCGTGCTGCCCGTCTGCGCACACGCAACGGTGCCTCCACAGGCGCCAGCGCTCCCACGCTGTCCGCACGGGTGTCAGAGCGGCTCAAGGGCCGCGGCGTCGACCCCAGGGAGGCCAGATGGGACTCGTGGCGGGCCGAGGACGGCCCATGGACCGTCGTCCTGACCTTTGCCGCGGGAGGACGCCAGCGTCAGGCGTCGTGGAGCTTCGACCTTGCCGACCGGGCCGTCTCTGCCGTCGATGACGAGGCCCGCTGGCTGAGCGAGGAGGAGCAGCTCGCCGCAGGGCCGATCCCCGCCCCGCATCTGGCATCGGCATCAGTGCGCACCACCAGGGTCTATGACCTGGAGGCCGAGGGTGGCCTTCGGACGAGCGCCCCCGCAGATCTCCCCGACGAGCCCATCGACCTGATGACCGCGATGCGCGAGCGCACCACCGCGCGGAGCCGCCGCAGGCCGGGCGGTCGTCGTGGCTTACCCCACGCTCCCACCAACGTGCCAGGTGCCGGTGACCACGTCCCCGACCAGGCGTTGCCCCTTGAGGACCTGGCGTACGACCCCGAGACGATGCCGCCTCCCCCGGCTGCCCACGCCGACCCTGATCCGTCTGGTGTCGACGGTCGCCCTGAACCGGACGCCGCCGCCTATCTCATCGACCTGACCGATGAACAGGTCGAGCCGAAGGCCACGACCACACGGCCCGCACAGCCCGTGCGACGCAAGGCTGGGCGCAAGGGTGGCCGACCGAACGTCCCGGCCTGGGACGAGATCATGTTCGGCTCAAAACCGCGCGTCGACCATTCCTCATCCTGAGCGCCGATTACCTCTGAGCACACCATTGTGAGCGCCGATCGTGTGCTCGGCTGGAACCTGCGAGACGCCTCGTGATCAGGCCTTGAGCCCAGGCGCCGGAATCGGGCAGTAGTCGAGGTCGAACGGGAGGAGCTCGGGCGAGATCGCCACGGCCCGAGCAGCGTGTGAGGTCATCCTGCGCATGTAGTGGCGCCGGCACAGCACCTCGTACTCCACGACGCCAACCTCGTCGGGTGCGATGTCTCCCACCACGATCTGCGCACCCTCGAGAACCATCGCGCCATCCACGACCCGGGCGTTGGTCGTCGCACGGCGGCCACACCAGCACAGCGCTTCCACCTGGAGGGTCTGGACGCGGTCGGCCAGCTCGATCATCCGTTGCGACCCGGGGAAGAGCTCAGTCCTGAAGTCGGCAGTGATACCGAATGCGTAGACATCGACATCCATCTCGTCCACCAGCCTGGCGAGCTGTTCAACCTGTGCCGGGGTATAGAACTGGGCCTCGTCGCAGATCAGGTAGTCCACCCGCTGGCCGCTCGTGGCCCGGCTCACGACGACGTCCCAGAAGTCGAGGCCGTCCAGCACCTCAAGGGCGGTGGTGGCCAGACCAAGACGCGAGGACAGCACCGCCTCGCCGGCCCGGTCGTGCTTGGTGAATATCAGCCCCGCCCGCCCCCTGGCCGCGTGGTTGTGGTCCATCTGGAGGGCCAGGGTGGACTTGCCGCAGTCCATCGTGCCGGAGAAGAAGACGAGTTCAGCCACGGAAGGGAACTCTAATGGGTGCCGGTCACGAACCCTCAGCGATGTCCCGCGCGGCCACCTCGACCAAGGGGATCGCCATCTCTTCGGGGGTCAGCGATCCGTGAAGACCCAACAATGCCAACAGCCGTGGTCGCGCGGTCCGGGAGTCGACGATGGCGAAGTTGTCGCGCATGGCCACGATGACGTCGCCGATGCGGGGCAGCACATGTTCTGAGACCGCGCCGAACAGCCCGTGTCCGATCGCCTCGTCCCGGCTCAGCACCCAGGCCCGCGTGTCCACCCGCTCACGCCACGTGGCGAGCACATCGGAGGTGGCGCCGGGCTCGCAGTACAGCTGGAGTGACCGAGGTTCACCGCCCACGTGTCGGACACCCCCCGCCAGCTCGGCGTCGTGCGCAAGGTCGATCCGCAGGGCGTGTGGGGCATCCACCATGCCGTGGTCTGCGGTGACGTAGACCGAGGTGTCCGAGGGGACACTCGCCACGAGTCGGGCGAGGGACCGGTCGATCAGCTCAAGCTCATCACCCCACTCCCAGGACTGGCAGCCGTGCACGTGACCCACCTTGTCGAGCTCTCCCCAGTAGAGATAGACGAGGGCACGCTTGCTGGCCCGCACTGCGGTCAGCGCCGCATCAACCCGCGCCTCAAGCGAGTGCGCCGCCTTGAACGCCCCACCACGCAACGCCGCATTGGTCAGTCCCGAGCCGTCGAAGAATCCCGGGCCGACGCGGGTAACGGTCAAGCCGTTGGCAGCCGCGCGCTCGAAGACGGTCTGGCTCGGCTGCCACACGCGCGGATCCGGCCCATCTTCCCAGGACAGCTCGTTGAGCAGGCGGTCCTCACCGGGGACGAGCACCTCATAGCCGACGAGCCCGTGGGCGCCGGGCGGAAGACCCGTCCCAAAGGTGCCCATGCTGGTCGCGGTGGTCGATGGAAAGCCCGCGCAGATCCGGTATGCCGAGGGCAACAGCCCGCGCAGGAACGGGGCATGTCCGCTGCGTTGGCGCAACAGGTCATATCCGAGCCCATCGATGAGCACCACCACCGAGCGGCGCGCCGGCAGCAGCTCGAGCAGCTCACGCGGAACGCCATCGTCCCGGGCCGGCTCTGCCACTCCCAACGACCGCACCACGGCAGGCAGTACGCCGGCCAGCCCAGAGGCGTCATACGCAGGCGGCAGGTTCTGGTCGAACACAGAGGGGGCCTCAGTGTCCAATGGCCGCCGACAACGATCGAGCGAACGCCATGGCCTGCGCCAGCGCGGGCTCTCCGTCGGCATCGGCGCTGATCCGCAGCCCGATGTCGTCAGTGGCGATGGTCCCCTCATAGCCGTGGTCGGCCTCACAGCTCGGGTCGCCGCAGGTCGCAGGCATCACGTCGACCCGGCTGACCGCACCCCAGCCAAGGGTCAGGGTGAGCTCGCGTCCCAGTGAGCCGGGCACGTAGGTGGCGGGGGACGTCACCACGTGAGTCAGCATGACGCCCCGCACGGCACTGAGCGGCACGCACTCGGATGTCGCAGTCACGGTCGCCCCAGGCGCCGTGTCGTCCGGTTGCGCGCCTTCATCTTCGGACGAGTGGTCGTCGGCATGGGCGACGACGAGTCGCGTGGGAGTGAGGGCGAGCACGGTGATGTGTCTGCGGACGCTGTCGTGGTCGAACGTCGTCTCCTGGTGCACCAGGTGCGAGACAACCTCGTCACCGGTGACAGCCGACTCGACCACGTCGGCCACCAGCGCCGGGTAGTAGCCGGCGCGCTCGATGTCCTTGGTCAGCGCGCTCGGGAGCGGACGTCGTTGCTTCGTGACCTGGTCGGCGGTGTTACCCATGGGACCCATCTTGGCCCATGCTCCCGCTCGGCGCGCACCACGTGCTTCGCGGACACCTGCTGCTCCCCCGCCACGCACCCCCAGCGCGGCTGGGGCCGCTAGGCCAGGGCCCGCCGTTCGGTGTCGTTGCGTGCGGTTGCCGGCGCGACGGAGACCTCGACCCCCAGCACATCGACCCCGCCGGGATGCGCCAACACGGGGTTGATCTCCAGCGAGGCCACGTCCGGCTGCTGGTCGGCCAGGACTGACACCCGCGCGATGAGGTCGGCCAGCGCGCCGCGATCTGCCGGCGCGGCGCCGTGATAGCCGTCGAGCAGGGGCGAGGCCTTCACCGATGAGATCAGGTCCATCACATCGACGTCGGTCAGCGGCGGGATCCTGTGCCCGATGTCACCGAGCAGGTCGGTCGGCGGCCCCGCGATGCTGAAGCTGACCACCGGTCCGAACAGCGGGTCCTCGGCTGTGCGTACGACACACGCGATCCCTGGTGTCGCCATGCGCTGCACCACCAACATCGCGGCATCGATGGGCGACAGCCTGGAGGACAGCGACTCGAAGGACTCGCGGACGCTTGCCTCGGTCCGCAGATCGACGCGAATGCCTGCCAGCTGTGGCTGGTGCCGGACGTCAGGCGAGATCGACTTGAGCACGACGGGGTAGCCGAGCTGCTCGGCCGCGGCGACCGCGGCATCCGGCGTCTCCGCGGGGAGCGTCGGCCAGACCTCCACCCCGTATGCCGCCAACAACGTCTGGGCCTCGGTTGGTGTGAGTGCCCGGCCGGCGGGGGCATCTGCCAAGACACTCTCGATCAGCTCCTCGGCCGCGGCACGGTCCAGGCCCGACGGCTGGACCGGCTCTCCTCGCTCGCGAGCTCGCCACTGGCCATACCGGGTGGCGGCCGCCAGCGCACGAACGGCATCCTCCGGCATCGAGTATGCCGGAATCGCCCGACGCGGACGGCGATCGTCGCTGTCATCGCCCGGACCGCCGGACAACGTCTCGGTGACACCCCTCATGCCCAGAAAGGTTGCCGCGCAGGGCTTGTCGGACTTGGCAGCCGACGCGACGACCATGTCGGCAATCTCGTCGTCACACGTTGCCAGCGGTGGGATGCAGCAGGTCAGGACGCTGTCCACGCGTTCATCCCCGAATGCCGCGTCGAGAGCGGCCGCGAACTCGGCAGCCGTGGCGTCGGACGCCACCGAGACCGGACCGTGAGTGACCTCCAGCCCCCAGCTGACGCAGGCCTGCGCGGTGAGGGCCCCCAGGGCGTGCGAGTTGCCGACGATGGCCACCCGGTCACCGCGTGGTAGGGGCTGGTGGACCACCAGCTGGGCCACGTCGAAGAGCTGGTGCACGTTCTCGACCCGGATCACGCCGGCCTGGCGCAGCATGGCGTCAAAAGCCCCGGGCGGCACCCGCGTCGCGCGGACCCGGTGACCAGGCGGGACGCCATACGCGCTCATGGCCGACTTGACCACGATCACCGGCTTGCGCATTGAAAGCTGCCGCGCGATGCGGGAGAACTTGCGGGGGTTGCCCACCGACTCCAGATAGAGGCCGACCGCGTGGGTGTCGTCGTCGTCGATCCAGTACTGCATGAAGTCGTTGCCGGATACGTCGACGCGGTTGCCTGCCGACGCAAAGATCGAGATGCCGAGGTTGCGTCGCGCAGCCGAGGCGAGCACGGCGATACCCAGAGCGCCGCTTTGGGAGAACAGACCCAGCGTGCCGGCCGGCGGCATGATGGGAGCCAGGGAGGCGTTCATCCGCACGTCGGGGTGAGAGTTGATGATCCCGAAGGAGTTGGGGCCGATGACCCGCATGCCGTTGTCGCGTGCGGTCTCCAACAGCGCAACCTGCAGCTGCTCACCGGCCGTACTGGACTCGGCAAATCCGGCGGACAGCACCAGCAACGCCTTGACCCCTGCCGCGGCGCAGTCGTTGACCACGTCGATCACCGACTCCGCCGGAACGGCGACGACCGCGAGGTCAACGTGGTCGGGGATGTCGGTGACCCGCGAATGGGCCTGCAGCCCCGACACTTCCAGCGCCTCGGTGTTGACGGCGTGCACCCGGCCCATGAAGCCACCAGCGAGGATGTTTTGGAGCAGCCGATGACCGATCGAGTCGGTCCGGCGGCTGGCGCCGATCACAGCGATCGACGCTGGGAACAGCACGGAGTGCATGCTGACGGCCTCGGCGCGGTGCTCTCGTGACTGTCGAACCGCCAGTGACTGGGCCGTCGGCTCGATCTCGAAGGCCACCGCGATCACGCCGTTGTCGAAGTGGTGGTTGACCTCGTACCCGGCATCGTTGAAGACCTGGATCATCTTGCGGTTCTGCGGCAAGACGTCAGCCACGAACTTGGCCACTCCTCTCTCCTGGGCGACGGCGGCGAGATGTTCGAGGAGGACCGACCCCACTCCCTTGCCCTGAAAGGCGTCGGAGATGTTGAAAGCAACCTCAGCCGTTTTCGCATCCAGCCTGTCGTAACGCGCGACGCCGATGATCTCCCCACGCACCGTGGCCACGAGAGCCACCCGGCTGTCGTAGTCGACCTGGGTGAATCGCGCAACATCCTTGTCGCTCAACGTCTTCAGAGGCGCGAAGAAGCGAAGGTAGATCGACTCGGCGGACTGTCCTGCGTGGAAGCGGCGAAGGCCGTCGCCGTCGTCGGGCACGATCGGACGCACGTGAGCCACCGACCCGTCCCGGAGAACGACATCGGCCTCCCACTCCGCCGGATACCCATCAGGTCGCGAGGCCGCATCGGTCATGGGCTCAGGATGTCAGACCCACCATGGTCCAGGTCTCGCCGCCGTCGTCGCTCCGCCAGAACGCGGGTACGGCGTCGCCTGAGATGGCGTAGAAAGTCTTCCCGCCAGGTGCCCCGATCCAGGCCCAGCCGTTGGTGGGCATGGGCGGCGGGGAGCCAGGAGAGTGCCAGCTCCTGCCGCCGTCGTGGCTGACCTGCATCGAACCATGTATCGCCGGATCGCCACCCGAGACCGCCAGCAGGTCCTTGGCGTTGGCGCCCGCAAAGAACCGGGAGCCCGGGTTGACCAGGGGGTTGACCAGGATCAGCGCATCGGAGCTGACCGCGGTCCAGGACCTCCCCTGGTCGGTGCTGCTGAACACGGCCATCCCCATGGAGCCCGCCGCCCCACCGCCAGCGGCTGCGCAGAAGGCGAACAGACCACCCTGGGGGTCGGCGGTCGCGATGAGGTCCTGCTCGCTCGGGCTGCCGCAGGCGCCACCGAGCCGGCTCACGGGTTCGAGGCCGCCGGCGGTGACCCGCTGCGGTTCGAACCCGCTCGTCGGGGGCAACGCCCATCGCGGAGACACATAGGGCTGCTTGGCGTCGAACACGATCTGCAGGTCGTCCAGCCCACGGACGGTGGCCCCGGTGCCGACCTCCGCGGTGGCACCAGTTGCGGTGATGCTGGCGCGCGCCACGTGGTAGGTGCCCTTGCACACCGTGTTGGAACATTGGTCGACGCTGGTCACGATGACCTGGGTGCCGTCGGTTTCGACATCGGTCACGAACTGGCCCAGATGGTCGTAGGGCCGGAAGGTCTTGCCGCCGTCCGTCGTGTATTGCACATCGAGACCGAAGATCCAGCCAATCCTGGCATTGGCGAATCGCACCTGGCTCACCCCGTTGCCCGCCGACGGGTCCTTGCCAAGGGTGGGCATGGCCACCGAGCCGATTGCCTTGATGCCGCTGGTCTGATGCCAGGTCTGGCCGTTGTCCGTGGAGCCGATCAGGACGGCACAGTGAGGAGTGCTTTCGCGGCAGCTCGAGCCGAGGACGAAGATGTTGCCCTGGCCGACGTTGCTGATCGACATCGCCGCAAAGCTCGCGGGCACGGGTTTCTGTTCACCGGTCGCGACCGGTCGAGGAGTCTGGATCGCGGCCCCGCCGCCGTTGGTCGCGGCCGTCAGGGGAACTGAGCTGTTGTGAAGGGCCGCGCCATAGGTGATGCCGCCGATGACCAGACCGGCGGCCGCCACGCCGGCGACATAGCCAAAGAACCTGGATCGGCGATCAGCGCGAGCTCGGCGGACGATGCCCTGCCAATGAACGTCGTTGCCGTGTTGGGAGACGATCTGGTTGCGCTCGCGTTCGAAGAGCTCTTCAACGGGATCGGGGTCGATGTTGCTCATCGCGTTGCCTCCAGCCGCACGGCCATGATTGCTCGGGCGTCATATAGGTCTCGCTTGATCGTGCCCTCGGACTTGCCGAGATGGTTGGCGACCTGCGTCACAGGCAGATCGGCAAAGTAGTGCAGCAGCACCGGCATTCGCAGCCGGTCCGGCAGTGCCATCACGGCCGCACGCACCGTGAGGCTGGTCGCCAGGTCTCCATCCGACTGCGCTGTGTTCTGGCGGGCACCAGCCGCGTGTCGCTCGTATGCCGTGGCCTCATGGCCACGCTTGCGCCAGTGGTCGCGCACGAGGTTGGCAACCGTGACGTACAGCCAGGCGCGAGGTTCCCGCACGCTTGACCAGTGGCGCAGCAGCTTCACGAAAGCCTCGGTTGCGAAGTCGTGCCTGGTTGGGAGCGAGTTTGCCACGCCCTGCGCTGGACGCCGATCTGCGAACATGACGTCGGGTGGCTAAGGTCACAGTCATGGCCGATGCATACACGCAGTTCGCCAACGCCCGAGACCTTCTTTTGTCTTTGCGGACCGACTACGACCGCGCGGTGGCCGAATACTCGGCCCCGCGGCCAAACGACTTCAACTGGGGCCTCGACTGGTTCGACCGGGTTGCGGCTGATGCCACGACCGGCGCACGTGTCGCGCTCAAGCTCGTCGAGGCCGACGGGTCGAGCCAAGCGGTGACGTATGCCGAGATGTCCGCCCGCTCCTCGCAGGTCGCCTCATGGTTGTCCTCTTCGTTGGGCGCGGTCAAGGGCGACCGCCTCCTGCTCATGATGGGCAACCAGGTGGAGCTGTGGGAGACGTTGCTGGGCTGCATCAAGCTCGGCGTCGTCGTGATCCCGGCCACCACGTTGTTGACACCTGCCGACCTGGACGACCGGATCACGCGCGGTGGCGTGCGACACGTCGTCACCTCGTCGGTCGACGCCAACAAGTTCGCTGACGTCCCCGGCACCTACACACGAATCGCTGTCGGCGAACCCGTCCCCGGCTGGACGGCATATGACGAGTCGCTGCGTGCAGCAACCGAGTTCACGCCTCCTGAGTCAGCGGGCGGCGATGACACCCTGCTGCTCTACTTCACCTCTGGGACGACCGCCCAACCCAAGCTTGTCGAGCACACTCACCTGTCCTATCCGGTGGGCCACCTGTCGACGATGTACTGGATCGGTCTGCGTCCCGGGGACGTCCACCTCAACATCTCGTCGCCGGGTTGGGCCAAGCACGCGTGGTCGTCCTTCTTCGCTCCCTGGAACGCCGAAGCCACGATCCTGGTCGTGAACCAGCCACGCTTCGACGCCGCCGCGCTGCTCGCGACCATGGCGCAAGAGTCGGTGACCACCTTCTGCGCGCCGCCGACCGTCTATCGAATGTTGATCCAGCAGGACCTGGCGCCGTGGCGCAGCCGGCTGTCCATTCGCGAGATGGTGGGCGCCGGGGAACCGCTCAACCCAGAAGTGATCGAGCAGGTCCAGAACGGTCTCGGCGTCGTCATCAGGGACGGGTTCGGCCAGACCGAGACCACCGCGCAAGTGGGCAACACCCCAGGCCAGGAAGTTGTCCCCGGATCGATGGGGCGGCCCCTGCCCGGCTATGACGTGGTCCTGCTCGACCCGGCGACCGGTGAGGAGCAGATGGGTGATGGCGCGGAGGGTGAGCTCTGCCTTCGCCTCTCCGGCACGCGTGGGCGCCCAGTAGGGCTGATGGTCGGCTACCACGGCGACAACGAGAAGACCGATGAGTCGATGCGCGACAAGGCGTATCACACCGGCGACGTGGCGTCGCGGGACGCGCGCGGTTACATCACCTATGTCGGGCGCGCCGATGACGTGTTCAAGGCCTCGGACTACCGGATCAGCCCGTTCGAGCTCGAGTCGGTGCTGATCGAGCATCCGGCGGTTGCCGAGGCGGCCATCGTGCCCTCACCGGACCCGACCCGCCTGGCCGTGCCGAAGGCGTATGTCGTTCTGGCACCTGGCTACGCGCCGACAGCAGAGACCGCCGAGTCGATCCTGGCCTACGCGCGAGAGCACCTCGCGGCATACAAGCGGATCCGTCGCATCGAGTTCGCCGAGCTGCCCAAGACCATCTCGGGCAAGATCCGCCGCGTCGAGCTGCGTGGCCGCGAGGAGTCTGCCCACGGCGCAGGTGCCGGTGCTGACGCCTCGAGCCGGGCCAGCAAGACCGAGTTCTGGGAGTCCGACTTCCCCGGGCTCAAGAACTGACGCTCAGCGCATCTCGAAGAGCACGGTCACGCTGACGCTGACGTCCTGGCTTCCCGGCTCGATCGGAACGCTGGCCATGTCTTTTGCCGAGGTGGCGTTCAACCCGTAGGGCATGGGGATCGGCGACGGCGTGGTGACGTCCTCGGAGATGCTGATGACGTCGCCCAAGCTGCGACCGGCGGCTCGCGCGTACTGCTCAGCCTTGGCCTTCGCGTCCGCAAAAGCCTTGTCCCGTGCGCTCGACACGAGCGCGCCGGTGTCCTCAAGATCGAGGCTGATCCCGTTGACCCGTATGGCGTTTCCCCCGGCGCCGATGGCCTTGCCGATGACGTCACCGGCGCGGCTCAGGTCACGGAGCCGGGCGCTGATGCTCTCGGTCACCTGGTAGCCCTTGAGTCGCGGTGACGAGTTGTTCGAGTAGTCGTACTCGGGCTGGATGTTGAGTCCTGAGGTCTGAAGGTCCTTCTTCTGCACGTTGTTGTCGAGCAGGGACTTCTGGACGGCGGAGGCCGAACGGTTTGCCGACGCGAGCGCTTCGGACACCGACGTGGCGCTCGCGACAACGGACAGGTCGAGCCGCAGCGTGTCCGGAGTCCCCGCAACCTTGGCCCTTCCTCCGACGTTGATGCCCGGACTCCCGCTGAGCGGGTATGCCACGGGCTGGGTCAATGAGGTGGTGGCGGCCCTGGTTGAGGCCGTCACCACGGTGCCCCCGGCGCGAGTCGCGCCGATGAGGTAGGTGACAGACAACGCGATGACGGCGAGAACGGCCATGGCAACGCGACGAGGAGAGACGGTGATGGTCATGTTGCTGGGACGCAGGACAGACCGCGGTGGTTCCCTGTCGTCCGGCGTGAAGGTGCGACACCGTGGGCCACGCCCTTCGGGACGGCGTGGCACAGTGACGCCATGGAGTTCTCCGAGGTCGTCCGCAAGCGCCGCATGATCCGTCAGTACGACCCTGAGCGTCCTGTGCCTGCCGAGGTCATCAACACTGCACTTCGCAACGCGATCCGAGCCCCGAGCGCAGGCTTCAGCCAAGGCTGGGACTTCGTGGTGCTCACCGAACCCGAAGAACGACAGGCATATTGGGCCGCCACCACCGATGTCGACGACGACATGGACTCGTGGCTTGAGGGCATGCAGACCGCCCCGGTCCTGATCCTGTGCCTGTCCGACGAACCCACCTACCTGCGGCGCTATGCCGAGCCCGACAAGGGCTGGACCGACATGGATGAAGCGCGCTGGCCGGTGCCCTACTGGGACATCGACACGGGGATGGCCGCCCTCATGATCCTGCTGACTGCGGTCGACGAGGGGTTGGGAGGCTGTTTCTTCGGCGCGCCCCCCGAGACCCACGAAGACGTCTTCGAGGCGTTCGCAATCCCCCATGACCGCAACCTCGTGGGCGTCGTGTCCGTGGGTTATCCCGTGCCGCATGCCAAGAGTGGCAGTCTCAAACGAGGCCTTCGAGGGTTGGACCAGGTAGCCCACTACGGGAAGTTCGGGCGTCACACCCAGGGTCACAGGTAGAGCCACCGGGGCTTCTTGTACGGCTCGGATCGTACGGCTCGGATCCCTGACCCACCTCACACGGCGCGAGTCGGACATCCGTTTCCGTTGTTTGTTGCCTGAATCTCTTTACAACATGGTCCGGATGGGGCTATACATGTTTTACCACCTGATCCCAGCCGAGAGATACCCATGTACGCAGAGGAACGCCAGCAGCTCATCCTCGACCGCGCCCGCGCCGAGGGACGAGTCGAGGTCAACGCTCTTGCCGAGGTCCTCGCCGTTACGCCCGAGACGGTTCGACGGGACCTGACCAACCTCGGGCGGCACGGGGTCCTGCGCCGCGTCCACGGCGGCGCCATCCCCGTCGAGCGCCTGGGTTTCGAGCCCGGCGTTGAGGCACGGTTGGAGAGATACGTCGCAGAGAAGAAGCGCATCGCCAAAGCGGCGCTCCCCCACCTCCCCGACGAAGGGACCGTGCTCCTTGATGCCGGCACCACCACACTGCGGCTGGCCGAGCGGCTCCCCCGCGACCGGGAGCTCACGATCGTGACCAACTCGCTGGCGATCGCCACGGTTGTTGCCCAGCAACCGAACCTCTCCCTCTACGTGCTCGGCGGTCGCGTCCGCGGTCGGACGCTCGCGGCGGTGGGCTCGTGGGTCACCAACGCCCTGCAGGACGTGTTTGTCGACGTCGCCTTCATGGGCACCAACGGGCTTTCCGTAGAACGGGGCCTCACCACCCCCGATCAGTCGGAGGCCGCCGCCAAGCGCGCCATGATCGGCGCCGCCCGGCGCAGCATCGTGGTGACGGACCACACGAAGATCGGCGTCGACCACTTCGCACGCTTCGCCGACCTGTCCGACATCGCCGCCGTCATCACCGACAACGGCCTCGACCCCGAGACCGCCGCCGACATCGAAGCACTCGGACCAGAGGTGGTACTCGCATGATCGTCACGCTGACCCCGAACCCGAGCGTCGACCGCACGGTGTCCATCACCGATCTGCAACGCGGCGAGGTGCACCGGGCCACCGCCACACGGATCGATCCAGGTGGCAAGGGAGTGAACATCTCTCGGGCCCTCACCGCACACAAGGCGCCCACGCTTGCCCTCCTCCCCGCCGGCGGCCCGGAGGGACATCTGCTGGCGGATCTCCTCGCGGAAGCGGGCATCGAGGTGACCATCGTGCCGATCGTTGGTTCGATCCGCTCCAACCTCGCCCTGGTCGAGCCTGACGGCACCACGACCAAGATCAACGAGCCCGGCCCGGTCCTGTCGGGTTCCGAGCTCGAGGCACTGCTCGCGGGCGCACAGGCAACGCTGGCGGGACATCCCAGCTGGATGGTGGGTTCGGGCAGTCTCCCGCCAGGCGTCGACGACGACCTGTATGCCGAGCTGGTGCGACGTTGCCGCGCGGCCGGCGTGCGCGTCGCGATCGATGGGTCAGGTCCCCCGCTCCGGCACGCAGTCGCGGCCGGTCCAGACCTGATCAAGCCGAACCTCGAGGAGCTCGAAGAGCTCGTGGGCCGTCCGCTCAACACCCTCGGCGACGTCCTCAACGCCAGCGCCGACCTCGTCACCCACGGGGTGACCACGGTGGTGGTCAGCATGGGCCGTCATGGGGCCCTGCTGGTCACGGCGTCGGAGACCGCACTCGCGGTGGCACCCGTCTCAGCACCTCTGTCGACGGTCGGTGCCGGCGACGCGCTGCTCGCCGGGTACCTCTACGCTACCGGCAGCGGGTCCACCGCCGTCGACGCCCTCCGCACCGGTGTCGCGTGGGGCGCCGCCGCGGTCAGCTGCCCCGGCAGCCGCATGCCCACTCCGGCCGACGTGGCCGGCATCCAGGTTTCTCTCACCACCGAGCCCGATCTGACTCTCCTCTTGAAGCATTGAAATCCCTTCTCCCATAAGGAATTGCAACATGTCACTGATTAACGAGAATCTCGTGGTCCTGAACCTGGACTACCCCGACCGACACGTGGCGACGCGTGTCCTTGCCGAGGCCTTGGCCAGCGAGGGCAGGGTCACCGACCTGGACGGCTTCCTCGCCGACGTCCGCAAGCGTGAGGAGCAGATGCCGACCGGGCTCCCTGGGGGCATCGGCATCCCCCACGCGCGCAGCGCCCACGTCACCGAACCATCGCTGGTGTTCGGGCGCTCCACAGCGGGTATCGACTGGGGAGCCGAGGACGTGCCGGCCACTCTGATCTTCCTGATCGCTGCACCGCAGGGGGGCGGCGACGACCACCTCAAGATCCTGGCCGCCCTGGCCAGACGTCTCATGCGGACCGAGTTCCGTGACTCCCTGATGAACGCAGTTGACGCGGCCGCC
>DATCNE010000189.1:0-23729 GCA_036565395.1 Dermatophilaceae bacterium
CAGGTGCAGGCCCGAGGTGCCGGAGTTGACGGCGACGCAGGCGCGGCCGATCCGGAAGTGCTCGGAGAACTCCTTCTCGAACGCCGCAACCTCGGGGCCCTGGGCGAGCATGCCACTGCGCAGCACGCGGTCGACAGCCTCACGCTCCTCGGCACCGATGAGCGGCTTGGCCGGAGAGATGAATTCGTTCATGACTGGGGTGCCTCCATCAGGCGGTCTTGGGTTTCGACATACAGATCGCCGGTCTGGGGGCACTTCCAAGTGCCCTCGCCCTCCGGTTCCAGGGGGACACCAGCGCGCCCGACCCATCGTATCCGCCGCGCCGGGACTCCAGCGACGAGGGCAAAGTCGGGCACATCCTTGGTCACCACGGACCCGGCGGCGACCAGTGCCCACCGTCCGATCGTGACCGGAGCAACGCATACGGCCCGGGCACCGATCGACGCGCCCATCCGCACCGTGACGCCGACCGCCTCCCAGTCGTCGCCCCGTTTGAGCGTGCCGTCCGGGTCGACCGAGCGGGGAAAGTGGTCGTTGGTGAAGACCGCTGCCGGGCCGACGAATACGCCGTCCTCGAGCACTGCCGGCTCGTAGACCAGCGCGTAGTTCTGGAGCTTGCAGTTGTCGCCCATCGTCACGCCGGTCCCCACATAGGCGCCGCGGCCGATGATGCAGTTCTTCCCGAGCACGGCACCCTCACGCACCTGCGCGAGGTGCCACACCGATGAGCCGTCACCGATGATGGCCTCCGGGGAGACATCGGCGCTGTCCTGAATCCGTATGCCCATCGTCACCTTTGCTGTTCGCGCGCGCGAGGCGCGGCTGGACCCGTCACCGGCCGACGCCGAGGGGTGCCGACTCACGATAGAGCGAACGGGAAAGGATGAGAAACCGTCGCTCGGCGGCACCAGCCGGACGTGACCGGAATGGCGGTGTTCGGGCCCGCACGCGGGTAGGATCCAACTCGGCTGGCGTACCTTCGCGAGTCGAAACCGCCCAGGGGAGCCTATGTCGTCTCGCGGCAGCATCTCCGCGTTCATTCTCGCTTTCACGCTCGCTGTCGTCGTTCCGGGCGCCGCAACCGGGCCGGCGTCCGCGGCGCCCAAACGGTCCGCGCCACTCGTATCACTCGTGTCACTCGTGTCAGCGGGCACCAACCAGACCTCGACAACCGACGACTTCATGAGCGACCTCGACAACGGCACCGGACTACCGCCGAGCAGGGGGACATCGGGGGTCGAACAGCTCAAGAAGACACAGGACTCTCGCGGTACAGCCACAACCCTGCGGTCCACTGCCGCCACCGTGCCGGCAGTGCCCTTGGCGCCTTTTCACATCAGCGGCATCGTCCAGCGAGCTGTGCCGGTCGGGCAGCGTCCGTACGAGAACGGTCCGATACCCAACGGGCTGGTCGATAGCACCGGCGTTCGCATGTTCAAGCTCGCCGGAGACCCCACCGTGTACAACCACCCGGTCGGCCAAGCGAATCTGGCAATCGCCCTCCTCGACAACTACCGACGGACCGGGAATACGACCTACCTCCGTCGAGCCGAGGCCAACGCACAGCGGCTCATCGACCGCCGCGTGGAGTCACGCGACGGCTGGTACTACCCCTACGACTTCGACTTTGCGGTGCTCGGCGACACCACCCAGACCCTGAAGGCGCCGTGGTACTCCGGAATGGCCCAGGGCGTGGCGCTGTCGGCGTTCACACGCCTCTACCAGGTGACGAAGGACCCGGCCTGGAAAGACGCAGCGGATGCGACCTTCGCCAGCCTCAACACCGGTCCCGTCTCGGGCGAGCCGTTCGGCAGCTGGGTCAGTACTACCGGCGACCTGTGGCTGGAGGAGTACCCGCGATGGCCGGTCGAGAGAAGCGAACGAGTGCTCAACGGGCATATCTACGCGGCGTTCGGCGTGTATGACTACGCCCAGCTCACTGGCAGCGCGGACGCGATGCGGCTGTACGACGGCGCGCTGACGACCGTGACGCACTACCTGATGAGCCAGTTCAGGACACCGCAGTGGGCCAGCCTCTACAGCCTGCGGCACCACACGCCCACGACGACCTACCACCAGAAACACGTTCTCCAGATGTTGTCCCTGCAGCACCAGACGGGCAACCCGATCTACACGACGTGGGCGAAAACGCTCCGGGACGACTATCCCGAACGGACGTCCAACGGCTTCGGGGTGTTCACGCCAAGCACAACCGTGATCTACCAGTTGAACGCCGCCCGTCAGGTAGTCCGCACTCGCGCGGTGAAGTTCACCAGATCCACCGGAGCTCCGGTCAGCCGTCGCGAGCGTGCCTACGGTCGCTCGATCATGCTGTACGTCAGCGCCGGTGCCTACTCCGGGTGGTGGTTCCCCGAGGCGTATACGAAGGCGCGGATCCGTGGCGCCGTCGACGTGCACTCCTATGACCCGGCCCTGCGGGCGACCTTCGCGAGCGGCACCTCTGTCATCGCCTACAAGTACGACTCGCGGAACCAGCTCGTCAGCTACAAACGGCTGACGTTCACGGGACAGTCCCAAGCTCCCGTGACCAAGTCGGCGATCGTGGACGGCCGACTCGCGTACTACCTGCCGATCGGAGCTTTCGCCGGCCACTGGGTTGGGGCCACGTCGGGCCTCACTGTTCGGTAAGGAGGTAGGCCCACCGGATACGCGAGGGGGCTATCTGGCTAACGCCCTCGGGCTGGTGATGAAGCCGATCCCCCAGCACCAATGCATGACCCCGAGGACCAACGGCGTGGTAAGGCGGGTCCGTATCGGCTCACCAGGGCTGATGGCGACCCCGCCAACAACGATCACCCCGAGGTAGACGACCGGCACCACCCACGCGGGCCAGAAGAAGACCCCGAGCACAGCGGCAACGGAGGTCGCCACCACCATGATCGGCGGGGCAAGGTAGCGCGCGCTGATGGTTCCCTCGTGGTGGTTGGCAACGACCCGGCGCCAACGGCCGTACAAGAAGTACTGTCGGGCCAGTGCGCGCACCGTGCTACGCGGGCGGTAGGTCACCTTGAGCTCGGGCACGAACCAGACCCGGCCACCGGTAGTGCGGATCCTGTGGTTCAGCTCCCAGTCCTGTGCACGAGCGAAGTGTTCGTCATAGCCGCCAACCCGCTGCAACGCACTGCGCCGGAACACCCCGAGGTAGACCGTCTCAGCCTCCCCTGGCGCGCCGCCAACATGGAACCGGGCGTTGCCGACGCCCAACTTGCTGCGCATCGCGGCGGCCACCGCACGCTCGAACGCCGTGACCCCCCGCGCGTCCATGACCCCGCCGACGTTGTCGGCATCGGCCCGCACCAGCTCGGCGACCGCGACCCGGAGGTAATCGACCGGTATCTCGGCGTGTCCATCGACGCGTGCGACGACCTCATGGCGAGCGGCTCCTATCGCGGCGTTCAGGGCGTTGGGCGTCTTGCCGCTGGGACTGGGCACGGTCCGCACCCGCGGGTCCGCGTCAGTAAGTCCCTGAGCGACGGCGTTCGTGCGGTCCTTTGACGGCCCGAGGGCGAGGACAACCTCGAGCATGCCCGGGTAGTCCTGATTAAGGACCATCCGGACGGCCTGATCGAGGTGGCGCTCCTCGTTGAGAACAGGGATGATCACGCTCACCGAAGGCCACGAAGTGTTGCCGGGCCCGGGCCCGTCAGCCAGTTTGTTCATGCGGCCGAGCAGACAGAAGCAATTCCGCACTCATGCGTTCCCGCGCCAGCCGAGACCTTCGGCGAAACGGAGTACTCGGCTTGCGCGTCTAGTCGCTGCAGCGTCGCAGTTCTCGGGCACTGACTATTTGCCCGTCGTTGCTCGAACCTTGCCGTGAGCGTGCGTTCCAAAATGGCGTGGTCTCCACCGGGGAGCTGGGCACCTGGCGCTTGGTAGCCGGACACGCGCGAAGTTCCTCCGGGTACGTTGTTGAAGGTCGACGGCGAGGCCAGCCAACGGCATCGACAAGTCGCAGGAATCCGGCAGGTCGATGAGGACATGCTACTGGATGTCAATGCCCGGGGGCGCCTGCACGGTCGATGTGGGCAGTGGCCTGGGCTCGTTCACGGAGGCGGCCCGGACCCGGGTCGCTGGATGATCCGCCGAACGACGCCCGACACTCGGGTGAGACGCGACGCCACCCTGAACGCTCTCGAGTGACGCATCGACTGCATCCGTTTGCTCGCGGCGTCCGCTTCCCTGCGCGCCTTGTCCAGATCCCGTGCCAAGACGGCCTCACGCTCCTGCCTCTCGGCCCGAAGCTTGCCCAGCTCTTTGTCGACTTCCACGAGTCGGGCCTCGAGTTCTCCCACCTGCGCCCGCAGCGCGCGCTGGCGGGCCGGCTGGACGAGCGCATCCAGTGCGTGCTCTCCCAGCAGGCGGCGAAGACCCACTGAGCCATCTTGGTACCCCGGCTCTAGGTCGTGGGCCAAGCCGCGCACCGGGACAACCAGATCGTCGGTGCGCGTCGCCACCACGGCGACCGTCGCCGTCCGTGTGCCGGACAAGACGGTGGCCTCGACCACCTGCAGCCTCGAAACGCCCAGGGCGGCGAGCAAGCGGTCAACCGGAAGCTCGATGACCTCGACCTCAAGCAGCAGGACCAGCGTTACGCCAACGGGCAGGTCGGTGTCGATGTATTCCGGCAGCCCGAGCCCTACCGGTGCGCTGACGATCACCAGATCACCGGCCACCGGTGCGACCGTGTCCACCCCCTCGTCCCCGTAGTAATAAGCGCGGACCCCGGGCGGCACCTGGGTCTCGTCCAGCCGGATGCCCCGTTCGTAGAGCGCACCCTTCGGACTGAGATGGCGGGGGATGAGCTCTCTGATCAGCATCGGTCAATCCTTTCGAATATGGGTGAGTTCGTTACGTTGTCGCGGAACCCGTGGGGCACGAACCAGGTCGTCATGAACTGAGCGCCGTCGTCAGAACATCTGCCGACATCCGGCCGTCGTGGTACTTCCGGGCGAAGTCCACACCGCGGGCGGCAATCGCGCAGTAATGCTCCGGGTTCTCGATCACAGAGAGCAGGATCTGCTCGATGGTCGCTGGGGTGGTTTCGACCACTGGTGGGGGGTCAGGGAACCGCCGACGCACGGGCTCAGATAAGTGCGCGAGTACAAGCCGGCCAGCCGCCAATGCCTGCGCCGTAAGGACACCAACGCCGCCGAGGACGATCTGGTCGATGACGACGTCGACCTCGCGCAACAGCGAAGGCATCATGATCGGAGGGAAGTTCTGGACCCGACGGTAGGTCAACAGACCCTGTTGGTCCATGCGCTGGAGAACCGGATCAATCCACTCCGAGCCCTTGAGCCACGATCTAGAGGGCGCATGCGCGACGACCAGTCGACGTCCTGTCAACAGTGGAGGCGCTGCTGACGCGAACGACGCGGGTCCAACCACTACGGGAAGCCACACCGCGCCCGGGACGTGGTCGAGCAGGTCCGGCGTGGATACCAGCACCGGTCCGTCGAAGTCGGCCAACGCCTCATGGACTAGCCCGGTGGTCCGCTCCAGGTTGGCGGAGAGGACGTGGGTCTGCGCCTGATAGAAGGGTGACCAGGGCGTGAGTCGGACGTGCTCGCGTGGTCGCCGCACTTCCGATCCATGGAAGAGCAGAGCGACGTTACGCCCCGAAGCGCGCATGGCATCGACGTCCTCGCGCGCTCGCCTCGGATCCCAGGAGTTGGCCGCGTCGCTGCCGTCCCGCACTGCGAGCAGTGGCCGCATGGCCTCCACGACGATGTCCGTAGCTCCCACGACAAGCTCGACCGCAAGGTCGAGTCGTGTGGCGGGATCGGACCACTCCACGGACGTCAGTGGAAGGTCGGCGTCGAACATCACTAGTGCGTGGGGAGGGACGACCTGCAGATTGCGAGCCGTCCACCCCGGGGCGTGCTCGCGAACTGCCCTGGCCCACGCACCACCCTGTCCGGCGTAGTTGGCCGGCCCCAGGACCAGTCGACGTGGCACGTCCTCGACGACGCGTCGTCGGCACCCTGCTCGGGCGGTCACCGCGCGGACGGCTGACCTGCCCATCCCCAGAGTCCGGATCTCGAGATCCTGGTCGTGGATCGTGAGCCACGCCGAGTCCGGCGTAACTGACCCCTGGTCGACGGTGACGAGCGTCTCCGCGTCGGCTGGGCGCCCGATACCCGCGTCGGCCACGCTCAGAGCGACACTGAAGCCCGGCGGGTGCAGCACCTCGTCCACGTCCGCGCCGGCCCGCATCATCGCCACCACCTTTATGGCGGCGTCCAATGTGTCGGTGGCGATGACATGGTCCAGCTCTTGTACAACGTCCCAGGACGCTAGGCGGGCCACCCGGTCGACGGCTGCCAGGACCACCGGCCCGGGTGCCGTGGCGAGGATGTCGGCGAGTGCGACAGCGGCGGCCTTGACATGGTCGAGCCCCACCTTGGCGAACTGCCCACGCGAAAGGTCCTGCGGCTCCAGCAGCTGGATCGTCAGGTCGTCCTGCCCGACGACCACCGTCAGGGTGCTGCTCCGCCGCACATCAGCGGACCCCACTTTGGCGATCGTGTCGTGCTCGGGTGGCGTGGACGACAGATGAATGAGCCAGACCTCGCCGGCACCCGTCGCGGGAGGTGTCGACCTCATGAGGCGAGCGCCGTGACGACGTCGAGCAGAGCCGGTTCGAGAGACGACTGCAGGGCCCGTTCGAGAGCTGGCTGTACAGCAGGCTCGAGATCCGTCTCCTGGGCTGCCCCCGGCGCGGCCTCCCCGTCGTTCCCCACGACCCGGATCCGGTCGGCATACAGCGGGAACCGGTTGCGGTGCCAGTCTGCGATGGTCGGGTCGGCGAACCAGACGCGCAACGCCTGCGACAGCGCGAACTCCAGCCAGGGCAGAATGCGCGCGCCAAGGAGGCGAGGGTTCCCGGTGGAGGCGTCGAGCAGCCAGCTGTCCCTGTCGTCGAGGACGAAGGGCACGCCGTGGTCGACGTACAGGCGCAAGGCGACGCTGAAATCGACGTACGGGTCGCCGGCAGCAATGACGAGATCGACGGGATCCAGCTCGTGGATCCGGTGTGCCGCCGCCTCGGCACGCGGCTGCCAGGTGCCGAAGACCGCTTCGGGGAACGCCCGCACCTGTTCTTTCGCCACCTTGGCCGCCCAGGCCTTCGGGTCCTCGATGCGGGCGGCGGGCCAGCGGTTGAGAAGGGGATCGCGCGGTTCCGCGGCCATCGCGACCCGCACCACCCGAACGGCCTGCGGGATCTCGTCGAGCAGCGAGCGGTCGCCGCCGAATACCACATCGAAGGTCGCCAGGTCGGCGGTCAGCACCGTGACGCGGTGTCCCTGGCGTACGAGCTCGGCCACCGTGGCCAGCGACCTGTCGACCCCCGGGCCCTGGTGCGGCGGAAATCCCCAGGCCACATAGAGGACGTGCAAACCACGTGCAACCGCGCGCGTCATGTGCAACCTCCTGTGTTCCACCGGATCGTCAGTCGGCGTGCCACCCCTCTCGCCGTATGCCACCAGCCAGAGTCGGTGCAGGCTAACACGCACGGAAACTCCATTAGGCTGGCTCGTGGTCTCGTCCACCAACCCCGAGGAGCAGCCCGCGTGAAGGTCCTGAGTGTCGTCGGCGCCCGGCCACAGTTCGTCAAGCTCGCCCCCATCGCGGCGGCCCTGGACGCAGCCGGCCACGAGCACATCATCGTCCACACCGGGCAGCACTACGACGCACTCATGTCCGACGTGTTCTTTGCGGACCTGCAGATCCCTGCGCCCGACGTCCACCTCGGGGTCGGCTCGGGCTCGCACGGCGTCCAGACCGGCGCGATCCTCTCGGCGATGGACGCGGTGCTCGACGAGCATCAACCGGACTGGGTGCTGGTCTACGGCGACACCAACTCCACGCTCGCCGGCGCCCTCTCGGCGGTGAAGCTGCACCTGCCGCTCGCCCACCTCGAGGCGGGGCTGCGCTCGTTCAACCGTCGGATGCCCGAGGAGCACAACCGGGTGCTGACCGACCACGCCGCCGACCTGTGCCTGGCCCCCACCGAGGTCGCCATGGGTCACCTGGCGGCCGAGGGTCTGGCGGAGAGGTCGGTCAACGTCGGGGACGTCATGACCGACGTCTGCTTCCGGGTGCGCGACATGGTCTCGGGCCGGATCCCTGTGCTGCCGGCCGGGGTCGACCCGCTCGCGCCGTACCTTGTGGCGACCATCCACCGCGCCGACAACACCGACGACCCGGCGCGCCTGCGTGCGGTCGTCGACGCGCTCGCGGCGCTCACCACGCCCGTCGTCCTGATGGCCCACCCCCGGCTGGTCAACCGGGCCCGGTCGGCGGGCATCAACCTGACCGCCGGGTCGCTGCACATGATCGACCCGCTGCCCTATCCGCAGATGGTCAGCGCGGTCATGCACTCCCGCGGGGTGGTCACCGACTCCGGCGGGCTGCAGAAGGAGGCGTTCCTGCTGCGTACGCCGTGCACGACCCTTCGCACCGAGACCGAGTGGACCGAGACGCTCGAGGACGGCTGGAACGTCCTCGACCCCGACCTGGTCCTCGTCGGGACGGCTGCCGACCGCGAGCCCCCGACCGCAGAGCCGGCTGCGCCCTACGGGCACGGTGCGGCCGCACCGACAGCCGTCCGGGTTCTGGCCGAGCGGGTCCAGGAGAAATGACCGACACTCCCCCGTCCGACCCAGGCCACCACCAGAAGGCTGGGAAGCTTCAGCCTTCTGGAGGCACGGCCGAGCGCGCTCGGCGTTCGCTGCGGCGCCGGGTGGTCACCACGCGGCGCCGGATCCGGGCCATCCCGAGGTCACCCGCCCAGGCGCGGGCCACCGCAGAGCGGCTGTTCGACTCGCGGGTCATCGGCACGCCGCGAGGGCGCCGGGCCCTGCTGCTGGCCTGGCGGACACGGACGCGCCTGCCGGCCAGCGACGCCGAGCTCGCCCGGCTGGCCCTCGGTCTGGGGCGGCGACTGGTCCGCAAAGAGCGCCCCGCCGAGGCCGTCGAGGTCTACGAAGCGACCGAACGCGTCATGTCCGACCGTGGTCAGCGGCTGCTGCTCACCGTGCAGCGCAGCGCCCTCGAGCTGCGCATGGGCGACATCCCGCCCGACCTGTGGGAACGGGTCGGCGAGCTGCTCGACGCCGCCGACCGGGCGATGGCCGCGGGCGACGACACGGCCGCCGGCTCCCGGCTGCAGGAGGCGTTCAACCTCGCCTTCCACCGGACCCTGCACTTCGAGGACACGCCCTCCCCCTTGGCGATCGACCCGGACACCTTCCTCGCGCCGTTCCGGGCCAGCACGGCATACAGGGACCTAGTGCGCCCGAGCGGACTCCCCCGACCCCCGCGCCCGACGGTCACCGGACGGCCGCACCGTCTCCTGGTGACAACGTTCATGAACTGGAACTTCGTCGACGACATCGTCAAGGACTACGAGGCGACCGAGGGCGTCGAGGTTCGGACCCTCGACCTGCACGGCATGGCCGACGGCCCCTGGAAGGCCCAGCCGGTCGACCTGGTGCAACGGCGTCTTCGTCAGTCGCATGGCCTTGACGACGTGGTCTCGCCCCCCGAGGTTCGCGAGGCATTCGACTGGGCCGACACGGTATTCGTCGAGTGGGGCCACCGGGCGCTGCCCTGGGTGTCCCTGTTGCGCGACGTGCGAGCGCGGGTGGTCGCGCGGATCCACAGCTACGAGGCCTTCACCCCGATGCTGATGCACACGGACTGGTCCAGCATCGACGACCTGATCTTCGTCAGTCCCCACATCCGCGCACTCGTCGAGGCCAGCGTCCCGGCGCTCGCCGATGGCCCGACGCTGCACACGATCGCCAACCGCAACCTGCTCGGCGCGTACGACCTGCCCAAGTACGACGGGTCGGAATACACCCTCGGGCTCGTCGGCTGGAACAACGTCACCAAGGATCCGCAGTGGGCCCTCGATCTGCTCGAGGCGCTGCGCGAGCACGATGACCGGTGGAAGCTGCGGCTGGTCGGGCACGGCTTCCCGAGCAGGAACCTCACCGGCCCGGCGACCAGCTACCGCGACGCGCTGATGGCTCGGATCCACGCTCTGGGCGATGCGGTCGAGCGACCGGGATTCACCACCGACGTGCCAGAAGCGTTGCGGCACATCGGTGTCATCGTCAGCAGCAGTCGGCGCGAGGGCACCCACGAGGGGCTGATCCAGGGCGCCGCCAGCGGGGCGTTCCCCGTCGTCCGCAACTGGCCGTATGTCGCACGCTGGGGTGGCGCTCGGACCATGGTCCGGGACGAGTGGGTTGTGGACACCGCACAAGAGGGCGCGCGGATGTTGCTGGCGGCCGCCGAGGACGACATCGTTTTTGCCGAACACCGACGCGCGGTGGCAGAGTGGACGGTCCGGCGATACGACTGGTCCGTCGTCCGGCCTCAGCTCGACGCACTGCTTCTCACCGACGCACCCCGAGTCGCGACTGCACCCCAGGTCACAACGCCAAGACACCGAAACGACGGATGACGCGCATGCCGCACCTGCTCTATCTCGCCTGGGGTTACCCGCCCGCCGCCAAGTCCTGCGCCTATCGGATGCTGGCCACCGCAAACTCGTTCGCCCGCAAGGGTTGGGACGTCACGGTCGTCACGCTGACCGCTGACGCGTGGCTGCGCGAGCACGGCCTGGACGAGTCGCTCCTGGCGCTGGTCGACGAGCGCATCGAGGTCGTGCGCCTGCCGCTCTACCGAGACGACCTGGACACCGACATCCGCTCCTACAGCCGCCTGCGCGCCCAGCGCCCCAAGGAGTGGCTGAAGCTGCTTCGTCGTGGCGACCAGCGTCAGTTCCCCGAGCTGGTCTTCGGCCGCTGGCGCAACGAGCTCGTGGCCGCCGCGCACGAGGTCCACGAGCGCAAGCCGGTTGACCTGGTGCTGGCCAGCGCATCGCCATACACGTTCTTCGCACCAGCCCTCGACCTCAACGAGACGCACGGCGTGCCCTTCGTCCTGGACTACCGCGACGCATGGGCGATCGACATCATCGGCGACAAGCCGGCGTTCGAGCCCGACAGTCGCAAGGGGCGCATCGAACGGAAGCTGATGGACCGGGCCCAGGAGGCGTGGTTCGTCAACCAGCCGATCCGCGACTCCTACGCCGAGCTCTATCCCCAGGCCGCAGCCAAGCTCCAGGTGGTGCGCAACGGCAGCGACCTCGCAGTTGGGACCTCGATGATCCCGCTGCGCCAGCCGGACCCGGCCGACGGTCTCACCTTCGGCTATCTCGGCACGGTGAGCTTCACGCCGGCCATCACGAGCGCGCTGTGCGACGGGTGGAGGCTCGCCCGTCAACGCGACCCGCTGGTCGCCGCCTCGCGACTGGAGTTCCGGGGACACATCGGCGCCGGTGCTGCCCGCGGAGCCAGCGGCCACGTGCGGGTCATCGCGCAGTACGCCAACGACGGCGTCAGCTATGAGGGTCCGGTGGCCAAGGGCGATACCGCCGATGTGTATGCCGGCTGGGACGCGCTCGTGCTGGCGCTGGTCGGTGGCCGCTACGTCACCTCGGGCAAGGTCTACGACTACATCTCCACGGGACTGCCGGTCATGTCAGCCCACGAGCCGGCGCACGCCGCGGCCGAGATCCTCGACGGCTACCCGCTCTGGGTACGCAACGAGGGCATGGGCGCCGAACAGCTCGCGAAGGCCTTCATCGCCACCGCGCACATGGCTGTCGACGCCACGGTCGAGGACCGCGAGAAGGCCCGCCAGCACGCAGCACAGTTCGAGCGTTACGCGCAGATCGAGCCCGCGGTCGACCGCATCAGCGAGCACTTCCAGTGCGACGGTCTGAGCCCCAGTCCGCGCGACGGTCTGAGCGACAAGCCGAGCGACAAGCCGAGCGACAACCCCAGCGACAGCACGAGCCGCGTGACACAGCAGCCCCCCGCCGTCCCCGCGCACGATGCCGCGGGGCGCAACGTCGTCCTCGCCTACACGGCTCCGCCGCTCGCCCTGATCACGACGGTGATCGAGCAGATCCGCAAGGCCGGCGGGCAGGTGACCCTGGTCGGTCCGCAGATCCGCGGCTACGACGGGCCGGCCGCCGCCGCCAACCGGGTTGTCCTGCTACGTCACCGCGCAGCCCCCGTTCGCATCGATCCCGACCACCGCCCGGTGCGCTACTCCCCCCAGTGGGCGTCGGTGGTTGCCCGAAACCTCTGGCGCAAGGCAGCCTTCGGGCCCGCCCGCAAGACCCTTGGTGTCTCTACGCTGTGGTGGATGACGATGTCGCACTCCCGCGAGGCGCTGCACGCGATCGAGGAGGCCGATGTCATTACCGCCCTTGATGCCGGCGCGGTCTACTCGGTGTGGGAGTGTGCCCGACGCAACCGCCACGCCGCCGCGGTCAACGGGATCGGCCCCACGATGGAGCACCTCGGCCTTGCGCGCTGAACCTCGGCCCAGGACGCTGACCTGATGGCCTCGACGCCTCCCACTGGGACCATGCCGCCCGCCGGATCGACACCGCCCGCCGGGTCTCCGGCGGGACCGACACCGCCCGCCGGATCGATCGCCGGACAGCTGGCGTACACGAGCTACCTGCGAATGGTGGCCATCATCGGCGTTGTCCTGATCCACACCGCCGGCCTGACCTACGGCAATCATGAGCTGCGGCATACCAGCGCATGGTGGGTCGCCTCGCTGGCCACGTTCAGCACGAAGTGGGCCGTTCCGACGTTTGTCATGGTGAGCGGGGCGCTGCTGCTGAGGCCACCGGTGGACCGCGCCATCTCATTGTTCTACCGTCGGCGGCTCTCCCGCATCGGCATTCCCCTGGTGGTCTGGCACTTCGTCTACATCACGCTCTCCGTCACGATACTGACGACGGGCGTGCGGCCCGGCATCATCCTCGCCCGCTTCCTGCGCGGCGAGACATACACGGGCCTCTACTTCTTCTGGCTGATCCTCGGGCTGTACCTCATCACCCCACTGCTGTGGCCGTTGGTCGAAAGCATCTCGCGACGAGGTCTTGGGGTCGTGGGCGCGCTGCTCGTGGCCACGGCGGCGCTGAACCAGAGCGCGTGGAACGTGATCGGCAACCTCGAGGGGGGGAGCAGCCCGGCAGGCGATCCCACGCTGTTCACCCAGTTCATCCCCTACATCGGGTTCTTCATCCTCGGCTATGCCCTGCGGGACGTCATCGTCCGGGGGTCGGGTCGGGTTCTCGCCCTCGCCGCACTGACCGCTGTGCTGTGTCTGGAGCTGACCTGGCAGGTCACCGGCCCCTTCGTGTTCGGCATCCCAGCCGCCAACCGCCTGAACACGCTGATGCCCGTGAGCTACCAGGGATGGGTGCTGGGTGCCGCAGCCGTCGCCGTGTTCGTCCTCGCCCACTCCGTCATGCATCCGCAGTCGCGCTGGGCCCAACCGCGAGCCGCCCGATTGGCCCGCGCCGCCGGGGACCTCACGCTGGGGGTGTACGCCACGCACCAGGTGGTGTTGATCGCGCTGATGCGCATCCCCGGCCACAACTGGCCTCAAGGGGCCAAGACCCTGCCGCAGCTGGTCGCGCTGTGCGCTGCGACGCTGCTCGGGGCCGTGGTGATGACCATGGTGATCAAGCGAATCCCGCTGCTGCGTCGAAGCGTGTGACAGCAGCGCGTCGTCGGCAGAAGGCGGCGTCACCTGCCAAACACGGGGAGACGGTATCCTCGCTGGGTCATCCGACCATCTCCGAGCCCGACGGGCACATTGTGAAGATTCGACGCCAGGCCATCACTGGCAATGCGCTCACCGGCCCTGCGGCCACGGGACGCCCACGAGTGGTCATCGTCCGGCCCACTGACGTCGACACCGACTCTCGTGCGAAGAAGCTGGCGCTGTCGCTGGACCGCCTGGGCTACGACACGACGGTCCTTGGTCGCTCGGGCAATGGCAAACGTCGTGAGGGCAGCCTCGGAGGCGCTCACGTCACGTTGCTCGTGCCCCAGTCACGGCTGCGCGGATCTCCCCGCCGGCTGGTTCGCTCCCCGATCCTGCGCGGCCGCCGGTTCGAACCGCTCGTCAACAAACGGCTGCAGCGGATCGAGCGCACGCTGGACACCTGGCTGCGCAAGGTCGATCGCGAGGGCGCCTATCTGTGGCACGCTGCCCAGCGCGACTTCCGTACGACGTACGGTTCCGAGATCGTGCGGCTGGCTCCCGACATCATCCACGTGCACGACCCGCGGCTGCTGCCAGTCGCGTTCCGGGCTGCGGCCAGGATCCAGAAAAGGCATGCCCGGGAGTGCGCGGTGATCTACGACTCACGCGAGAACTTCGCCGGCGTGCCCGACGAGAACATCACGCTGCGGCGATACCACCACACTCTCTTGCGCGTCGAGAGCCGACTGGCACCTCGACTGGCCGCCGTGCTGACCGTTTCGCAGGGAACCGCGGACGCACTGTCCGGCCGGCTCCGGCTTGCCCGGCCACCGGTGGTCGTGCTCAATGCGCCGGTCGAGGGCGGCGCACCCACGCTCGACGGCACGCGCTCGCTTCGGGCCGACACCGGCACGGAGCCCGGAACGCCTCTCATGGTCTACCCCGGTGCGGCGACCAAGCCACGCGGAGTCGACACGATGATCGAGGCGCTCCCGCTGCTGCCCGGGGTCCACGCGGCGCTGGTCGTGGTGCCGTTCCCACATCCTCGGGCGGAAGAGCTCACGGACCTGGCGCGCAGCCTCGGCGTCGCTGACCGACTGCACCTGCTGCCACCGGTCGCCGCCGACGCCGTGCCTGGTTACCTGGGCGAGGCCGATGTCGCCGTCAGCCCCATCCTCGCCGGACCGGCCAACCACGAGGCGGCACTGCCGAACAAGCTCTTCGAGATGCTGCACTCGGGCCTGCCGATCGTCACCAGCGACATACGCGCCATGTCCGAGTTCGTTGTCGAGCACCAGCTCGGGGTCGTGTTCCGGTCCGGCGACGCTGCCGACCTGGCCCGAGCGGTGACCGAGGTGCTCGCAGACCCTGAGCGCTGGACGAGCCGCCAGGAGCGCGCCACGCTCATGCACGAATGGAGCTGGCAGGCCCAGGAGCTGCCGTTGGGCGAGGCCTATCGCCGTGTGCGGCCGACCACGGCCACCCCGGACAACGGCCCGTTCCCGCCGGTCAAGGTTGTCTGGAGCTAGCTAGGCCCTGGACCAGCTGAGCCGAAGGTCCTCTGGCGTGATCGACGTGTCGGGGATCCGCAGCCCTGACACGAGCTCGTCATAGACGGCGATCAGGTGGGGCTCCTGGCCCTGCCAGGAGTACTCCCGGCGCAGGTCGGTGGTGTCCGGATGCGGTGGGTCGGCGAGGACCTTACGCAAACCCCGGGCCAGGTCGTCGACATCACCGGCATGGAACACGGCGCCCAAGCCGTGCTCGGTCACGAACTGGGCCACCGCCCGGCAGTCGCTGACCACCATGGGCAGTCCCGCGTGCAGGAACTCGAAGAGCTTGTTGGGCAGCGCCTCGTCATAACTGACCGAGTCGCCCAGGATCGGGCTCACCGCGACGTCCGCCTGGCTGAGGTAGGACGGCACCTCGTGGGAAGGCACCGGTGGCACGAGGTGGAGGCGGTCGGCGGCCCCAACGCGCGCCGCGATCTCCCTCAGCCGTGCCTCCATCGGATGCGGATAGGGGACGGCCACCACGGCCAGATGCAGGTCAGGCAACAACCCCAACGCCTCGACGGCGGTATCAACACCACGCGCGGCGCTGAGCGCACCCGAGTAGACCGCCAGCGTCACATCCGGACCGATCCCGCACTCGCGGCGCAGTGAGCGGGACGAGCCCGTACCGACGGCAGCGCCGACACCCCAGGCGATCGGGGCGTTGTGCACCACGGCGGGACGGCGTTCGAGATGGTGCAGAGCCTGCAGCCGCTCGGCCAGCCCGTCCGCAACCGTGATCACGCGGTCCGCGGATCGGATGAACTGCCGCTCGAGCGCTGCCCACCCGTCGACCGAGCGCTGGGTCCTGGCCCCACTGACGGCCAGGCCCGCGACGAACTCATGAGCGTCGTAGATGACGTGGGGTCGAGGTGAGGCGCCGGCCGCGTACTCGGCGACCACCGCGAGCAGGTGAATGTCGTGGACGTGGATCACGTCGGGGGCCAGATCACGCAGGGCCGGGAGGAACGCCCGGTGGTAGTAGCCGGTCACCGGGATCGAGCGCTCCCATCTCTCTGCCGGGAACACCCGCCCGAACCGCCGGGTCGCGGCCCACATGACGTATCCGGGGGTGACGCTGCGTGGTGGCAGAACGGGGAGCCGTTCGAAGACCGCGGACCCAGACCCCGCGGCGCCTGATCCAGCCCCCGCAGACCCAGCCCCCGAGACGGCTGACCCAGATCCAGACACAGCCCGTTCACGCAGTCCGGAGCTGCTGACCCCCAGCACCCGCACGTCGGCCCCGGCCCGGGACATCGTGAGCGCGGTCTTGATCACCCTCGCGTCGTGGGCCACGGCGTTGTTGACGACCATGGCGATCAACGGCCTGCGCTCAACCACGTGACACCTCCAGGACCGCTGCTGCCAGACGATCGTATGTCGTGCCGTTGGCGCCGGCGCTCGCCGCCCACGACCGCCCTGCAGCCGACGCCCGCAAGCGCTCCTGCGGATCGCGCCCGAGTGCGACCAACGCATCCCCCCCGGCCGCGGCGTCGGCGACGACGACACCGCTACCGGCCTCTCGGACGAGCTGGCTCTGACGGGGAAGGTCGCTGACGACAGGGACGATCCCGGCCGCAAGGTACTCATACAGCTTGCTCGGAACGGCGTCGACAAAGGCAGGCGTGGGCTCGAGCAGGCAGAGGCCGGCCCATGCTCCCGATGCCACCTCCCACGAGCGACGGGGGGTAAGCCGGCCGTGCCAGCGCACGCGAGCGGCGAGGTCCGGAGAGTCGGCGAGCCTCTGGGCCAGCCAGGCCTGGTCGGCGCTCGCAACGGGTCCCACGACATCAAGCGTCCACCCCGGCGCGCCTTCGAGCGTCTCGAGCATCGCGGCGAGCCCGCGCGAGCGGCGCACGTCGCCGACGTATACGGCACGAGGGCTTTCACTCGGCGCGACGTCGGCCGGCAGCAACCTGGGGTCTGGCTCATTGCGGACGACGAGGCGATGCCCGGCTTGCAGGGGAGGCACATGGTCATCGGCCACGACCGTGAGATCGCAACGGCTCGCGACGGAGGTGGCGGCGCCCACCATCCAGCGGGCCATGCGACCCACCGCACCATGG
Source organism: Dermatophilaceae bacterium (assembly GCA_036565395.1). Classification (GTDB taxonomy): domain Bacteria; phylum Actinomycetota; class Actinomycetes; order Actinomycetales; family Dermatophilaceae; genus UBA4719. Next base: position 17,237 of record DATCNE010000189.1, read on the forward strand.
GCCCAGGCCCGGTCGCCCACCAGCGCGGCGTAGTCCTCGTGGACGTCCGCGACCAGGTGGCGACGGCGTACGAGGGTGGCAAGTCGGGCGCCCAAGAGCGCGTCAGGGTCGAGGACGAACAACGTCGAACCCCTTGCCTTCCATGGCAGTACGAGCGCGAGCAGCATGCGGCCCGCGAGCCCGGATCGGGGTCGGACCCGAGCCGTCACGCCCTCGGGGGCGTCCTGCGGCAGACCGAGTCCGAGCACCTCAACAGAAAGCCCGGCGCGCAACAGCCCGGCACAGACCCGGTGCAACCGTGCGTCGGCAACGTCATGACCCGACGTCACGATCGACACGTCGACCAAGGCCAATCTCGGCCTCGTCGCCGCTGGGGTCACATGTCCTCGAGCGCGAACTTGTCCTCGCCGATCTCGAGGAACTCCGTATAGGCAGCGATGACGTCGTCGGTCGAGCCCTCCATCATGAGCTTGCCTTTGTGCAGCCAGATCGCGCTTGTGCACATCTCCTTGATGCTCGGCATCGAGTGACTGACGATGAACATCGCCCTCGCCGATCCCATGAGCTCGTGCATCTTCTTCGCGGCCTTTTTCTTGAACTTCGCGTCGCCGGCCGAAAGCGCCTCGTCGATCATCAGGATGTCCGGATCCATGTGGACCGACACGGCGAAAGCCAGCCTGCTGCGCATGCCCGAGGAGTAGGTGCGGATCGGCAGCTCCATGAAGTCGCCGAGCTCGGCGAACTCCTCAATCTCCTTTGATCGCGCCTGGATCTGTTCACGCGACAATCCCGCGGCAAGACCGCCCAGCATGACGTTTTCCAAGCCGGACAATTGTGCGTTGAAGCCCACACCCAATGCCAGGAGAGCGCTGATCTTTCCGTGCACCTCTATCCGCCCGGAAGTCGGCGGCAGAATCCCGGCGAGGGTGCGAACCAGTGTCGACTTACCGGAGCCGTTGCTGCCGACAATCCCCAAGGATGTGCCGTCGCGCACCTCGAACGAGACATTCTTGACCGCCTCGACCTCGCGCACTGCCCGCTCTCCACGGCCGAAGCGCACAATGGCAGTTTTGAACGTCGGGGTGCGCTCGAAGGTCGTCCGGTAGGTCACCGAAACGTTCTCGACGCGCACGGCAATACGCTGGTTTGCCGGATCAGGGTCGGACAGCGAAGCCACATGTTTTTCAGATCTTTCGGGCAAAGAATCTGGATGGGACGGCGCAGTCGTAGTCCCTGGAGGTAAGGCTTCAGAGTCGGCCGGCGCGCTCAAAGAATCAAAGTCGGACAGCGAACTCACGCTCCCTGGACATAAAGAACAAACAGCCGACGAGGAACGTCCCAAAAGCCCATGCCGCTGCAGCCACCCACATACTGAGAGCCGGGAGCTTGCCCTCCACCAGCAGAGCCGCCCAGCCGCCCAAAATAGAGTAGAGCGGATTGAATGGCATGAAGAACTTGAAACCGCCCCTCATGTCCTCGACGAACCAGAGAACCGGCGACAGGTACAACCAGATCCGCAGGAAATAGGGCAGGAAACTCAAGGTGTCACGGAAATACACCTGCAACGTGGCAAATATAGCCCCCAGCCCTGTCGCGAAGACAATCATGAACAGGAGGAATATCGGCGTCAGCAGCAGCGGCCACTTGATAGGCCGGCCCGCGATCAGATGCAGTACGAAGTAGACCGGCATGGTGGGCAGGAACCGAAAGAACGCCGTCCGGGTCGCGGAGAACGGCATCAGCAGACGCGGGAACGACATGTTCGCGATCAGCCCGCCGCTGCCGGTGACCGAGGCGGCCCCGGTCGTGATACATCCCGATATGAGGTAGAAGGCGAAGATACCGCCCACCATGTGGCTCAGCTTCTCCATGCCGGTCGGGGCGCCTGGCTTGGGGGTGGCCTGGCTGCCAAGGATGTCCACCAACATGTAGTAGACCAACGCCAGCAGCAGCGGGTTGATCACCAGCCAGATCTGACCGAAGAACGTGCGGGTGTTGGACGCGCGCATGTTGGTCCGGGAGAGCTCGGCCGCGAAGTGACGGCGCCGCCACAGCTCGGTGAGATAGGGGCGCATCGGAGGCAGCCCTGTCTTGTGTGGTTCGTAAACCTGATATTCGGTCAGGAAGCCGGAGTCCGGCTGCGTGCTTCTGCTCATTGGCCACTTCTCATGGATAACCGCGATTTCTCTGACACCGATCCTGTGACCGGCACCACTGGAGTCGGCCCTGATCCACCTGTCGCGTCTGACAGCACGTGGTCGAGGCACGCGAGTCCGACAAGCATAGAGCCACACGGGAGGAACCCCGTCATTCGCTGAGCGCCACCAGATCGTCATACGACGTCCGGAGCACTGCGCTGTCCGTGTCCCACGACAGCGCGCGGGCAGCGTTGCGCACGCGAGTCTGCAGCTCGTCGTACCGCCCCACCGCACGTTCGATCGCACGCACCAGATCGTCGGAATCCCCGGGACGGTAGAGCTCCCCCAGGTCATGCTCGCGCACCGTGCGCGCCAGCTCTCCGACATCGGTCGCGACGACAGGCACGCCGGCTCGCACAGCGTGGAACAGCTTGTTGGGCAGGGCGAGCCGGTGGTTGAGCCACTTGTCGGAGTGCGTGACCAGCGCCAGACCAGCGCTGGCGAGCACGGCGTCGACCTCGTCGGCCGGGAGACTGCCCTCGATCCGGGCCCGGCCGGCGTCGAACCGGGCGAGGAACTGCGCGTCAGCCGGCCCGATGAGGGTGATGGGAAGGTCGGTGGAGCGGCTGGCCCGCGCGATGACCTCGAGCTCGCGGTATGGCGCGATACGGCCCGCGTAGACCGCCCCGGTCGGCCCACCCGAACGCCTTTCGGGGAGCTCCGCGCGCGGGAACGTATTGCGGACAACCCGCACGTCGCGCCATCCGTAGCGCGCGCGCAGCTCAGCAGCCACGCCCTCGCCAACGGTGAACACGATCGCCGCGCGGGCTCCGAGGGTCGACTCGAGCTGGTCCTGCCTCCTCGCCAGCCAGGGCGTCGGCCGGCCCACCCGCGGACGCCCGGACCACAGCTCATGGCTGTCGTACACCAGCGGGACCCCCCACTCGTGCGCCAGCGTCGCACCGACAGCCAGGGCCGTGAAGTCGTGTGCGTGGACGACATCCGCCTGATGCTTGTGCGCCTCGACCAAGGCCGCCTTCTGCCAGGCGGCGAGACGACGCGCGACATGCTCGGGCAGCATGAGCCACCTGCCGGCCCGCTCGATGACGTTCAGCTCCCGGCTGCGGCCTTCTGCCGCTGGCGGGGCGCCGCAGCTGGACACCGAAATCCCTTGAGGGGCAACGAAATCGGACGGCACGGCCCGTCCGATGATGTGCACTGACCAGCCGGCCTCGACGAGGGTGCGCGCTTCTCGGAGCACCCGGGTATCAGTGCTGACCCCGGTCCAGACCAGCATCAACACGCGGCCGGTCAACGGGCTGCCTCAGGTCTGGTCATCGCCCACCACAGTAGTGGTTTGAGCCCGACCTCCTGCCTCGACGTGAGCCATGACGTGAGGCATGGCGCGAGCCATGCACCGGTGCCGGATGACCGGTCATAGGGTTGGCGCCATGTCGCTCACGCTCTCGGTCATCGGCTTGGGTCCCCTCGGCGCCGTCCACGCGGCCTGCATGGCCGACGTCGGCCACACCGTCATCGCAGTCGACGCCTCCATGCCCGAGCGCGCGCGGGCACTGTCCCGCGGCGAGACTCCGTTCTACGAGCCCGGGCTGCAAGAGCTGCTCGAACGCGCCCTTGCCACCGGGCGGCTCACCTTCACCAGCGACTACGCCGATGCGGCCGCCGCCGACGTCCACTTCCTGTGCGTCGGAACTCCTCAGCGCCATGGCGAGTACGCCGCGGACCTGACCTGGGTCGACGCCGCAGTCGAGGCGCTCGCACCACTCCTGTCGCGCCAGACTCTGGTCGTCGGCAAGTCGACCGTGCCCGTCGGGACCGCCGCCCGCCTCCTTCGCCGGCTCCAGCAGGTCGCGCCCGCAGGCCAGGACGTGCACCTCATGTGGAACCCCGAGTTCCTGCGCGAGGGCTTCGCCGTCCAGGACACCCTGACCCCTGACCGGTTCGTCTACGGCGTGACCGGTCCGGGTGCCGATGCCGACATCGCGCTGCTCGATCAGGTGTATGCCGCCCCCCTTGCCACAGGCATGCCACGGCTGGTGACGGACCTGCCGACCGCCGAGCTCGTCAAGGTTGCCGCCAACTCGTTCCTGGCCACCAAGATCTCGTTCATCAACGCTATGTCAGAGGTCTGCGAGGCCGCCGGCGCAGACGTGGCGCAGCTGGCCGACGCGATCGGTCACGACGACCGGATCGGCCGCAAGTTCCTCAACGCCGGCCTCGGCTTCGGCGGCGGCTGCCTCCCCAAGGACATCCGGGCGTTCATGGCCCGGGCCGGCGAGCTCGGGGCCGACGAGGCGCTGACCTTCCTGCGCGAGGTCGACGCGATCAACCTGCGTCGCCGCTCCCGGATGGTGGATCTGACCCGGGAACAGTGCGGCGGCACGCTGATCGGCAAGCGGGTGGCGGTCCTGGGCGCGGCGTTCAAGCCCGACAGCGACGACATCCGCGACTCCCCCGCGCTCGACGTCGCCGCCGCGGCGCACCTGGCCGGCGCCACCGTTACGGTTCACGACCCCAAGGCGCTACCCGCGGCCCGCCGCGTCCATCCTGATCTGAACTATGCCGACGCGATCGAGGACGCCTGTCGCGACGCCGACGTCGTGTTGCACCTGACCGAGTGGAAGGCCTACCGCGAGATCGACCCGGCCAGGCTCGCCGCCGTCGTGTCCCGGCCAACCATCATCGACGGTCGCAACGCCCTCGACGTGGTCCGCTGGCGCGCAGCCGGCTGGACCTACCGGGCTCTCGGACGCCCCACCGTCTGAGCCCACCGCCGCGTGCGCTCTGAAGGGCGACACCAGGACGACGTATGCCGCCCGCTCAGGTGAGCGGGCGGCATACGGGGTGATGCGTGGTGCAGTGAGGGTCAGGCGTGGTCGTGACCCTCGTGGTCGCCGTGGTCGTGACCTTCATGGTCCTCGTGGTCCGCGCCCTCGTCGTAGCCGAGCGCATCGGTTTCGCCGTTGAGGGAGTTGAGGTCGACCTCGTTGCCGGCGGTGTCGACGACCTTGGCCTTGTTCAGGACTGCCGCGAGCGCCTTGCGGCGCGCGACCTCGGCCACCATCGCGGGGATCTGGCCACCTTCGTCGACGGTCTTGGCGAACTCGTTGGGCTCCATGCCGTACTGCTGGGCCGACATCACGAGGTACTGGATCAGCTCGGCCTGGGCGACGCTGACCTGCTCTTTCTCGGCGATCGCATCGAGCAGGAACTGCGCACGCATGGCCCGCCGGGTGTTGGCATCGACCTCGGCACGGTGCTCTTCGTCCTCGAGCCGGTCCTCACCCTCGAGGTGCTGTTTGACCTCGGCCTCGATCAACGCGTCGGGCACGGGAATCTCGGTGTTGCTGAGCAGGTGCTCGAGGACCTTGTCCCGGGCCTGGACGCCCTGGTCGTACATCTTGGCGCGATCGGCCTGTACCTGGACGTCGGCTTGCAGCTCGGCGAGGGTGTCGAACTCCGAGGCGAGCTGGGCGAAGTCGTCGTTGAGCTCGGGCAGGACCCGCTCCTTGACCGACTGCACCGTCACGGTGACCTCAGCGTCGTTGCCCTCGTGCTCGCCACCAGCAAGCGGAGCGGTGAAGGTCTTGGTCTCTTCAACGGCCATCCCGACGAGCGCGTCGTCAAGGCCGTCGATCATGTTGCCGGAGCCGATCTCGTAGGAGATCCCCTTGGCCGAGTCGATCTCTTCCTCGCCGATCGATGCGGCGAGGTCCATGGAGACAAAGTCGCCAGTCGCGGCAACTCGCTCAACGGTGGTCAGGGTGCCGAAGCGCTGACGCAGGGCGGTCATTCGCGCCTCGACGTCGGCGGCGGTGGCCTCGCCGTCAACTGCGTCGACCTCGACCTCGATGCCCTCGTAGTCGGGCAGCGCGACCTGCGGGCGTACGTCGACCTCGATGGTGAACTTCAGGTCCTGGCCCTCCTCGGCAGGCACCTCGGTCACGTCGACCTCAGGCTGGCCCAGCGGGCGAATCTTGTTCTCCTCGACGGCCTGGCCGTAGAAGCGGGGAAGCGCGTCGTTGACGGCCTCCTGCAGCACGGCACCGCGGCCGACACGCTGGTCGATGATCCGGGCGGGGATCTTGCCGGCCCGGAAGCCGGGAACCTTGATCTGCGAGCCGATGGTCTTGTAGGCCGCGTCGAGGCTCGGCTTGAGCTCGTCGAACGGGACCTCGACAGTCAGCTTGACGCGGGTCGGGTTGAGGGTCTCAACGGCACTCTTCACTGCGCGGCACTCCAGATCATGGGGGGAAAATGGACATCGCAAACGTCGGCAACCACGCCGAGCACCGGTCCATGGTATCGGCTGCACGGTGATGGTCAGAACGGCG
>DATCNE010000190.1:0-18577 GCA_036565395.1 Dermatophilaceae bacterium
TACGGCGGTCATAGCGAAGGGGAAACGCCCGGTCCCATTCCGAACCCGGAAGCTAAGCCCTTCAGCGCCGATGGTACTGCACTGGTGACGGTGTGGGAGAGTAGGACGCCGCCGGACATACATTGTGAAAGAGCCCCCACCAGGCAACACCGGTCGGGGCTCTTTTGCGTCTGCCAGCAGTCCTTGGTCCCGAAAGCCTGGCGGTCAGGGTGACTATGTTCTGACGCTCAGGGAGATGATGTTCTGACGGTCAGGGAGATGATGTTCTGACGGTCAGGATTGCAGCTGGAACCAGGTGACGTTGATCTCTGCCATCATCTCACGCAGCAACGGCAAGCTGATGCCGACGACGTTGTGGTGATCGCCCTCGATGCCGGCGACAAAGGGACCGCCAAGACCGTCGATCGTGAAGCCTCCCGCGACGTTCAGCGGTTCGCCGGTCGCGACGTACGCCGCAATCTCCTCGTCGCTGACGTTGGCGAAGTGGACGGTCGTCGACGCGACGGCGCCCATCGTGGCGCCGGTGCCCCCGTCGCTGTCGTCCCGGTCGTCGATCAGCCAGTGGCCGGTGTGCAGCACGCCGGAGCTGCCACGCATCCGCTGCCACCGAGCGGTCGCCTGTGCCTCGTCGGCTGGCTTGCCGTGCAGCTCACCGTCGAGCTCGAGCACCGAGTCGCAGCCGAGGACCAAGGCGCCGCTGGGGGCGTCCTCGGGGCAGGAGTCGTCGGACAGACGATCGGCGACGGCCTCGCACTTGGCCCGTGCGAGCACCAGTGCGACGTCCTGTGGCGTCAGCTCGCCGAAGTGTGAAACGGCTTGTGCCAGAACGAGATCCTCATCCACATCGCTCACCAGCACGTACGACGTCACGCCAGCCTGGGCCAACGTCGACAGCCGCGCGGGGGAAGCCGAAGCAAGAACCAGGGGCACTTCGGGAGAGACCATGCGCGCAGGCTATCCGAGCACTGCCTCGCGCAGGGTATCGAGGCCGACGCCGCCGATGTCGAGCGCGCGACGGTGGAACGCCTTGATGTCAAAGGCATCTCCCTCGCGGGCCTTGACCTCGTCGCGCAGCTGGAGCCAGAGCCGCTCGCCGATCTTGTACGACGGTGCCTGACCCGGCCAGCCGAGGTAGCGATCGAGCTCGAAACGCAAGAAGCCCTCGGCCATGTTGGCGTGCTTCTGCAAGAACTCCCAGGCCTTGTCATAGGTCCACTCGCCACCGCCAACCTCTGCGGGAGCCTCGAAGCGGCAGTGGACTCCAATATCGAGGACGACGCGTGCTGCACGCAGCGACTGGCCGTCGAGCAGGCCCATGCGGTTGCCCGGGTCGTCCATGTAGCCCAGCTCTGCCATCAGGCGCTCCGCGTAGAGCGCCCAGCCCTCACCGTGGCCGGATGTCCAAGCGTCCAAGCGTCGCCAGCGGTTGAGAAGCTCGGACCGATACACCGTCTGAGCGACCTGGAGATGATGGCCGGGGACTCCCTCGTGGTAGACGGTCGTCAGCTCCCGCCAGGTACCGAACTCGGTGAGGCCCTTGGGCACGGACCACCACATGCGACCCGGACGGCTGAAGTCCTCGGACGGCCCCGTGTAGTAGATGCCGCCCATCTGGGTCGGGGCGATCATGCACTCGATGGTGCGAACCGGCCCGGGGATGTCGAAGTGCGAGCCGGCCAGGTTGGTGATGACCTCGTCGGCCTTGCCCTGCATCCACACCTTGAGCTCGTCGGTGCCATGCAACTGGTATCGGGGGTCGGAGTCCAGGATGGTGATGGCTTCCTTGATGGTGGCGCCGGGCTTGATCCGCTCCGCCACGGCCTGCATCTCGTCGGTGATGCGGGCCAGTTCTTGCTGGCCCCACGCATAGGTCTCCTCGAGATCGACGGTGGAGCCAAGGAAAGCCCGTGACATGAGCTGGTAGCGGTCGCGACCGCAGGCATCAGCCGCCGGGGCGTGGGGCAGCAGCTCGTCGAGCAGGAGCCAACCGATGTGGGTGTAGGCCGAGGATGCCTGGGCCACGGCGCTGCGTAGCGCGTCCGCGACGTCGCCGGCGAGAGCGACCTCGCCGATCTTGGCATTCTTGACCAGGTTGGCGAAGTAGCCCTCCGCGGCGGCCAGCTCGACGCACTGGGCGGCGCAGGCCTCGACCTGCCTCTTCGGGCTCACCAGGCCCTTGGCTGCGGCGGAACGCAGCGACTCCATGTAGCTGTCGAGGGCCGCTGGGACCTTGGTCATGCGAGCCGCTAACGTCGCCCAGTGCGCCTCTGTCTGGGTGGGCATCAGGTCGAAGATGTCGCGGATCGACTGAAGCGGGGAGGCCAGGACGTTGAGGCTCATCTCGTCGAGCCCGGCGGCGTAGGTCTCCTCGGCCAGGCCGAGACGCTCGGTCATCGCTGAGATGGTCACTCGATCGATGGCGTCGACAGCCGTGGCCCCGGCAAGCGCGTCAAGGGTCGTGCGGCGAAGGTCGGAGAACGCCGCGTAGCCAGCGGGCGAGAAGTCGTCGAGGTCCTCATCGCGGCCGGGAATCCCCAGCGTGGTCGCGGTGATGGGACTGAGCTCGACAAGCGAGTCGAGGTAGTCGTTCGCGATACGGTCAACGTCGGTGGTGGGGCGCGCGTCAGGCGCGGAGGCGTCAGTGGTCACCGGTGGAACGTACCGCAGTCTCCCGTCGGGAGAGATGTATCAGCGGGAGCGGGTCGATGCGCGCCAGCCGCCGGGACCGTGGGGGTGCGTCGTACGCATCATCCGGCGCGGGGAGCCCCATGGCGGTTGGGTGGACCTTCCGCCTGCTGCCGGATGGCGATCGGTCGGGTCCATGGCGCCGTCGTCGCTCGCGGCGGCGAGGATGGTGACGAGGGCAGCGAGTTCCTCCGGTGAGGCGTCGCCGCGGACGAGGCGCACAGGCATGGCGGTCGCATCCAGCAACTGGCTGCCCTGCGAGCCCTGAGAAGTGTTGTCAGTCATAAAGATTCGCCCATCAGAGTGGTATGTTCCCGTGCTTCTTGGACGGTAACGTCTCGCGTTTGTTGCGCAGTGCCCGCAGCGCCTTGATGACGGAGGAGCGGGTATGTGACGGCGGGATCACCGAGTCGACGTAACCGCGTTCTGCGGCGATGTAGGGGTTGGCCAGCGTGTCTTCGTACTCAGTGATGAACTGCTGACGTGCGGCGTCGACGTCGCCGCCGGCAGCAAGAACCTCCGCGATCTCTTTGCGGTAGAGGATGTTGACTGCCCCCTGGGCGCCCATGACGGCGATCTGCGCCGTGGGCCAGGCAAAGTTCATGTCGGCGCCGAGGTGTTTGGAGCCCATGACGTCGTAGGCGCCGCCGTAGGCCTTGCGGGTGATGACCGTCACCAGCGGGACCGTGGCTTCGGCATAGGCGTAAAGGAGCTTGGCGCCGCGGCGGATGATGCCGTTCCACTCCTGGTCGGTGCCCGGCAGGAAGCCCGGCACGTCCACGAACGTGAGAACGGGGACGTTGAACGCGTCGCACGTCCTCACGAACCGTGCGGCCTTCTCGGAGGCGTCGATGTCGAGGCAGCCGGCAAGCTGCATCGGCTGGTTGGCGACAACACCCACAGCACGGCCCTCGACCCTGCCGAAGCCGCAGATGATGTTCTGGGCGAACAGGGCATGGACCTCGAGAAAATCGGGGGAGCCGTCGTCGGTGGTGTCGACCACGTGCTCAATGATGTTGTGCATGTCATACGGCTGGTTGGCCGAGTCCGGGATGAAGGTGTCCAGGAACGCATCGTCCGTGTCGACGTCGCCGGTGGTGCCTTCAACATCCCACTCGAAGGAGGGGGAGTCCTCGAGGTTGTTGGACGGCAGGTACGACAACAGCGCCTTGACGTAGTCGATGGCGTCGTCCTCGCCCTGGCCCATGTAGTGCGCCACGCCGGACTTGGAGTTGTGGGTGAGGGCTCCTCCGAGCTCCTCCATGCCCACGTCCTCGCCGGTGACTGTCTTGATGACGTCGGGGCCGGTGATGAACATGTGCGATGTCTGGTCGACCATCACCGTGAAGTCGGTGATCGCGGGGGAGTAGACCGCACCGCCCGCACAGGGCCCCATGACCAGTGAGATCTGCGGGATGACGCCGGAAGAGTGGACGTTGCGACGGAAGATCTCCGCGTAGAGGCCCAACGCCACCACGCCCTCCTGGATGCGGGCGCCACCGGAGTCGTTGATGCCGATGACCGGACAGCCGATCTTCATCGCCAGGTCCATGATCTTGACGATCTTCTCGCCGAACACCTCACCGAGGGATCCGCCGAAGACCGTGAAGTCCTGGGAGAAAACGCAGACCCGTCGACCGTCGATCGTGCCGAAGCCGATGATCACACCGTCGCCGTACGGGCGCTTCTTCTGTTGACCGAACGCCGTCGACCGGTGGCGGCCCAGCTCATCGAGCTCGACGAAAGAGCCCTCGTCCATCAGCTGGTCGACCCGCTCGCGTGCGGTCTTCCTTCCGAGGGCATGACGCTTTTCGACCGCCTTGGTCGACCCTGCATGCTCGGCTTCGTCGTTTCGCCGGATCAGGTCAGCGAGCTTGCCCGCCGTCGTGTGGATGTCGGGCCCGGACGCAGCAGGGTCGGGCCCGGAGACAGGGGGGCCGGGCTCGGAGACAGCGGGGCCGTCGTTGAGGACTACATCTGCCATGGCGGGAGCCTAGCCTTAGGTCTGTGCGCGAGCCTCTCGAATCCCAGTCCGTGAAAGCGGCATTGATCACGCCGCCAAACCCTTGGCAGGAGGTCGATGTCCATGGCTCCCTCGACTCCACCAATCGTGAGGCGCTCCGAGCCCCACGAGCGTGGCGAGTCGTGCTGGCCGATCATCAGAGCGCCGGCCGGGGACGACTGTCGCGTCAGTGGCAGGCGCCTCCCTGCGCCTCGATCGCTGTGTCCTGCGTGGTTCCCGTGCCGGTCGACCGAACCGCCGACGTGGGCTGGCTGCCACTGCTGTCCGGTATGGCGGTGCGACAGGCGCTGGCGGACGTCGCCGATGTGGATGGTCGGCTCAAGTGGCCGAACGACGTGTTGGTCCAAGAGGCGACAGGAGGCTTTGCAGATCATGAGGCGCCATGGCTCAAGATCTCGGGTGTCCTCTGCGAGATGGTGCTTGGCGGTGGGTTGGTGGTCATCGGGGCGGGCGCCAACATCGACCAGACGCGCACCGAGCTCCCGGTGGAGACGGCGACATCGTTGGCTTTGTGCGGCGCCGGGAACGTCCGCCGCGAGGATGTCATCGTGCGTTATCTCAGTGTGCTGGCCGACCTCCTCCGTGCCTGGTCGGAAGGTGGCGGCGCGCTGGATGCCGTTCGTGCGGCATACCGCGCATCCTGTCTGACGATCGGACTGGACGTGGACGTGCTCCAACCCGATGGTCGGGTTGCCCGGGGCGCCGCGACGGGGGTCGATGACGCGGGTCGACTGGTGGTTCGAGCTGGGGGGTTGAGCACCGCCCAAGCCGCCGGAGACGTGGTGCATGTGCGCCGGTCGCAGCCGCCGGCAGGAAACACGGCATGATCGGGTCATGATCGACCCAACGGCCCGGAGGGGTGCGCCTGAGATGTCCCGCGCCGGTCGCCATCGCCCCGGTCTGGCCGCCGAGCCGGCTGGTGGACTCTCGCCAGCAGCCGATGACGTGGAGGCGCGACTGCTGGGTCAGCCTCGCTCGATGCGTCCTCGCGAGGTCAGCGCCCGGGCCTCGGTGTCCCTGCGAAGCGCCCGCAAGTTCTGGCACGCGCTGGGGTTCCCCAACGTCGGGGACGAGGACACGGTGTTCACCGAGACCGACGTTCTGGCATTGCAGGCCGTCGCGGGACTCGTGCGCGATGGCATCTTCGATGAGCCGACCGCCCTGGCGATGACGCGAGCGTTGGCCAGGACCACCGATCGGCTGGCCGTGTGGCAGACCCAGCTGATGGCCGAGGCGTTGGGCGAGGCGATGGGTGAGGCGATGGGTGAGCTGGCCCGGACCACGCAGAGCACGGGGGATTCGGAGAGCACAGGGACTTCTCGGAGCATAGGAACTTCCGGGAGCAGAGGTACCCGCGTCGAGCCGGACACGTCGCGGGCCGTGCCGGATCCGGCGACCGCTCGCGCAGCTGCCAGGAAGCTGGCGGACATCGCCGATGAGCTGGAACCGTTGCTGGTCTACGCCTGGCGCCGCCATCTGTCGGCCGCGATCTCGCGCATGGTCTCCGACTCCGAGCCGACGATGGACAGCTCGGGAGTCGTGCGCTGTGTGGGCTTCGCTGACCTCGTCTCGTTCACCCGTCTCGTGCGTCGACTTTCTGAACGCGAGCTGGCACGTGTGGTGCAGCGTTTCGAGGCGCTGGCGTCCGACGTCGTAACCGCGCATGGGGGCAGGGTCATCAAGACCGTGGGAGACGAGGTCCTGTTCGTGGCCAGGGGTGCCGCGCCTGCTGCTGCCATCGCGCTCGACCTGGTGGAGGCCATGGCCGAGGACGACCTCCTGCCGGATGTCCGTGTGGGCATGGCCAGCGGGCAGGTGGTGTCACGACTTGGTGACGTCTTCGGGATCACCGTGAACCGCGCCAGCCGGCTGACAGCGGTCGCGCGGCCTCGCACGGTCCTGGTCGATGATGCGATGGCCGCCTCGCTGGCGAGCACATCCGGCTTCGAGATGTCCCCCCTGAGTCGCCGGACGCTGCGCGGGATCGGACCGGTGACCCCCTGGAACCTTCGACGAGCCGATCCGTCGGGGCGCCGCGGCATGATGACCAATGCCGATGCCGGCGACGATGCCGGCGACGATGCCGGCGACGATGGCAAAGACCAAGGAGATCTGGGTTGATGAGTGAGTCGACTACCCCCACCCGATCGATGGTGATGATCACCCGGCACGGCCCCGGTGGCCACATCGCGGAGCTGGCGCTCGACCGGCCCGAGGCCATGAACGCCGTGTCGACGCAGATGGCCCTGGAGCTGGGCGCCGCCTGCGCCGAGCTCTCGGCCGACCCGGACGTTCGCGTGGTGGTGATCACGAGCACCAGTCCGAAGGCGTTCTGCGTGGGCGCCGACCTCAAGGAACGCAACTTGTTCTCCGACGCCGACCTGATGGAACAGCGGCCCGTGGCGCGTGCGGCATACGGCGGCGTACTGAACCTGCCGATGCCCTCGATCGCCGTGGTCGAGGGGTACGCCCTCGGCGGTGGCCTGGAGATCGCGCTGTCCTGCGACCTGATCATCGCCGGATCGGCCGCGGTGGTCGGGCTGCCTGAGGTGTCCGTGGGCGTCATCCCCGGTGGCGGCGGCACTCAGCTGCTGACGCGTCGGATCGGCTGGTCCCGAGCGGCCGGGATGATCTTCACCGCCCGTCGGATGCCGGCCAGTGAGGCCGCAGCGCTGGGCGTGGTCGATGAGGTGCTCGACGCGGGCACTGCCCGTGACCGCGGACTCGAGCTGGCTGCCCAGATCGCGGCAAACTCGCCGGTCGGGCTTCGGCAGGCCAAGCGTGCGATGCGGCTCGGCAGCGACGTCGATCTGGCGACCGGGATCGAGGTTGAGGACGGCTGTTGGCGTGCCACGGCCTTCTCCGGGGACCGTGCGGAAGGCGTCGCAGCCTTTGCCGAGAAGCGACAGGCCCGCTGGCCTGGTCGCTGAACGCGCCAATGCTCTCTACGATGCGTTCATGACCCGAGTTCTGCTTGCTGAGGATGACCCCGCGATCTCGGAGCCACTGGCCCGTGCACTGCGGCGGGAAGGCTACGAGGTCGACGTCCGCGCCGATGGCCGCGCCGCGCTCGAAGGTGCCAACGAGAACCCCGATCTGGTGGTGCTCGACCTCGGTCTGCCGTACGTCGACGGGCTGGAGGTCTGTCGTCGAATTCGCGCCGACGGGCGCAGCGTTCCCGTACTGATCCTCACGGCCCGGGCCGACGAGGTGGACCTGGTGGTCGGGCTCGATGCCGGCGCGGACGACTACGTCACCAAGCCGTTCCGTCTCGCCGAGCTGCTGGCCCGTGTCCGGGCCCTCCTGCGCCGTCACCCCACCGAAGTCGGCTCGGCCGGCGCAGTGGTGCGAATCGACCCCGACGGCCGTCGTGCCTATTTCAACGAGGAAGAGCTCCAGCTGACCGCCAAGGAGTTCGACCTGTTGCGTGTCCTGGTGCGAGAGCAGGGCAAAGTCGTTTCTCGAGAGCAGCTGATGCGCGAGATCTGGGAGACTGCCTGGTTCGGGTCCACCAAGACTCTCGACATGCACATCTCCGTCCTGCGCCGAAAGCTGGGCGACGATGCGGCCCAGCCGCGCTACATCGCGACCGTGCGTGGCGTCGGCTTCCGGTTCGAACGCGACGGGAAAGGCTGACCACTTCGCATGCGCCGCCAGCTGGTTCGGTCGACCTTCGCGGCCGTCCTGCTCTCGGTGCTGATCATGGGTCTGCCGCTGGGGGCTTTCAGCTGGTGGGCAATGGCCGACCACGCCACGCGCCTGCGCGGGTGGCTCGACCAGCCAAACCTTCCGTTGGTGCCGGTTCGGATGTTTGGTGTCATCGCGGCGCTGTCGGTGATGGCGGTGATTGTCGGCGTGTTTGTCGCCTGGATGCAGGCCAGCAGGTATGCCGAGCCGATGGCGCAGCTGGCAGATCGGGCCGAACGCTTCAGCGCCGGCGAGTCCCGGTTCCAGCCGCTGGTCACCGGCATCGGCGAGGTCGACCGCATCGCGGAGGTGTTGTCGCGCAGTGCCCTGCAGATGACTCGCTCCCTTGCCTCGGAGCGTGACTTCGCCTCGGACGCCTCGCATCAGCTGCGAACACCATTGACCGCGTTGCTCATGCGCCTGGAAGAGATCGCCCTGACCGACGACCTCGCGGTTGTCAGGGAAGAGGCCGGTATCGCGATCGCGCAGGTCGAGCGCCTTACCAAAGTGGTGGACGACCTGCTCTCGAGGAGTCGGAAGGGTGATGATGCGGCACCGCCCTCGGTGTCGCTGGACTCGGTGATCGCAGCGCTCCAGCGGGAGTGGCAGCCTGCGTTCGAGCAGGCTCGACGCAGCGTGCGGGTCCATGGTCAGCGCGGCCTCCGGGTGCTGGCCACTCCGGTGGCGCTGTCGCAGGTGTTATCGACGCTGTTCGAGAACTCGCTGGCCCACGGTCGTGGCACGGTGGATGTGCACGCCCGGCGCAGCGGCCCCTCGGTGGTGGTCGAGGTCAGCGATCAAGGCGAGGGGGTGGCCGCGGCGATTGCGCCGCACATCTTCGAACGATCGGTCAGCACGGCGAAGAGCTCCGGACTGGGGTTGGCCCTGGCGCGCGACCTGGCCGAGGCCAACGGCGGTCGCCTCGAGCTGATCCAGGCCCAGCCGGCGATCTTTGCGCTCTTCCTCTCCGAGGCCGATCCCGACTCACGCGTCTAGCTCGACTCACGCGACCTGCGCCGACCAGCTCGGGCCAGCGCCGACCAGCTCGGGCTAACGCTTGTCGATGGGATCCACCAAGGCATCGCCGGCGAACACAAACTTGCGATAGGTCCAGAACCGGAACAAGGTGCCGATGCCGATCCCGACGATGTTGGTGATGTTGTCGGACAGCTGGGTGTGCAGGTCGAGCACGTAGCGAGAGAAGCCCAAGCAGGCGACGGCGATGACCATGGCGACGACGTTGAAGAACACGAACAGCGCGAGCTCGTGGCTTGCCTGCCGGTTTCGACGGCGCCGGAAGGTCCACAACCGGTTGCCGAGCCACGCCGCGACGGTTGCCACCGACGCGGAGATGATCCGGGCCGTGAGGGGCTTGTCGTTCAGTACCCCGGCCGTGTTCCCCTCGCCGAGCAATCCCAGCAGGTGCGGCCCGAAGACGAGGATGTTGTATCCCCCCAGGTCGATCACGAACGCCACCGCGCCGACCATGCCGAACTTGAGCATCTCGCGCACGAGGACGTCGATCGCCCCGCGGGCGCGGTCGAGCAGTCGAGGGCGGTCTGTCGGCACGGGGAGAGCCTAGCCTCGACCCGGTTCGCCCCGACCCGGTTCGGCCCCCGATAGGCTACCGTCCGTGAGGCCCCCGCAACGTGCACCCGGAGGGTTCCCCGTCGTCGGCATCATCGGTGGCGGTCAGCTCGCGCGAATGTGCCAGCCGCCTTCGGTCGGGTTGTCGATCACACTGTCGGTCCTCGCGGGGTCGGCCGGCGAGCCCGCGGCGCTGGTGATCCCCTCCTCTGCTGTTGGAGATCACGGCGACGTCGAAGCCGTGCGTGCCTTCGCGAGAGAGTGCGACGTCGTCACCTACGACCACGAGCGCGTTCCGGCCAAGGTCCTATCTGCGCTTCAGGCCGACGGCGTCGTCCTGCATCCCTCGCCGGCGGCCCTCGTGTTCGCCCAGGACAAGCTGGCGATGCGTCGACGGCTCACCGACATCGGGGTGGCATGCCCACGCTGGGCGCAAGTCAGCGACTCCGCGTCGTTGCAGGCTTTTGGTGACGACGTGGGCTGGCCGGTTGTCGTCAAGACCCCCAGGGGCGGGTATGACGGCAAGGGGGTTCGTGTCGTCGGTTCCCCCGACGAGGTGGCCGACTGGCTCGCGGACGTGGCGCGTGACGTCGACCGCGGCAGCGGGCTGCTGGTCGATGGGCTGTTGGCCGAGCAGAAGGTCGACGTCGTCCGCGAGCTGGCTGTGCTGGTCGCCCGCAGCCCCTCTGGCCAGGGCGCCGCGTGGCAGATCGTGGAGACCGTCCAGACCGAGGGCATCTGCACCCAGGTTCTTGCACCGGCGCCAGACCTCGATCCCGGACTTGCCGCCATGGCCACCGAAACGGGGCTGCGCATCGCCGGAGAGCTCGGCGTCACCGGTGTGATGGCGGTGGAGATCTTCGAGGTGAGGGACGCGCAGACCGGCGACCCGGCATACGTGGTGAACACGCTGGCGATGCGGCCACACCACAGCGGTCACTGGAGCATCGACGGCGCGGTGACCAGCCAGTTTGAACAGCATCTGCGCGCGGTGCTCGATCTTCCGTTGGGAGACACCAGCCCGCTGGCCCCATGGACGGTCATGGGCAACGTTCTGGGTGGCGACTACGGCGAGCTGTATCCGGCATATCGTCACTTGATGGCGCGTGACCCCGGACTCAAGATTCACCTGTACGGGAAGGGCGTCCGACCCGGCCGCACGGTCGGACATGTCAACGTCAGCGGCGCCGACCTCGATGAGCTGAGGTCTCGCGCCAAACATGCGAGTGACTTTTTGCAGGGAGTGATCACCGAATGAGCGACTTGACCGTAGTGGTGGGACTGGTGATGGGCAGCGACAGCGACTGGCCTGTCATGGAAGAAGCCGCAAAAGTGTTGGAGGAGTTCGGGATTGGCTACGAGGCCGATGTCGTCTCGGCGCACCGGATGCCCGAGGAGACGGTCGCGTACGGCCAGAGTGCCGTCGATCGTGGCCTGCGGGTGATCATCGCCGGAGCGGGGGGCGCCGCCGCCCTGCCCGGGATGCTGGCCGCGCTCACTCCGCTGCCGGTCATCGGCGTCCCGGTACCGTTGAAGTACCTCGATGGGATGGACTCGTTGTTGTCCATCGTGCAGATGCCTGCGGGTATCCCTGTGGCGACGGTTTCGGTGGGGGGCGCACGAAACGCAGGGCTGTTGGCGGTGCGGATACTCGCCGCGGGAGTAGATGGCGACGCGGTCTCGTTGCGCGCGAGAATGGTTGCCTTCCAGGGCACGCTGCGTGATGAGGCACATGCCAAGGGTGAGCGGCTGCGGGCCAGACGCGGGCACCCCACCGGGTTCGGGATGCCGCGCGGCTGAACGGCCTTCGCCGGCCCTCGTCGCAGTCGGCACTCACCTCACAGCTTGGGGTACTCGATCATTGGACACGTGAAGATGACGTTGATCTGGGACCAGGCCGCGGAGATGGCCCGACACCAGGATCACGCACCTGATCGCGGTCACGATCTACGGTTGAAGGGTTTGAGGCCCCTGGGACCGGGACCCGTGTGACTCACAAGGACCTAGGGACTCCTCTCGGGCATACTGCGAGTCATGAGCGTCCTGTACCGCGCACTTTGGAGCGACACGAGTGAGTCCGACCGCCGGGGAGTGGTCGATCTCGCCCGTGTCTGCTTTAGCCGGTGGGCACTCGATGATGGGTCAGCGAAGTCCCTCGAGGACGGTGAGACAGTCTCGGGTTCACGTAGTATCTCGGTCCGCACGCTCGACAATGACGGGCTCTATGGGGTCGAAGCGACCATCAGTGACGCGCCGCGGAAGGGAGCGGCGACGCACACGGTATGGACGACGACAATGCGGGTCCTTGCTTCCGAGTCTGCGGTGCATATGTGGGTCGAAAACGGCATGGAGACCGACGACCTAGCACAACAGGTCAAGGTCGGGCGGCCCCGCCTGGTCGATCACTTGCTGGCTCTGCCCGGCAAAGCATTCCTCGGCGGTAGCGGCGTGTTCACCGATGTCGTGAGCATCTCGGCTGGTGAGGTGCCGGTCCTCGTGGATTGGCTCCGTGACCCCACACGGACCCTTCCCTTCATCGTTTTCTCAGAGCCGAGTGAACCAGACGAAGGCCGATGGTTGGCCAGGGCAGAAAAGACCGCGCGACGCGCAGGCGGTGTCGCGACTGTCACAACGCTGGACCATGACGCCGTAACGGCCTTCAAGCGGGCCCTGGGTACGTTATCCGTTTGGGGTGGTGGCATCCGGACGTACGTCCCAGCGCCAGTCGAGACAGAAGCCGATGGTTGGCGGCACCGGTACATCCCGGCCTTTCGTCTGGGTCCCTCCGATTCCTCGGCCGTTGATCGTCTTGTCTTTGCGGTCACTCAGTTGTCAACCCGTCGTCGTGTGCCCGAGGTCTTTGCCGCGTTCGTGGCGGACGCCTCGCGCTCGGTCGATGTCGTCGAGGTCGCGCGAATCGAGGAGGAGTGGGAGTTCAAGGTCGAACTCGAGCTCGAGGAACGTGGCGAGGTCGAGCGCGCGCTCGCGAAGGCCAACGGCCACCTGCTGCGGCTGACCCGTGCGCTTCGCGAACGAGCGATGGATGACCTCATCTGGGAGACCCACGACCGGGCGTCCGATGGCGACCTACCCGATGCGGTTCAGGACGTCTCCGAGGCCGTGACCGCCGCCCAGGAACACCTGGGGGAGTGGGTCGTTGTCCCGGACTCCGCCCCGCGTGAGCTCGATGGCATCGACAGCGCCTCGAACGCGTACGCGTGGGGCAACACGACGTGGCGCGGCCTGCGGGCCTTGAGCGCGTATGCGCAGGCCAAGAAGGACGGCTTTCCCGGTGATTTCTGGGTGTGGTGCGAGCGGGGTGAGCCTCTAGCGTGGCCGGCAACGAACAAGAAACTCGCCATGCGCGAGTCTGAGACCGTGCAGAACAACCCCCGACACATGCAGGCTCGGTTGTTCGACGTGGACCCACTTGTCGCCGAGCCTGGTCGAATCCACATGGAGGCTCACCTCAAGATCAGCGAGGGCGGCGGCAACCTGGCGCCTCGGGTCTACTTCCACGACGACACCGGCGGTGCGACGGGCAAGGTCCACGTGGGGTTCGTGGGACCGCACTATCTCGTCCCGAACACGAAGGCCTGAACCCTGTAGATGAGGGCGGGCGGCGGAGCACCTAGCCGTGCAGGCCGAGTGTGCGGTACTCAATCATTGGGCAGGCGTCCATCACGACGTCGAGACCTGCGTCAAGCGCGCGTTGGGCGCCGGCCTGGTCGATCACCCCGAGCTGGAGCCAGACGGCCTCGATGCCCAGCCGTTCCTTGTTGGCGATCGCTTCGTCGACGACCACGCCGACCCGCAACGAGTTGACGAAGCAGTCGACGACGGTGACGACGGTGCCGTCCGGGATCTGCGTCAGGGCGCTGTAGCCGGGCTCACCCCATACGTCCTCAGCCTTCGGGTGCACCGGGATGATGCGATGCCCCAAGGTGTCATGCATCCACCCGGCCACGCCGTATGCCGTCCGGGTGGCGTTGGTGGACAGCCCGACGACCGCCCACGTGGCGGGAGTGGTGAGCACCCTGCGGATCACCTCAGGGTCCGAGACAGGGTTCGAGACATTGCCTGAGATCGTGGTCGCCATGGCCGCACAGTAGCCTTGCCCTCTGGCGTTGTTCCGTTGAGTGAGGGAGAAGTTCAGTGCGATTTGGCCTCTTTGTTCCACAGGGCTGGCGGATGGATCTCGCGGGCATCGAGCCGGACCAGCACTGGGGGGTCATGGCAGGCCTGGCCGAGCGCGCCGAGATGACCCGCCTGTGGGAGTCGATCTGGGTCTACGACCACTTCCACACGGTGCCGGTTCCCTCCCAGGAGGCCACCCACGAGTCGTGGACGCTCATGGCCGCGCTCGCAGCCGTGACGAGCCGGATCCGGCTGGGGCAGATGTGCACGTGCATGACGTACCGCAACCCCGCCTACCTCGCCAAGGTCGCGGCGACGGTCGACATCATCTCTGAGGGTCGTCTCGAGATGGGCATCGGCGCAGGGTGGTACGAGCACGAGTGGCGGGCATACGGATACGGCTTTCCCTCCGCCGGCGACCGACTCGGGGCGCTCGAAGAAGGCGTCCAGATCTTCCGCGACATGTGGACCAAGGGATCGGCCACCCTGGACGGAAAGCACTACCAGGTCGACGGGGCGATCTGTGCTCCCCGCCCACTGCAGGGGACGACCCAACCCGGGTCCGCGCTCAACGGCATACCGATGTGGGTCGCCGGTGGCGGCGAGAAGAAGACCCTGCGTATCGCCGCGCGGTACGCGGACTACACGAACTTCGCGGCCGCGGACTTCGAGCACAAGAGCTCGGTCCTTGCGGCTCACTGTGCTGACGTCGGGCGGGACTTTCGTGAGATCACCAGGTCAACCAACATCGACGTCGTCATCGGCGACACCGAGAAGGACGTCAAGGACCGCTTTGCCTGGCTTCGCGACCACTACCTCAAGGCTGGGGTGTCCGAGGCGGTCGTCGACAGGCAGATCGCCGGGCAGATCGGGGGCGTGGGTGTTGGCACGCACGAGCAGATCGCCGAGAAGCTCCTCGCGCTGAAGGCCCAGGGGCTCGGATACACGATCGCCTACTTCTCCGAGGCGGCCTACGACACCTCCGGAATGCACCTCTTCGAAAATAAGGTCATACCGGACCTCAAGTAACCCTCCGCGCACTACTGTGACCAACGTGAGCACAGACAAAGGCGACTTTCCGTACTTCACCATCTCCGAGGACCACGAGGCGCTGCGCGAAGCAGTCCGCAACGTTGCCGAGGACAAGATCGCCCCGCACGCTGCCGAGGCCGATGAGACGAGCACGTTCCCGCAGGCCTCGTATGACGCGTTGGTCGCCTCGGACTTCCACGCGCCCCACATCGCTGAGGAGTACGACGGCGTTGGAGCCGATGCCCTCGCGACCTGCATCGTGATCGAGGAGATCGCCAGGGTGTGCGCGTCCTCGTCGCTGATCCCTGCCGTGAACAAGCTGGGCACGATGCCGTTGATTCTTTCGGCATCCGATGAGCTCAAGGCGAAGTATCTACCGCCGGTGGCCCGCGGTGAGGCGATGTTCTCCTACGGCCTTACCGAGCGTGAGGCCGGAAGCGACACTGCCGCGATGCGTTGCCGCGCCAAGGCTGACGGCGATGACTGGGTGCTGAACGGGCAGAAGGCGTGGATCACCAACGCAGGCGTATCGGAGTACTACACGGTGCTGGCGGTGACCGATCCTGACGGCAAGCGAGGGTCGAACGTGTCTGCGTTCGTGGTCGAGAAGTCCGATCCCGGCTTCACCTTTGGTGAGCTCGAGCGAAAGATGGGCATCAAGGGCTCGCCGACCCGTGAGCTGATCTTCGAGGGTTGCCGTATCCCGGGGGACCGGATGGTGGGTGCGCCAGGTGAAGGGCTGAAGATCGCGTTGAAGACGCTGGACCACACCAGGGTCACGATCGGAGCGCAGGCTGTGGGGATCGCCCAGGGCGCGCTGGACTTTGCCTTGGGTTACGTCAAGGAGCGCTCGCAGTTCGGCAAGACCGTCTCCCAGTTCCAGGGCGTTCAGTTCATGTTGGCCGACATGGCGATGAAGCTGGAGGCGGCTCGTCAGATGGTCTACGTTGCGGCGGCCAAGTCGCAACGCGGCGATGCCGATCTGAGCTTCTTCGGCGCGGCGGCCAAGTGCTTCGCGTCAGATGTGGCCATGGAGGTCACGACCGATGCGGTCCAGCTCCTCGGAGGCTCTGGGTACGTCAAGGACTTCCCGGTCGAGCGGATGATGCGCGACGCCAAGATCACCCAGATATACGAGGGTACGAACCAGATCCAGCGAATCGTGATGGCACGGGCACTCCTAAAGCGGTAGTTCGGCGGACGGCTTCCCTTGTACGCCAACAGGTGACGCCGATCTCTTGGTTCTAGTGAGCGTGTTGGAGCTGATGGCGTCCTGCATACGAGGCAGGAAGGTTCAGCGGGCAACGGCTTCTACAACCTCAGTGCATCGACCACCAAATCCCGATGGGCGGGCGTGTTGGCCTTTCCTGGGTGCGTAAGTGCGGGCCAAGGGGCCCGATGCTCAGTCGCTGACGTCGATGGCGCGGTGACGCTGGTCGGTGCCAGCCGCACCGTAGGGGTAGTCCGAGACGACGGGCGTGCTCACCTCGTCGAGGCGCTCGAGCTCGTCTGGGGTGAGCTCGACGGATGTGGCGCCGAGGTTGTCGGCGAGCTGGTCGGTGTTGCGCACGCCCAGGATCACCGAGGTGACGGCGGGCTGCGCCTCAAGCCAGGCAAGCGACACCTGCCCCTGATTGACCCCCTTGGCCTTCGCAATCTCCTCGACCGTGTCAAGGATCCGCCATGTCCGTTCCTGCTTGTTGCGAGGTTCCCACGCCTCCATTCCGCGCTTCGGGTCCTCGCCCAGGCGCGTGGCTCCCTTCGGGTCGGCGTCGCGCTGGTACTTGCCGGTGAGCCAGCCGCCCGCCAGCGGCGACCACGGCAGCAGACCGATGTTCGCATCCTGGCAGGCGGGCACGATCTCGGACTCGATCTCCCGCACCAGCAGGCTGTACTGCGGCTGGAGTGTCACGGGCGGTGTGAAGCCGTAGGCACGCGCCACGTGCACGGCCTTGGTCAGCTGCCAGCCGAGGTAGTTCGAGAACCCGTAGTAGGCGATCTTGCCGCTGCGCACGGCGTCGTCAAGAAATCGCAACGTCTCCTCCAGAGGCGTCACTGCGTCCCAGGCGTGCATCTGATAGAGGTCGATCTGCTCGACGCCGAGGCGCCGCAGCGAGGCGTCGAGCGCGCGACCAAGGTGGCGCCGTGACGTGCCGAGGTCGTTGGGACCGCCGCCCTTCGAGAATCGTCCCTTCGTGGCGATCACGACCTGCTCGCCCTGGGTCCGATGGGCTGCGAGCCAGCGCCCGATGATCTCCTCTGAGACACCTGAGCCGTACACGTCGGCCGTGTCGATGAGATTGCCGCCAGCCGCGGCGTAGTCGCCAAGGATGGCATGCGACGTCGCCTCGTCGGCCTCCGCGCCGAAGGTCATGGTTCCCAGAGCGAACGTCGAGACCACTGCGCCGCTGTTTCCGAGGGTGCGATAGTGCATTGGGGTGTCCTTATCCATTGAACGGATCGATCGGGGGTCAACGCCAGGAATGCTGCGGGCTGTATCCGAGCACGCGGCGAGCTTTCTCGATCGACAGCAACGTGTCGTGCTCACCGAGGTCGCGGGTGACCGGTACGCCAGGGAAGACCTCAGCCACCAGATCTGCATTGGACCGTGACACGACAGTGTCTGCGGCGGCGATGATGAAGCGGTCGAAACCCGTGGTGTCGAGTTCGATGGCCTTGAGCACGGCCTGCGCACCGTCGCGGCCGTCGATGTAGCCCCAGAGGTTCCATTTGCGCAGCGTCGCGTCCGCGTCGAACAAGGGAAACTCCGCGTAATCTTCCGGGTCCATCACGTTGGAGAAGCGCAGCGCGATGATCTTGAGCGTCGGGTCCCAGCGCACCAGTTCGATGGCCATCTGCTCCTCGAGATGCTTCACCAGTGAGTACATGCTTTCCGGGCGGGCCGGGTACTCCTCGTCGACCGGGATGTATGGCGGCGGCACGTCGAACGGCAGCCCAAGAACCGTCTCACTCGATGCGTAGATGATGTTCCGGATGCCGGCCCGGCGAGCAGCCTGGAACACATTAAACGTACTGAGGATGTTGTTGTGGAACGTGGCGACGTCGCTCAGGATGCCCGGAGCGGGTATCGCGGCCAGGTGCACGAGCGCGTCGAAGGCCGGTTTCGCGGCTTGGTCGGGCCCGGCCGAGGGATCGTTCTGGCCAAAGAGCGCGTCGATCGTCTCGCCGTAGTTCGTGAGGTCGACCCGCACGAAACCCGGACCACGCCGCCCGACGGCGTCAAGGGTGACAACCTCATGTCCAGCCTGACCCAGCACGGCCACAACCGTGTGCCCCAGCTTGCCCGACCCACCCGTGACTGCGATCTTCATCGTCGAGCTCCTCTTGAGTCTCCTGTGCGGCGGGCGGTGTCGCCGGAAAGAGTGGCGACGGAGGGGTCCAGGCGTGTCACCATGCGTAGTCCTC
>DATCNE010000191.1:0-3201 GCA_036565395.1 Dermatophilaceae bacterium
CGTCCTCGAGGTCAGGGTCGTAGCCGGGTGCGTCAGCCACATGCTGGCGGGGCTGGGTGATGTAGACGTCGTCATCGGTGATCCGGCTGATGGCGTCGACGGGGATGAACGATGCGGTGGCGCCGAAACCGAGGATCCCCCCGTGCTCCACTCGCAGGAAACGCACCTTGCGGTCCTGGTCGTCGATCAACAGGTCAGCCACCTTCCCGATGTCGTCTCCGTCCTTGTCCTTTACTCTCCTGCCACGGATGTCCTCAGCGGGGTCCGCGACTGTCTGACCAGTAGCGCCCAGCCTGCTCAACGTTGCGGTGTTTTTCGTCGCCATTGCGTGGCTCCTTCTCGGTCGTTCGAACCGTTGACGCTTACGCCGCACCGTCGGGCGAAACGGGACGGTGGAACGCGGTTGGGCCGGACCCTCAAGTAACCGGATCACGAACCGGGTACCGCCTGGGCTCCGAGACCTCCCACTGCAAACATCCCGGCCTTGCATGGTGCCGGCCGGTCACCCTGAGGCTCTCAGGCGATCATAGGCGATCCGTGAACCCACAACCCGGCCGCCCGGGTGCGCCGCCCTCACATCAACCGGCTACCTCGCCGTGGCGACCCAAACGTGTCGCAGTGGTGTCGGCGTACGGGCTGGTGCGCACAGCCCAGCCTTCGACCCTGAACTGCAGACGGTGAAGGTCGCACCGTTCATCGAGCGGGTCTGCCGCTCGCACCCGGCACGTGTCCCCGGCAGCGCCGCCGACGGGCGGCCCGGACGGCACGGTCCGAGAACCGGCTGCCATCATCGGGAGGCCTTGCCCAGATCCCCGCGCCCGCAGAGCTACACGGTGCGCTGTGAGAACTGCGCCACTTACCGCTGAAGGTCACACGCGGTGACGGTCCACTGTCGTTCCCGTAAGTCGCCATATCCCTTCCGGGAACGTGTCCACCGCGACGCGGCTCGCGGGGCCATCCGGACACCAGTCACGCTGACGGCTTTCGTTTCAGGTCTTCTTCTCGCTGGCGTGCACGGAGGCCAGTCGCTGTCCGCTGCCGACGTCGACCGGTCGTTGGTCCCCGGCCGGTGACCCGTCAGTGTTCACGACACCTACCGCGAGGTGAAGGACGTCGTCGGTGCAGTCCGCTGTGAGCGTGGAAAGGTCCACGTCGGGGGGTAGCCGGAGTCGGCGTTCGAAGCGGCCACTCGGACGCTCGGCGAGGATGATGTCGTCTGCCGACGCCGTCACGGTCGGGCGATCGGCCTGGATGACGACGTCCCGGTCGTCGATCCGCAGCGCCACCTCGCTGGCCGAAACACCCGCCAGGTCGACCACCGCGTGGTGCGAATCTCCCTGCCGGAACTGGTCAACAGCTGGTTGGATCACGTCGCCCGGTTCTGCCACGCGTGCCTCCTGCGCTGCCTGCGGTCTGGGGACCCCGCGGCCGCACTGGTGATCCCGGCACAACCACGCGAACGTGGCCGCCGGGACCGCCCTCGACCATGCCTCGCTCCGACCAACCGTGCAACCCCAGCCGATTGGCGTTCCCCTGCCCCGGTGACCGCGGCGCGTCGTGACCGCCGCCGGGCCGGTGATGCCGCCGGCGAGCTGCTCACGCACGGTGCGGGACGGGAGGATGTTTGACCCGTGCGGGCCCGGGTACCAGTCATAACTCCGGCGATTTCGACGAAGGAGCAGCGATGACCACCAGCACATGGGGCCCATGGAACTTCCTCGACCGGCCCGAGAGCCATCCGGTCGAGGTCCTCATCGTTGTGGCCCCCACGGTCTCCGCCAGCGGCAGCCCGTCCTGCTTGCTGCCGTTCGCGTGAACCGTTGCAGGCGCGCGGTCGTGATGGACCGGCTTGGGCGCGCGGATGTGCTGGTTTTGCAGACCTTCCGATGGTCGTTCGAGCCCCCGGCGGCCTCCCCAGTTATCTGGGGGATGGGGCGGGTTGCGGTGGCGTGGGGTACGGCGGCCACGGGTCGGGGCCCGGACCCGGTACCGGTGGGATGGGCGCCGGTGGTTGCGGTTCTCCGGGAACGGGTCCCGGGCCCGGCGGCACCGGAGGCACCGGCGGTACTGGGTCGGGACCGGGACCCGGAGGCACCGGGTGTTGCAACTCCACGGGGGGTGTGGTCATCGAATGATCCCTTCTCATCGGTGTCCTTCCAAGGAAGCCGTCCTCGAGCCTATGGCTGAGTTCCCGGCGCGTTGGGCGCCGGCGCTGGCCTTCTTCACGTTGCGCTTCGCGGCCTGCACCTGCTTGCGGGCCGCCACCGCGTCAGCGACCCACGGCCCGCTCGAGCTCGGCCTTGGTCATCTTCGAGCGGCCCTTGATGTTCTTCTCGCGGGCCTCGTTGTAAAGTTGGTCCCGTGTGCGTCCGCTCGGTCCGCGATGCGACCGCAGACCGCCCCGGCGCCCCGAGGAGATGTCTTCGGTCGATGTGCGACTCGTCTCTTCCGCCTCCCCGGCGCGGGCCCGTTCTTTGTTGACGGTACGCGCTGCGATCTCCTCGGCGGTGTCCTCGTCCTCGCCCCGCTCGACAAGGCCCTCCTTGATGTGGTCGTACTGGCGCTCTCGCTTGTCGCTCCATGCTCGTTGCGGCATGCCGTCTCCTCTTCTCAGGTCGCCAGGTGCTCGCTGGACAGGTCGGCGAGGGCGGGTTGCAGCTGTTCGTTCCAGAACCGGAAGAAGCCGTCCTGATCGGGGCCGATCTGGTGGAAGTACAGGTATCCTAACCGGCGTCGAGAAACTGGCGAACCGACGCCATGACCGCGTCGAGGTCGGGGCCGCAGGGCACCGACCTGGTCGCGTCGGTCGAGTTGGCCGGGTATCGCAGGGGCGATCGTCCCCCGCTCAGCTGTAGACGACGGTCAGGTCGGTGACTGGGTGGCGGTCGGGTGACATCGTGTCGCGCCGCGTAACGCGAAGTGCTCGCTTCAGTGTCCGGCTGTCGTCGGCTGTCACCGGCTGTCTGTGGGGAATACGCACGGAAGTTGTCGGGAGGATCGGCATTGTCGCTGGTCACAGGCTTGCCGCCGTTGGTCTATAAATCCATTGCGAAAGCCTCGAAGCTTCGAATCCTTCACGCGGCACCACGTCTTGAATGGGCACTGACCTACCGCCGCCCGAAGCTGTGCGCAATTCGCCCACTTGGCAACTCCCGAAGTAACGTCATTGAACGAGACTGCCAACAACGGCGCTGCAGATTC
>DATCNE010000192.1:0-2104 GCA_036565395.1 Dermatophilaceae bacterium
CGCCGCGTTCCAGTAGTTCGGCGGTCCGGCGAGCGCGGCCAGGACCACGGGCTCGTTCCACTGGATGCCGCCGGCTGGGCTGGAGTGCTCGTGGGCCAGGCCGATCGCATGCCCGAACTCGTGCCCGGCGGTGCCTCCGTCGAGGAATCCGAGGTTCATCGTCGCCTGGTTGGGCAGCACTGTATGGGAGTCCGTGCCAATCGTCGACCAGGCGCCGTCGTTGGTGTCAAACGTGACCCGGATCTCGGCGTCAGGGGCGTTGCCGAAGTCGAAGGTGATGTTCGCGTAGTCCGCCCACCAGAGCGCCTGTTTGCGGGCGGTTGCCTGCTCTGCGGCTGATCCGCCCATGAACCGCACCCGCAGAGTTGAGCCGTTGAGCCACGACTTGCCCCGGGGCGCTATCGCACGGGTCATCCCGGTCGGACCTGTCGTGGTGAGATGCGGGCGCATCACGTCTCGCGAAACGATGCGGTCGAAACACATCTTGGGTGCGGCGGTCGGTTTGGCAGTCATGGCTTTCTCCCTCGAGATACCTGAAACCAGCCTTGGCGACAGGCGCATATCCATGTTGCTCAACGTGTGACGCGGCCAACTGTAGGTGTGTTGCCCGGACCCGGACAAGGTCCTGATTAGCCCTTCGGCGCGACGACCGCGAGCGACTTGTGGTGGCGCACAAGTCGTGCTGCCGGCCCCAGCCTTCTGAACTAAGGGAGCGGGTGACGGTGTCGGCCAGTCGTTCGCCGAGGTGCAGCAAGGTCCCCGGTGGTCTGTCACCACGGGCCGCTACATTTCCCGACCATCGACTACATCACCTTGGAGGTGGTTGCGAGATGCCACCGGCCAGTCTCATAGCCCTCGCGATCGTCATCGTCGCGGTCATTCCGGGATCGATGTACACGTGGGCCTACGAGCGGGAGGCCAGCGCGTTCGGCGTGACCTTGGCCGACCGCACCCTGCGGTTCATTGCCATCTCGCTGCTTTTCCACCTGGCGCTTGGCTGGCCCGAGTACACCTTGTACAGGGTCGCTCTGGCTGGGCCACATTTCGAGGTCGGGCAGTTCGCTGCCATCTGGGTCGCGGTCCTCCTCGTCGTGGCAATGCCCGTCTTCATCGGGACCGTCCTGGGTGGCTTGTACGCCACGCGCAACAGCCGCGAAGACTGGGATGTGATCCGCAGCCGGCTCAGCCCAGAGCGCGAGCGCCGTCTCTTGCGCCTTGCCCTTGGCCGCACTCCTGCTCCCCGTGCCTGGGACGACCTGTTCTCCGACCGCCCCACCATGTACCTGCGGGTCCAGACCACGGACGGGACGCCCGTAGCGGGGCTGTTCGCGAACGACTCTTACGCAGGCGGTTTCCCGCACGACGCCGATCTTTTCCTCGAAGACGCCTGGGACCTTGCCGATGACGGGTCCTTCGCCAAGAGCCTCGGATACCCTGTCTACATACCGGCTGGACAGATAGCCCGGATGGAGATCGTTCGCCCGCTCAACGGCGCAGAGGAGGCCATCAATGCCTAGGAACACATCCCGGCCTACGCCCGGCATCGAGAAGCGCGGCGGCTACACCGGCGGCCAGTCGCGCGCCACGGTCGGCCCACCCTCGCCCATCCCGTCCGGGACGATCAAGCCCACCTCCGCTCCTGCCCCTGCATCAGCCCCTGCCGCACCCCAGTCGTCCAAGCCGACCTCGTAATCCTCGACGTCGCCCGATAGGAGCGAGGGGGTCAGATGAGCACCACAGCGGTCGACCTGCCGGTTGACCTGAACGGTGAGGACGATACGGGGCTGCCGTGGGGTTTCCTCGACGAGTCGCATAATCCCTCGAAGATATCTGAGGGCGCCTGGATTATCGCCGGGTCCTCCCGAACTCAGGCCGTGGCCCAGGTCGTGGACATCTCTGACGAAGTTGTCCACATCCGGCCGCTGCCCGGCTCGGTGGCGAGTCACCGCAGCCTGCTCACCTCCGTGGCCTGACCGGTCCAGCCCAGAGCGTGCCGACCTGACCTGCGGTTTGGGCGTCTATCGGGCGAGGCGGAACCGTTGTGGGGGCGGACGACGCTGTCCCTCCGCACTCTGGGTGCTGACAGTATCGATGATGTATACTT
>DATCNE010000193.1:0-47931 GCA_036565395.1 Dermatophilaceae bacterium
CTCGCCGGTCAAGGCACGGGCGATGGAGCTGGGACTCGAGATCCTCACGCCGACTCGTCCGGGTGATCAGCAGTTCCAGGATCGGCTACGCGAGCTTGCTCCCGATGCCTGTCCGATCGTGGCCTACGGCGGTCTGATTCCCTTGTCTGCGTTGACGATTCCCACGCTTGGATGGATCAACCTGCATTTCTCCCTGTTGCCTGCCTGGCGTGGGGCGGCGCCCGTTCAGCGGGCGATCATGGCCGGCGACGAGGTCACTGGTGCCACCACATTCCTGCTTGATCAGGGACTCGACACCGGCCCGACCTTCGGGATGATGACCGAGGCCATCACGTCAACCGACACGGCCGGCGACCTGCTGGCCCGCCTCGCCCAAGGCGGCGCGGGCCTGCTGGTTGCCACGCTTGACGCTCTCGAGGCCGGCGACCTCCAGGGAGTGCCGCAGCCTGACGAGGGTGTCTCGCAAGCGCCGAAGATCAGTGTGGAAGATGCCCGGATCTGTTGGAACACACCGGCGTTGGCGGTTGATCGTCACATTCGTGGCTGCACTCCCGCACCCGGTGCGTGGACTACTTTCAGGGGTGAGCGGCTCAAGATCCACCCCGTGACGCTGGCTCTCCCTTTGCCAGAAGCTCACGATCTCTCTGGCGTCGAGGTGCCGGCGCAGGGTGAGGTCGTGGCGCCCGGAGCGGTCGTGGCGACCAAGCGCGCAGTCCAGGCCGGCACAGCCTCCGGCCGAGTGCAGCTGGGGCTGGTTCAGCCGCAGGGAAAGAAGCCGATGGCCGCCGCAGACTGGGCGCGTGGCGTCCGCATAGAGCCAGGAGAAAAGTTCGCCGATGTCTGATCAACCTCCCGACAGCCCCGGCAGCCCCGACACCTCCGGTGATCCAGACAGGCCCGAGCGGCACGTCGACGGTTCCGGCGAGCGGCGGCGCGATGCCGCAGGCCGGCAGCGTCCCGAGCGCAAGCACGGCAACCTCGAACGTTCTGTTACCCGACCCGCAGAGAGGTCGCGCACGACCGACCCTGCCCGCTTGGCGGCATACACAGTCCTGCGAGCCGTCGCTGGCGGCGCCTACGCCAACCTCGAACTCCCAAAAGAGTTGCGGGACAAGGGTATTCGCGGCCGTGATGCCGCCTTTGCCACTGAGCTCACCTACGGGGCAACGCGACTCCGTGGCCTCTACGACCCGATCATCGCCGCAGCGGCCGGCCGCCCGGTCGCTGCCATCGACGAGAACGTCCTGGACACCCTGCGCCTCGGGGCACACCAGCTGCTCGGGATGAGAGTCGCTGCCCACGCCGCCGTCGACCAGACCGTGGGGCTTGCGCGGTTGGTCAACGGAGCCAGCGCCGGTGGGTTCGTCAACGCTGTGATGCGTCGGATCAGCGAGAAGGATCTTGACACGTGGATCGCCCAGGTAGTCCCCACCGACGATCCGATCGCTGCTCTGGCGACCCGGCACAGCCACCCGGAGTGGGTCGTTCGTGCGCTCCGGGCGGCGCTGGTCGGCCACGGCGCCTCGACCACCGAGACCATCGACGCTGACCTCGAAGCTCTGCTCGTCAGCGACAACGCGGCTGCCAAGGTCTCGTTGGTCGCCCGCCCCGGCCTGTGCGAGGTCGAGGAGCTGACCCGTGCGGGTGCGACGCCATCCCTCCTGTCGCGAGTGGGGGCCATTCTCGACTCGGGCGACCCTGGCTCGATCTCTGCTGTCCGCTCCGGCCGGGCCGCGGTCCAGGATGAGGGCTCGCAGCTGGTCGCCCTTGCTGTGGCGACCGCCGAGGTGAACACCGGCGCGGACCACGAGATGTGGCTGGACCTCTGTGCGGGACCGGGTGGCAAAGCGGCATTGTTGGCAACCCTGGGCGCGTCGCGGGGCGCGACCCTGTATGCCAACGAGATCAGTGAGCACCGCACAGACCTGGTGCGCCAGACCCTCGATGCGGCCATCGACTCCGGCCTCGAGGTCATGATCGGTACCAGTGACGGCCGCGAGATCGGCGAGGACGAGCCAGAGACCTATGACCGCGTCCTGGTCGACGCGCCCTGCACCGGGCTCGGAGCCCTACGTCGGCGGCCCGAAGCCCGGTGGCGTCGCACCACCGATGACCTTGCCGAGCTCGGCGTCCTGCAACGGGCGCTGCTCGTCTCGGCGATCGAGGCAACAAAACCGGGTGGGATCATCGGCTACGCGACGTGCAGCCCACACCTGGCCGAGACCAGGTTTGTTGTCTCTGACGTTGTCAAGAAGCGTCAGGATGTCGAGATCGCAGATGCCCGAGATCTGTTCCTCGACGCCAACGGCAAACCCGTGGAACACCTTGGGGAGGGCCCCTTTGTTCAGCTTTGGCCGCATGTGCACGGAACCGACGCGATGTTCTTCGCCCTGTTGCGCAAGCACGCATAACACCGACACCTAAGGTTTGACCGTGCAGATCTCACCCAGCATCCTCGCCTGCGACTTCGCAAACCTCGAGAGCGAGCTCAAGGCGGTCGCCAACGCCGACTGGGCCCATGTCGACGTGATGGACGCCCACTTCGTGCCCAACCTGACGCTCGGCCTGCCGGTCGTCGAGGCGCTGGCCCGGGTCAGCCCCATCCCGCTGGACTGTCACCTGATGATCGATGACCCGGACCGTTGGGCACCGATGTACGCCGAGGCGGGGGCGTCGAGCGTGACCTTCCACATCGAGGCGGCTCACGACCCCGCGTCGTTGGCCCGAAACCTGCGGGCAATGGGCGTCCGTGCCGGCATGGCGCTCAAGCCGGGGACGGCGTTCGCCCCGTATGCCGACCTGTTGCCCGAGCTGGACATGGTCCTGGTCATGACGGTCGAGCCCGGATTTGGCGGGCAGTCGTTCATGGCAGACCAGATGCCCAAGGTGCGTGAGGTTCGTGAGGCCGTGGCGAGGTTCGGCGGCGAGGTCTGGGTGCAGGTCGACGGGGGAGTCTCGGTTGCGACGATCGAGGCTTGCGCCGAAGCTGGGGCGGACGTCTTCGTGGCCGGTTCGGCCGTCTTTGGTGCGGAGTCTGCCGCGGCAGCGGTGGACCAGCTGCGCGACCTGGCCGCGCGGCATTCCTCGCACGGATGAGGTTCTCGCACCGTCCGTGAACTGCCCGGTGACCGCCGATGCCGCCGGCGAAAGTGAGATCGCCCTCACATGGGTCTCGGAGGCTGCGTACAGGGCACCCACATCTGCGATGACATACTGAACCTACGTGCTCCGTGATCGGTGTAATTCCGAACCGGCGGTTAAAGTCCGCGACCCGACCGCATCCAGCGGCCGGTGAACCAGGTGAAATTCCTGGGCCGACGGTGAAAGTCCGGATGAGAGGTAGCAACAGCGACGCCCGTTTCCGCCCCACTGAGGGGCCGGCGATGGGTCAGTCGTGGTGACTTGAGGTCATTGTGGCTTTGTGGACCGACAATATGGACCCGCGTGGGCCGACCGTCGGTGCCATGGGGTTCTGCCTTGACCTGTGCTCACCGTTCGCGCCCCGGAGCTCGCCTGGATACAGGAGTCGAGCACGAGGGACGGGACATGGCAGACCGCGAGGTCAACGCACCAGAGCATGAGCGCGACGTCGCGCTGATGCGTCGTGCCCTTGAGCTTGCGGCTCGCGGACCTCTCGCAGACCCCAACCCACGAGTCGGTGCTGTGATCCTTGATCACGCTGGAGCAGTTGTCGGTGAGGGTTTCCACAAAGGTGCGGGGACGCCTCACGCGGAGGTCATGGCGTTGCGCGAGGCTGGTGAGAGCGCCCGTGGAGGCACCGCGGTCGTCACCCTCGAACCGTGTGCGCACACCGGGCTGACCGGCCCCTGCAGCCAGGCGCTTGTCGAGGCAGGGGTGAGTCGGGTCGTGTTCGCCCAGACCGACCCCAACCCGTCGGCACGTGGCGGCCGGGCGCTGCTGGAGGCCGCGGGCATCGCGACCACAGCCGGCGTGCTCGCCGAGCAGTCCACGGCCCTCAACGACGCCTGGACCTTTTCCTTGGTGCACGGTCGACCCAAGGTGACCTGGAAGTACGCGGCCACCCTTGATGGGCGCTCCGCGGCGGCTGACGGCAGCAGTCGATGGATCACCGGGCGTGAGGCGCGGGCTGATGTTCACCGGCTGCGCGCCCACTGTGACGCGATCCTGGTCGGCACCGGGACCGTGATCGCCGACGACCCGGCACTGACGGTGCGCGGGTCGGACGGAAGACCGACCGGCCGTCAGCCACTACGCGTTGTCATGGGGCTGCGCCCGATCCCTGAGTCCGCTCGTGTCCTGGTTCTCGATGCACCCACCTTGCATCTGGCGACCCATGATCCGGCTGAGGCACTGAAGACGTTGGCAGAGCAAGAGATTCACCACGTGTGGCTTGAAGGTGGACCGACCGTCGCCGCCGCGTTCCTTGAGGCAGGTCTTGTGGATGAGGTCATCGCCTATCTCGCCCCGGCGTTTCTCGGCGCTGGCGCCCCGGCGGTGGGGGACCTCGGCATACAGACCATCGGCCAGGCGTTGCGACTGACGACGCACGAGGTCACCACGATAGGAGCCGACATCAGGATCCGCGCCAGCATCACCCCGCGCGCCGCCACATCCAGCGCGGCCACGTCCAGCACCGCCATACCCAACCGAGAAGGACTGTGATGTTCACCGGAATTGTCGAGGAGCTCGGCGAGATCGTCGCCATCGAGCACGGTGCAGAGTCAGCCGTTATCAGCGTCCGTGGCCCGCTGGTGACCAGCGACGCAACGCACGGCGCATCGATCGCGGTCAACGGTGTGTGCCTGACGGTGGTCAAGAACGAGGGGGAGACGTTCTCGGTCGACGTGATGGCCGAGACGTTGAACCGCAGCAGTCTGGGCAGTCTCGAGCCCGGCGCCAAAGTCAATCTCGAACGGGCGATGTCCGCCAGTGACCGGTTCGGTGGCCATATCGTCCAGGGCCATGTCGATGGCACCGCCAAGATCCTGGCCCGCCTGCCCGGCGACCGCTGGGAGGTGGTGCAGTTCGCGCTGCCGCCTGAGGTGTCCCGCTACGTCGTAGAGAAGGGCTCGATCACAGTCGACGGTGTGTCACTGACTGTTTCTGCAGTCACCGACGACACCTTCTCGGTCTCTCTGATCCCGACCACGCTTGAGCTGACCACGTTGGGACATAAGGGCGTTGGTGATCTCGTCAACCTTGAGGTCGACGTGATTGCCAAGTACGTCGAGCGACTGCTCACCCATACCGAAGGCAACCCGAACACACAGATGACGACCGGGGCGGGGCCAACCGCATGAACATCCTTCAGCATTGGTTCGATGCGCAGCTGAGCATCTTCGGCCAGCAGATCCTCTGGCGTGAGATCGTCGGCAACGCCTTCGGGTTTGCCTCGGCGATCGGCGGGCTCAGGCGTCGGGTCTGGGCGTGGCCGGTCGGGATCGTCGGCAACGTGTTGTTGTTCACGGTCTTCTTCGGAGTGGCTTTCGTCACTCCCCAGCACGAGACGCTCTACGGGCAGGCCGGGCGGCAGGTCTTCTTCATCATCACCAGCGTCTACGGCTACTGGCGTTGGAGCCAGATCCGCAAGCAGCGCTCCGCCGGAGCCCCCGCGATCACCCCGCGCTGGGCGACTGCCACAGAACGACTGCAGTACGTCGCGGTCTGGGTCGGTGGCGTGGTCGTCACGCAGTGGGTCTTCGCGCAGATCGGCGCCGGCTGGCCCGCCCCCCGTTGGTACTACTGGTGCGATGCCTGGATCTTCATCGGCTCCATGGTTGCGACCTACGCAATGGCGCGAGGCTGGACCGACTTCTGGCTGGCGTGGATCGCTGTCGACATGGTCGGAGTCCCGCTGTTGATCCACTCGCACTTCTATCCGACCGCTGTTCTGTTCGCCATCTACGGCGGGCTTGTCGTCTATGGCTTCTTCGTCTGGCTCAAGGCCTCGCGCACCGAGTCGCCCGACCATGAAATGAGTGAGGTATCGGCATGAGCACACGGCTGTCCACGATCGAAGAGGCGTTCGAAGCGCTCAGAGCCGGTCTCCCGGTCCTGGTGACCGACGACGAGGATCGTGAGAACGAGGGCGACGTCATCCTGGCGGCGGCGACAGCCACGACCGAGTGGATGGCCTGGACCATCCGCCACACCTCTGGCTACATCTGCGTGCCGATGTCCGAGTCGCGCGCGGATCGCCTTGGACTGCCGCTGATGGTGGCGGACAACCGCGACCCCCGCCGCACGGCATACACGGTGACGGTGGACGCCGCCTCAGGTGTCACCACCGGTATCAGCGCAGCCGACCGCGCCCACACGATTCGTCTTCTCGCGCAAGGGGGTTCGACTGCCTCGGACTTCATCCGCCCGGGGCACGTGATCCCGTTGCGAGGCAAGCACGGCGGGGTCCTCGTGCGCGCCGGCCACACCGAGGCGGCGGTGGACCTGTGCCGTTTGGCCGGGCTTGCGCCGGTGGGTGCTATCGGTGAGCTTGTGCACGATGACGGCTCGATGATGCGTCTGCCGGCAGTTCTCGACCTGGGCGCCGAGCACAATCTGCCGGTCATCACGATTGCTGCCCTGATTGCCTGGCGTCAGCGCAACGACCGCGTCGAGCGGATTGCCGATACTCGGCTGCCCACCAGGCATGGGGTATTCCGCGTGGTTGGCTACCGCGACCTGGTGACCGGTACCGAGCACCTTGCCTTGGTCAGCCCCAAGGGCATTCAGGGACGAGCACCGTTGGCACGACTGCATTCTGAGTGCCTCACCGGTGACGTGTTCGGCTCTCAGCGTTGTGACTGCGGTCCGCAGCTGGAGCGCTCTTTGGAGCGGGTCGGGACAGAGGGCGGGGTTGTCGTCTATCTACGCGGCCACGAGGGCCGAGGGGTCGGTCTGCTCAGCAAGCTGCAGGCTTATGAGTTGCAGGACAAGGGTTTTGACACGGTCGATGCGCAGACCGAGCTGGGTCTGCCGATCGATGCCCGTGAGTACGCGGCAGGCGCGGCGATCCTGGCTGACCTTGGCCTTGGGGCGGTGCGGCTGCTGACGAACAACCCGATGAAGGTCAACGCCATGCGCGACTACGGCATCGAGGTCGTGGCGGTCGAGCGGCTCAGGATGGTGCCGGGTGCACACAATGCGGCATACCTGCGCACGAAACGAGATCGCATGGGCCACGACCTGCATCTTGACGACGACGACAAAGGGGCATCCGCATGAAGCTGGGTGCACCGACTCTGCATGTCGACGGCAGCGGTCTGAATGTCGCGATCGTGGCGTCTTCCTGGCACACGACGGTGATGGACGGCCTGATTGAGGGCGCCCGGCGTGGTCTGGCGGATGCAGGGGTTTCGTCCGTCACGCTGGTTCGTGTGCCCGGTGCGTTCGAGCTTCCCGTTGCCTGCTCCCGGTTGGCGCTCTCGTATGACGCGCTGGTTGCCCTCGGCGTCGTGATCCGGGGGGGCACTCCGC
Source organism: Dermatophilaceae bacterium (assembly GCA_036565395.1). Taxonomy (GTDB): domain Bacteria; phylum Actinomycetota; class Actinomycetes; order Actinomycetales; family Dermatophilaceae; genus UBA4719. The sequence continues at coordinate 7,456 of DATCNE010000193.1, forward strand.
ATTTCGACTACATCTGCCAGGCAGCGACCATGGGCCTGATCGACGTCAGCCTTCGGACCGGCGTCCCAGTCGGCTTCGGCGTACTCACGTGTGACGACGAGGAGCAGGCGCTGGACCGCGCGGGTCTGGAAGGCTCCAGCGAAGACAAAGGCCACGAGGCCGCGACCGCAGCGGTGGCAACCGTATCCAGCCTGCGTGAGCTGAAAACCTAGGACCGACAGCGCGCGCGGTGGACCAGCTCAACGGCGCCGTGTTGAGCTGCCGGTCGCAGGCGCCTACGTTCCCGAAGACGCCCAGTGCGCTGGACGAACGAACGACGGGGACAATCTCGTTTCGTCGTTGCCCTTGGCCGAGTCCAGCTGCGACTGGACAAGAAAAATGCTCCCGGTCAGGTTGGCACCCCCAAGGTCGGCGCCTCGCAGGTCGGCACCAATGACGTCGGCCATTCTCAGGTCGGCACGTCGGAGGTCGGCACCGATGAGGTATGCCCCTCTCAGGCTGGCGCCTCTGAGGTCGGCGCCCTCGAGCTTCGCTCCGATCAGGTCCGCCCCCCGGTAGTCCGTCTTTGTGTGCTGGATCTCGGATCGCGCGTTCTCGCTCGTCTGCAGCAGCAGGACATTGACGTCTCGTCGGTGCTCGGCCATGTCGAGCTCCAGGAGGGTTTGAGGGCTGCCCTGAGCAAGGCGATCCGTTTCCTGCAGCGCGAGACTGAGCTCTTCGTGGAGCCGACCGGCAGATTGCAGCGTCAGCGCTTCGGTGAGATACCAGCACAGCTCATGGAGATCCCGCACGATCGAAAACACCTCGAACATCAACTTTGCGGTGTGCGGGGCGTGCCGCCAGCTCTGTCCGCCGAAAGTGACCTGGGAGACCTGCTGCCCCGCGCCGAAGCAGTCGTACACCGTGCAACCCCGAAAACCCTTCTCCCGGAGGCTTGCGTGAGTTCCGCAACGGAAATCCGGTTGCAGGTGAGGACACGCCTGCCCGGCGGGTTTGTTGATCGCGAAGTCCGCCGAGGCCGAGAAGGCCGGAGCGACGCAGCACAGCGCGAAGCAGCTCGCGCAGTCGGCACGCAGGTCAGGTCGATCTCGGTCCGGCGCGGACCCTGTGTGCTCGCGACTCTTGGACAACGTGGGTGGTCCCTTTGGACATCGGCTCGGATTCTTGACTTGCTCTGGTGGTGTACTGCACTCTCCCCGCGCGGGAGCCAACCCGTCAATCGATTCGGGTTCTCCTCTGCACGTATCGGCGCGTCAGCCCGCTCAACGGCACCCGTTTCGGCGGAGCCTTGGTAGCGACAAGTAATCTGCGCGGGTGACTGACTCCGTGGTCCTGACTGACAATGCCTTGACCGACAATGCGATGCGCCGCGCCTTGGCCCGTGCCCGCGACGGCAAGGCTCTCGACGAGGCAGAGGCGATGGTCCTGCTCGGTGCCCGTGGCGACGACCTTGAGGCGTTGTTCGAGTCCTCGACCCGGGTACGCGATGCGGCGATGGTCGCGGCCGGCCGACCCGGGGTCGTGACCTACTCGCGCAAGGTCTTCATCCCGCTCACTCGTCTGTGTCGGGACCGTTGCCACTACTGCACCTTCGTGACCGTCCCGCATCGTCTCCCCGCGGCCTACCTCTCGCCTGACGAGGTGCTCGACATTGCTCGGGCAGGTGCCGCACATGGCTGCAAGGAGGCGCTGTTCACCCTCGGCGACCGTCCTGAGGATCGCTGGCCCCAAGCACGCGAGTGGCTCGACGCCCACGGGTATGACGACACGTTGGCTTACGTGCGGGCCATGGCCATCCGGGTTCTCGAGGAGACGGGCCTTTTGCCGCACCTCAACCCCGGCGTCATGTCGTGGTCAGACCTGCAGCGGCTCAAGCCGGTTGCGCCGTCGATGGGGATGATGCTCGAGACCACGTCACGGCGGCTCTTCGAAGAGGAGGGGCAGGCGCATTTCGGTTCTCCCGACAAGGATCCGGCCGTTCGGCTGCGGGTGCTCGAGGACGCAGGGCGGGTGGGGGTCCCGTTCACCACCGGCATCCTGGTCGGCATCGGTGAGACGCTGCCGGAGAGGCTCGACTCGATCCTGGCCATCCGGCGGGTCGCGCGCGAGTACGGCTCGATCCAGGAGTGCATCATCCAGAACTTCCGGTCCAAGGACGATACGTCGATGCGTTCGACGCCGGACCTGGGCGAGGAGGAGTACCTCGCCACGATTGCCGTGACCAGGCTCCTTCTGGGGCCCTCGGTCAGCGTCCAGGCGCCGCCGAACCTGTCTGAACCGGCGCAGATCCCACGTCTGCTCGCTGCTGGTGTTGACGACTGGGGTGGCGTCTCGCCGGTCACCCCGGACCACGTCAACCCCGAGCGTCCGTGGCCCGAGATCGACGACCTGGGTCGCTGGACCGAGGACTGCGGGCTGAGGCTGGCTGAACGGCTCACGACCGGCGCGCGATACGTCCTTGGGGCTCTCCATCGGGACGAGCCCTGGATCGACCCCAGACTGCATCCGCATGTTCGGGCGTTGGCCGACCCGGAGACCGGCCTGGCCAACCCGTCCGCCCGGCCGAAGGGCCTGCCGTGGCAGGAGCCGGACGGCGGTCTGCAGGTCAGCGGGACCGGTCATGGGCGGGTGGATCTCCATCGCGAGGTCGACGAGGGGGGCAGAAGTGCCGATCGCCGCAGTGACTTCGACGAGGTCTATGGCAGCTGGGCAGAGGTCGCAACCCGCGCGCCGGATGCACTCACTGCGGCTCCGCGCCTCGACACCGATGTAAGGGCGGCCCTTCTTCGCGCGCAGAACGACCCTGCAGGCCTGACGGACGACGACTATCTGGCCTTGCTCACCTGCGATGGCGCCGACCTCGAGGCGGTCACGTCACTGGCCGATGACGTGCGTCGGAACGCTGTCGGTGACGACGTCACCTACGTCGTCAACCGCAACATCAACTTCACCAACATCTGCTACGTCGGATGCCGGTTCTGTGCATTCGCCCAGCGCAAGAGCGACGCGGATGCCTTCACCTTGTCCCTCGAGCAGATCGGGCAGCGTGCCGCCGAGGCTCAGGCGCTGGGCGCCACAGAGGTCTGTCTGCAGGGCGGGATCGACCCGTCGCTGGGGCGGACGGCATACGCGGACATCGTCCGGTCGGTGAAGTCGGCCGCGCCCGGCATCCACGTGCATGCGTTCTCCCCGATGGAGATCGCGACCGCATCGGCGAAGTCCGGCATCTCGGTGCGTGCCTGGCTCGAGGAGCTCAAGGACGCCGGACTCGACTCGATCCCCGGAACTGCGGCCGAGATCCTCGACGACGAGATCCGGTGGGTCCTGACCAAGGGCAAGCTGCCTTCGGCGCAATGGGTCGAGATCGTCGCGACGGCCCATGAGCTGGGCATCCCGTCGAGCAGCACGATGATGTACGGCCATGTCGACCATCCACGCCACTGGGTCGGACATCTGCGCACCCTCACGGCGTTGCAGGACCGCACTGGAGGCTTCACGGAGTTCGTCCCCCTTCCGTTCATCCATACCAACGCCCCGGTCTATCTGGCCGGACTCGCTCGCCCTGGACCGACGATGAGGGACAACCGGGCGGTCCACGCGGTGGCCCGGCTCATGCTGCATGGGCGCATCCACAACGTCCAGACCTCATGGGTGAAGCTCGGAGTTGACGGCACCCGCGCGATGCTGCAAGGCGGGGCCAACGATGTGGGCGGCACCCTGATGGAAGAGACGATCAGCCGGATGGCCGGATCGGAACATGGGTCGGCCAAGACCGTTGAGGAGCTGACGTCCATCGCGGAGGGCATCGGCCGTCCGGTCCGTCAGCGCACCACTACGTATGCCGCGCCCGAGGTGCGCTCGCTCGCCTAGCGCGACCGGGTACGAGCCCCCCGAGACCAACCAGGAAGCAAGGTCATGGACAAAGTCGTCGCCAGCGCAGCCCAAGCGGTTATCGGCATCGTTAACGGCTCGTCGCTGGCGGTGGGCGGATTTGGCGTCTGCGGTGTGCCGAATGTTCTCATTGCCGAGCTGCATCACAGCGGCATCACCGATCTTGAGGTGGTTTCGAACAACTGTGGTGTGGACGACTGGGGGTTGGGGATTCTGTTGAAGCACAAGCAGATCCGACGGGTGGTCGCCTCCTACCTGGGCGGGAACCAGGAGTTCGAGCGTCAGTTCCTCTCTGGCGAGCTCGAGGTCGAGCTCACGCCACAGGGCAGCCTCGCCGAGAAGATGCGGGCCGGTGGGGCCGGCATAGCGGCGTTCTTCACGGCGACCGGTGTTGGCACCCATGTCGCCGAAGGCGGGGTGCCGTTGCGGTACGCCCCTGACGGGTCGATCGCCAAGGCGTCGCCCCCGAAGGAGACCCGCGAGATGATCTGGAACGGTGAGAACCAGACCTTCGTGCTGGAGCACGCGCTCAGCACCGACTTCGCCCTGGTGCGGGCCTGGAAGGGCGACCGGCACGGCAACCTGGTGTTCCGACAGTCCGCCCGCAACATCAACCCGGTGGCTGCGATGGCAGGCCGGATCACGATCGCCGAGGTCGAGCACTTGGTCGAGCCGGGTGAGATCGACGCCGACGCTGTCCACCTGCCGGGCATCTACGTCCAGCGCGTCCTGGCGCTGACGCCTGAGCAGGCTGCCGACAAACGCATTGAACACCGCACGGTGCGCGCCAAGTAACCTTGACCCTCGTGAAGACCTTCGAGCAGTTGTATGCCGAGCTGACCGACAAGGCTGCCACGCGCCCACCGGGGTCGGGCACCGTTGTCGCGCTGGACGCCGGGGTTCATGAGATCGGCAAGAAGATCGTCGAGGAGGCGGCCGAGGTGTGGATGGCCGCTGAGCACGAGGGCAAGGAGCGCACGGCCGAGGAGATCAGCCAGCTCCTGTATCACGTGCAGGTGATGATGATTGCTTCCGGCGTCTCTCTCGACGACGTCTACACCCACCTCTGACCTCAGCGCCCGCCCGCTACGCAAGGACCCATCACATGTTACGAATTGCCGTGCCCAACAAGGGTTCTTTGTCCGAAGCCGCTGCCGGGATGTTGCGCGAGGCTGGCTATCGAGGGCGCCGAGAGCCCAAGGAGCTCGTGCTGATCGACGTTGAGCAGGACATTGAGTTCTTCTTCCTGCGACCACGTGACATCGCGGTCTACGTCGGCTCCGGCAGTCTCGATGGTGGCATCACCGGTCGTGATCTCCTGCTGGACTCCGGCGCCGCCGCGGTCGAGTCCATGTCTCTGGGGTTTGCTGCCTCGACCTTCCGATTCGCCGCAAAGCCGGGGGTTGCCAAGAGCGTCAAGGACATCCAGGGCAAGAGGGTCGCCACGAGCTACGCCGGGCTGGTGTCCGCGTATCTGGCCGAGTACGGCGTAGAGGCCGACGTCGTTCGGCTCGACGGCGCGGTCGAGACGGCCATCACGCTGGGCGTCGCGGACGTGATCGCCGACGTGGTCGAGACCGGAACGACGTTGCGGCAGCAGGGGCTTGAGGTCTTCGGCGACCCGATCCTGCGTAGTGAAGCGGTCTTGATCCAGCGCGCGGACAGGCTGGCTCAGGGCGCACTCGACATCCTGGCCCGACGTCTGCAGGGCGTGATCACCGCGCGCAGCTACGTGATGATGGACTACGACGTGCGGGTTGAGCTGGTGGAGCAGGCATGCGCGCTGACCCCCGGTCTGGAGTCACCGACCGTGTCACCCCTGCACGACAAGGGCTACGTCGCCGTACGTGCGATGGTGCCACGGAGCAGGACGAACCAGGTCATGGACGAGCTCTACGACCTTGGAGCCCGCGCCATCCTGGTCACCGACATTGCGGCCTGCCGGATCTGATGTCCCGTTCGTCAGCCGACGGTCGTCATGAGTCTGACCCGTACGCCGTGTTTCGTCCGCGGCGCGGGCGGCGGGTGGCACTGGTGATGGCGGTGCTGTCCTTGGTGATCTTCACCGGGGGAGCGATCTCGCTGCCCAGAGTGGATCCGCTCTATGGCGGTTGGGATCTCCTCGACCGGTTCTTCCTTGCTCTCTGCGGTGTCGCTGTTGCGGCAGCACTGTGGCGCTACGCCTCGATCCGGGCGACTCCATCGACCGAGGGACTGGTGATCCGCAATCTGATCACGACGCGCAAGCTCGAGTGGGCGCAGATCGTCCGGGTGCAGTTCGGAGGCGGCGCGCCGTGGGTGAGCGTGGATCTCGATGACACCGACACCGTTGCGGTCATGGCGATCCAGAAGGCTGATGGTGCCTTTGGGCGGGCAGCGGCCGGACGCCTGTCTGCGCTGGTCCAGGTGCATGGTCGTCCGCGCTAATCGCCCTCCTCGACGTCTCCCTCGAGAGCGTCCGCTGAGGCTGGGACCCGCGCGCGAGCTTCGTCATACGTCAGGCCGGTGAGCATGAGCAGATCCACGACGGCCGACCGTACCTGGGCGCGGATGACCTCGGCGGACAGTCCTGGGTGGGCCGCCACGAGCGAGCTTGACTGCGCGATCGCGGTGAGGGCGTCACGAGATCGCCTGGACAACCGTCGTTCACTGAGCTGACCGGCGATCTCGGCGGTGACGTCGGCCAGCGAAGAGATCAGGTCGATGTAGGTCGGCGGAACATCCTCGCCCTCCCAGAGCGCAACCGAGGCACGCCGGACCAGGACCCGGATGTTGCGAATTGCATGGTCCAGCGGTACGAGCAGGTCCGCGATCGCCTGGACGCCCGGCAGATCACGGCGCCGGAACGGTGAGAGTCGTACCACGGCAATACCCTCGGCCGAGAGATCGCGCAACTCATCCAGGGCATGCTCCGAGTTGCGTGCCCGGGCCAATGCGCTGGTGACCAGGTCCTTGTCGTTCTGTCGCAGGGCCTCTGCCGTGCAGGCGAGGATTGCGGACAGCTCCACGACGACGACGGCCGCCTGCGCGCGGGGCCTGCGCAGAGGGGAGGCAGGAGTGATCGTCGCCGCGAGGAGCGCGACGCTGCCCCCGACCACGGCGTCGAGCCAGCGGCTCAGAGCCACCGCCGGTTGGGCCACCAACGTCGTGACGATGATCGATTGAACGCCGGCTTGTGACACCAGCATCGTGCCCGCCCCGAAAAGGACGGCAACGGTCATTGCCGTCATGGCAACGATCGCGATCTGCCAGACCCCGGATCCGAAGAAGTGAACGAAGATGTCCCCGACCAATACCCCGATCGCCACCCCGATGGTGACGTCGATGACGCGTCGGAGTCGTTGCCCGTAGGACATACCCAGGCTGATCATGACCGTGACAGGCGCGAAGAACGCACTCTGGTGGTGGAGCAGGGCCGTGGCAACCCACCAGGCCACCGCCGCTGCCGTCGCGCATTGCACGATGAAGAACGACCGGTGACGAAGCCGGGTGAGCCTGTGATGCACCGACGCCTTGGAACGCCGTGCCGCACGCGGAGCCAGGGACGCGCCTCGAGAACGCCACTGACCGATCGACGAGGTCATGCGCTCAACCGTTCTGGTCGTATGCCGCACGGAGCAGGGGTTCCAGCGAACGAACGTCGTTCTCGTCGGAGTCGGAGGCGAGGTGGAGCCAGTGGGTTGACTGCCCGAAGGCCTTGGCTTCGCTGAGCCTCTTGTCGGCCGGGACCTTTGCGCGGAAACAAAAACCAACCCGCAGCGTGCCGTGTGGCCCGGGCGCCACTGAGGCGAACTGAGTTCGTCGGACGACATGTGTGGCGGTCGAGCGAGCCTCGACCGCGCAGTCATCGCCAAACCCTGCGGCAAGGGCGACCACGCCGTCATGGAGAGGGCGTAGCTCAGCCTTCGACCCGGCATACAACGCGTCCGCGTAGTCCTCCAGGGTCTGTTCGACCCAACCCGCGCGACGGGCCGCAGCATCCGCGATGGTCGCTTGGATGTCTTGCGGGATGCGGTGGACGTCCTTGAGCCAGCGGCGAACATCGTCCTGCTGCAGCGGATCGAGCCCCGCGTGCCGCACGAGGTCGACCCACTCGTCGAGCGTTCGACCGGTCCGTTCCTGCATCGACCCAGTGTCCGCAGCCGTTCCGTCCGCCGGTTCCATGCCGCCCATCATGCCCAACGATGGGTCACGGCGTGGTGGTGTCCACGATGAGGTCAGCGCGACTGCGTGTCGCGTCAGCGAGAAACACGGCCTCTTCCTGCTCGGCCCAACGGCTCCAGTGGGGCAGATATGCCTGAGCGTCGCGCTCGATGCCCCGCCGGAAACGGACGTCTCGGTCGGCCTCGAGCCAGATGAGCACCGACTCGAAGTCCGCGTTCCGTCCCGCGCCCGCGCCCACACCTTCCACGAGCAGGAGGGACGTGGCGGGGAGGTCCTGCCAGTCGGCATAGTGATCGTGCTCCCAGTCCCATCGCCTGTATGCCGCCCGCTCGTTGCGTGCGATCGGGGCCAGGATCTGGTCGTGCAGGTCGGCAACGGCCTGTGCCAGACCATCCCAGCCGGGATACAGGTCGTCCATGTGCACGACGTGGGCTCCGGGGAGGCGCACGGCAAGCGCCGCAGCGAAGTCCGTCTTGCCTGCGGCGCTGGGTCCGTCGATGGCCACGACTTTCGTGGCGCCGCAACGTGGCTGGGCATGTCCGATGACTCGAAGTGCCTCGGTGATCGCCTCGCTCGCGTCCGTGATCTGCATGTCTGGACTGTAGACAGCCGGGGGCCTCGGCGTCCGCTCGCTAGGCTGACCGGGTGAGCGTCGCGATACGGGTCATCCCCTGCCTTGACGTGGACGCCGGACGAGTCGTCAAGGGGGTCAACTTCGAGAACCTGCGTGATGCGGGTGATCCCGTCGAGCTGGCAAAGCGCTATGACGAACAGGGTGCAGACGAGCTGACCTTTCTCGACGTCACCGCCAGCAGTGGCAATCGCGAGACGACCCTGGACGTTGTGCGCCGGACCGCCGAGCAGGTGTTCATCCCATTGACCGTGGGAGGGGGTGTGCGCACGGTTGACGATGTGGACCGCCTGCTGCGTGCGGGCGCTGACAAGGTGGGGGTCAACACCGCCGCGATCTCCCGCCCGGACCTGATCGCCGACATCGCGGATCGCTTCGGCTGCCAGGTCTTGGTCCTGTCCGCTGACGTACGGCGTCGGCGCGACGAATCGGGTTCTCCCACTGGCGAGTTCGAGGTGACTACCCACGGTGGTCGGCAGGGGACGGGGCTTGATGCCATCGAGTGGTGTGCGAAGGCTGCTCAGCTGGGCGCGGGGGAGATCCTGCTCAACTCGATGGACGCTGACGGCACCAAGGACGGCTTCGATCTGGAGCTCATCGCGGCCGTCCGGCGGGAGGTGAACGTGCCGTTGATCGCCAGTGGTGGAGCGGGCACCGTCGCCGACTTCGCTCCCGCGGTCGACGCAGGGGCCAACGCTGTGCTCGCCGCCAGCGTCTTCCACTTCGGTGAGCTCACCATCGGCCAGGTGAAGGATGCTCTTCGCGCTCATGGGCTGCCCGTCCGCTGATCGCTTCGCGCCGGACAGACTGCCTGGGTCCGCGGGTCAGATGATCTGCGGATCGAGTCAGATGGCGTCGTGAGAGGGTAGGTCATCCCTGTTCAGCCCCTGGAGGCAGCTTTGGCGTCGGCGCCGTTACCCACCCTGCGGCGCGGTCTACGCGTCGTGGGTCACGGCATTCGCGAGCAGCCCCGGTGGTTCGCCCTGGCGGTGCTGGGCAGCTCGGTCTACGGCGTCATGACGGTTGCGACCGCCACAGTGATCGGCAAGGTCGTCCGCGAGGTGGTCGGCCCCGCCATCACGGCCCGGCAGGTGTCCGCGGGCCAGCTCTGGTACGCAGGGCTCCTGCTGTCGGCCGTCACGCTGGTCAACATCGTCGGCATCGTCGTGCGGAGGATTGCCGCGGGCATCACCTTCAACAACCTCGCCGCCCTGTATCGACGTCGGGTCACCCGCCAGTACCTCCGCCTGCCTCTCTCGTGGCACCACCGCCACCCGTCGGGGCAGCTGTTGTCCAATGCGAATGCCGACGTCGAAGCCACATGGCAGGTGTTCCAACCGCTGCCGATGGCACTGGGCGTCATCGTCATGCTGACCGTGGCCACCGTGCAGATGTTCCTTGTCGACCCGGTCCTGGCAGCAATCGGAATGCTCGTCTTCCCCATGCTCTTCGTCGCCAACCTTGCCTTCCAGCGCCGCATGTCGCCGTTGGTGACCACGTCACAACAACTTCGCGCCGAGGTCTCGGAAGTGGCCCACGAGAGCTTCGAGGCAGCGCTGATCGTCAAGTCCATGGGCCGTGAGGACCACGAGGCAGCCCGTTTCACCCATGTGACCGACCGGCTCAAGAACGCCAACATCGAGGTCGGTCGCACCCGGGGTCTGTTCGACCCGGCGATCGAGGGGATCCCCACCTTGGGGACCCTCGCCGTCCTCGCGGTCGGGACGGCCAGAGTGGCAAGCGGCCAGCTCACCGCGGCCGAGGTCGTCCAGATCGCCTACCTGTTCTCGCTCCTCTCCTTCCCCGTTCGCGCTCTGGGCTGGGTGCTTGCCGAGCTTCCCCGCACCGTCGTCGGCTGGGGCCGTGTCGATGCGGTTCTGCAGGCGAAAGGCGTGATGCAGTATGGCGATCGCGGCCTCGTACAGGACGGCGCAAGTCGCGTGCAGGCAGACCAGGCGTCGTACTCCTACGACGTCAGCCGCGAGGACGGCACCGTCACCAAGACCAGCCCTGCTGTCCGGTCCGTCAACCTCGATGTGCTCGCGGGCGGCACCACCGCACTCGTCGGTCCCACGGGCTCCGGCAAGTCAACGCTGGCCTCGCTGGTGCTGCGGCTGATCGACCCCGACTCGGGGGTCGTACGTCTCGACGGTGTCAACCTGCGTGACGTCGTCCAGGGCGGTGTGCCCGAAGTCGGCTCGCTCGTCGCGCAGCAGACGTTCCTGTTCGATGACACCGTCCGGGGCAACGTCACCCTTGGTGCCCCGGCATCTGACGACGAGGTGTGGCACGCACTGCGCATCTCTCAGGCGGATGGCTTTGTCGCAGCACTGTCGCATGGCCTCGACACGCGGGTCGGGGAGCGGGGCGCCAGCTTGTCCGGTGGTCAGCGTCAACGAATAGCCCTGGCACGAGCCGTGATCCGCAACCCACAGCTACTTGTTCTGGACGATGCGACAAGTGCCGTCGACCCCAGCGTCGAGCAGGCGATCCTGGCCGGACTTCGCGAGGTCGGTAGCAGTACTGACCACACGCCGCGGACGACGGTGCTCGTGGTCGCGTACCGGATGGCGACGATCGCCCTGGCCGATGATGTCGTCTACATGGAGAACGACCGGGTGGTCGACCACGCGCCTCACCAACAGCTGCTGGAGCGCTGCACCGGCTACGCCAGGCTGGTCACCGCCTACGCCCGCGAGGCTGCGGAGCGGGCCGCGGTGCTGGCCGACGAGGACCGCCTCGACGCGACGGGAGCTGGAGCGTGAGTCCGGCCTCTCGTTCGCGTCCGATGCCAGACGCCACCGTCATCGAGTCCAGCCAGCAGCTAAGTACCTGGGCGACCCTGCGCCGCGGCCTCGAGCTGTCACCCGAGCTCCGCAAAGGCATCGGCGTCACGGTGATGCTGGCCCTGATCTCGACGCTGGGCCGGGTTGTCGTCCCCTTCGTCGTGCAGCAGACGACCGACCGGGGGATCCTGGCCACGTCGGGCCCCGACATCGGGCTCGTCCTCCGTCTCGTCCTTCTGGCCGCCTGCGGTGTCGTGCTCACCGCAGTGACGTCGTACTTCGTGAACGTGCGCTTGTTCCGTGCATCGGAGAGCGGCTTGGCTACGTTGCGGATCAAGGCTTTCCGACACATTCATGACCTCTCGATGCTCACCCAGAACACCGAGCGGCGCGGCTCGCTGGTTTCGCGGGTGACCAGCGACGTCGACACGATCTCCATGTTCGTGCAGTTCGGTGGGCTGATGCTGATCGTGTCCCTGGGCCAGCTGACCCTGGCGACGGTGCTGATGGTGATCTACAGCCCGTTGCTGGCGGCTGTCGTGTGGCTCTGCTTCGTGCCGCTGTTCTTCCTTATCCGCCGGTTCCAGGGCATCGTCGGCAGGGCATTCACACAGGTCCGCGAGCGCGTCGGTGAGCTCCTGGGAGCGGTCTCGGAGTCCGTCGTCGGCGCGGCGACCATCCGCGCATACGGGGTCGAGGACCGTACCGCCGCCCGCATCGACACAGCCATCGAGAACCACCGCCGTGCCTCGGTGTCGGCCCAGATCAAAGCCGTGGCGGCGTTCACGTCGGGGCAGCTTGTCTCCGGTCTGACGACGGCCGTCATCGTGGTGGTCGGAACGGTCCTTGCCGTTCGTGGGCAGATGACCCTGGGTGAGCTCTTGGCCTTCTTGTTCCTGGTGCAGCTGTTCACCCAGCCGGTGCAGACCGCGACCGAGATCCTCAACGAGATGCAGAATGCGGTTGCGGGGTGGCGCCGGGTGATCGCCGTGATCGACACGCCGGCCGACGTGGCCGATCCCGCTGACCAAGGGCAGTCGCTGCCGCGCGGCCCCATCACGGTGGTCTTCGAGGGCGTCGGGTTCGCCTATCCGGGAGGTGATGCCGTGCTGCACGAGATCGATCTCCGGATCGCCCCTCGCTCGCGCATCGCCATCGTCGGGGAGACCGGCTCGGGCAAGACGACGCTGGCCAAGCTGCTCACGCGTTTGATGGACCCGACCGTGGGAATCGTCCAGATCGACGGTGTGGACCTGCGCGACGTCAGGTTCAGCTCACTGCGCAGTCGCGTGGTGCTCGTGCCGCAAGAGGGATTCCTGTTCGACTCAACGCTGTTGGACAACATCCGGTTCGGCAAGCCAGTCGCAACTGATGATGACGTACGACTGGCCCTGACCGAGCTTGGCCTGGACGACTGGCTGGCAAGCCTGCCGCAGGGTCTGCGGACAGATGTAGGCCAACGCGGGGAGTCCCTGTCAGCCGGCGAGCGGCAGCTGGTCGCTCTGGCCCGGGCCTACCTGGCGGACCCTGACCTGCTGGTTCTGGACGAAGCCACATCGGCGGTCGACCCGGCCACCGAGGTGCGGGTCCAGCGCGCCCTGGACAGCCTGAGTCGTGGCCGCACGTCCATCACGATCGCCCACCGTCTCTCGACGGCCGAGGCCGCCGACGAGGTCATCGTCGTGGACAAGGGCCGAATCGTGGAGCGCGGACCACACCACGATCTCGAGGGCTCTGGAGGCGTCTATGCCGCGCTGCACGCGTCCTGGGTCGCCCAGCAGCGCGGGGCTTGAGGGCTCAGCCGGCCTCGACGATCGAGACGCCCAGCAGTACGACCGCGAGCGCGCTCGCGAGGCCGACAGTTGCCCAGATCCCTTTGAGCGCAGGTGTCTTGACGAAGGTGTGCAACGCGGCACCGATGCCCGACAGTGCGACGAGCAACAACTTGATCGTCAGGGTGGTCTGGAGGGCTTCGCCCGCCTCGCCCGCCTGGCTCATGTCGGCGAGCATCCAGCCGCCCGTGAGAATGAGAACAACAAACGCGGGCCAGGCCACCCAGGCGTAGGCGCGGGCCACGGGGGCGAGAGCGGCCGGATCGGCTCGGCGGAGAGGCCCCGCCAGCGCCGCCAGGACAATCTGACCGCCCACCCAGATGGTCGCGGCAAGCACGTGCAGGGTCAGTCGGATCACGTCGAGGTCGATTGTCAGCATCCCAGCATCCAACACTGGTGGACTTGTGGCATTCGCCCAGGGGGGTCACGCGGCAGAATGTCCTAGGTGACCCCGACCTCAGCACAGTCCCCCCTCCCCGACGAGGTGGCCGCGCGGCTGAAGCGCGACGCCGTCGGTCTCGTTTGCGCTGTGGTGCAGCAGCACGACAGCGGTGAGGTGCTCATGGTCGGCTGGATGGACGACGAGGCACTCCATCGCACACTGACGTCGGGGCGGGTGACCTTTTGGTCGCGCAGCCGTGGCGAGTACTGGCGCAAGGGTGACACCTCGGGCCACGCTCAGTACGTCAAGAGCGTCGCGCTGGACTGCGACGGTGACGCTCTGCTCGTCCGGGTCGACCAGATCGGCGCTGCCTGCCACACCGGAGCGCGCACCTGCTTCGACGACCACGATCTGGCTGCGGTTCAAGGACATCCGGATGAATGAGCAAAAGCCCAACCTCGCGTATGGCGTGACCTGGCCTTCGCTGGAGACGTTCGCCGAGCTGGCCCGCACCCGTCGCGTCATCCCGGTGGTGCGCCGGCTGCTCGCCGATGCGGAGACTCCAGTGGGCGTCTACCGCAAGCTGGCGAAGGATGCCCCTGGCACCTTCCTGCTGGAGTCAGCCGAGCATGGGGGAGTGTGGTCCCGCTACTCCATCGTGGGCGCTGCCTGCGCAGCCGTTCTGACCGAGAAGGACGGCGTGACGCACTGGATCGGCGACCCTCCGGTGGGGGTCCCCACTGAAGGCAACCCGCTGGAAGCGTTACGCGACACCGTCTCTGCGCTCGCGACCGATCCCATCCCGGGCCTGCCGCCGTTGACCGGTGGCATGGTCGGGGCCATCACGTATGACGCCGTACGTCGCTGGGAGAAGGTTCCCGACACCTTGCCTGACGACTTGCATCTGCCCGAGCTCGCCATGATGCTCGCCACGGATCTCGCCGTGCTGGACCACGCCGACGGCTCCCTGCTCCTGGTCGCGAACGCCATCAACTACGACGCGACGGACGAACGGATGGAGGATGCATGGTCCGACGCGGTCAGCCGGCTCGACCGGATGACCGCCGATCTCGCTGCCGCCGCGCCCAGCACCGTGGCAGTCATCGAGCCGACGGCACCAGAGGCTTCCAGCAACCGCACGCCAGAGCAGTTCCGCGCCATGGTCGAAGCGGGCAAGGACGCCATTCGGGCCGGTGAGGTCTTCCAGGTCGTTCTCTCCCAACGGTTCTCGGTCGACTGCCCGGCCGACGCGCTCGATGTCTATCGGGTTCTTCGGGCGTCGAACCCCAGCCCGTACATGTATCTTCTGCGGCTCCCGGCACCGGACGGCACGGCATACGACGTCGTGGGCTCGAGCCCGGAGGCATTGGTCAAGGTCACCGGCCGGAGGGCCATCACGCACCCGATCGCCGGCTCGCGGCCACGAGGCGACACACCAGAGGCGGACGTCGCCAACGGCGAGGAGCTGCTGGCCGACGCCAAGGAGCGTTCGGAGCACGTCATGCTCGTGGACCTGTCGCGCAACGACCTGCAGCGGGTGTGTCATCCGGGAACCGTCGATGTGGTGGAGTTCATGACGATCCGGCGCTACAGCCACATCATGCATCTGGAGTCCACGGTGGTCGGCGACATCCGGCCCGAGCAGAGCGCCTACGACGTGCTCGTAGCAACGTTCCCGGCGGGCACGCTGTCAGGGGCCCCCAAGCCGCGTGCCATGGCCCTGATCGACGAGCTCGAGCCGAGCCGCCGGGGCATCTACGGCGGGGTCGTCGGCTATCTCGACTTCCACGGCGACCTCGACATGGCGATCGCGATCCGGACTGCGGTGATCAAGGCCGGGCGGGCATACGTCCAGGCCGGAGGAGGGATCGTCGCTGACTCGGTGCCTCAGCTGGAGCTCGAGGAGAGCGTCAACAAGGCAGCGGCGGCTCTGCGGGCAGTGGCGTCCGCGTCGGGGTTGCGAACGCCATGACCAACACGCTCACCAGCAAACGGATGGTGCTCGTCCTCATGCTCATGAGCGCCTCGGTCGTCCTCGTCAGCGGTTCTCGCGTGTGGGTCTCGGGCTCGGCCGGTGATGCAGTTCTCGGCGCAAGTGTCTTGAACGGCAGGGGATCTGACGTCGCACCAGGTGCCCTGGCTGCGGCACTGGTCGGCCTGGCGTCGGCGGTAGCGGCGGCCACCGCCGGAACAGTCGTGCGTGTCATTGCGGCATGCTCAGCGATGCTGGCTGCCGTCCTCGGCGTGGTGGTGATCCTCTCGATACTCGCCGACCCAGGCGGCGCGCTGGGCACGCTGGCAGCCACCGGCACCGGGCGCAGCGGGAGCGTCGTCGCGCACGGACATGCGGGGAGCTGGGCATGGGTTGCGCTGACGGCCACGATCGTCATGGGTTTCGGTGGGCTCTGCGCCCTGGTCGGTGCCAGTCGCTGGAACGGGCTCTCGAGCAGGTACGACCCGCCCGTCGTGGACCAGACATCGCAGACGTCTCAGCTCAGCTCAACCGGCGACCTCGCTCGCCGGCGCGAGCTGGAATGGGACCAGCTCTCCCGTGGCGAGGACCCCACGATCGGGCAGTGAGGCCCATACGGGCTCCCGCAGCCGACTGGCGCTGACACAATGACGTCAGGGCTGGAAGAACGGGATCAAAAGCAGACCGTCGCACCGAGGAGAGACCCATGGCAGAGCACGGACACGGCCACAGCACCGCAGCATGGACGGCCGTCGGGATCTTGTTGGTCGCCTCGTTCCTGATCTGTCTTGCCGTCGTGATCGTGAGCTGGCCTCTGGCCATCGTCGGCATCGTCCTGGCGGTCGTCGGTGTCGCAGCCGGCAAGATCCTGGCGATGGCCGGCTTCGGCGCGACCACTCCGGACCGGTCAAGGGCCAACACCGCCGTTCGCTGATGGCACCTGGGGGTCGGTTCGGACCAGCCCACGCGCGTAGATAGCCTTGAATGGTGACCACTGTCCTCGACGAGATCATTGCCGGCGTCCGTGAGGACCTGGCCGTTCGACAGGCCCGGATCCCGATGGACGAGCTGAAGTCCCGCGTGGAGCGGGTTGCGCCGGCATACGACGCATTCGCGGCACTTCGCGGCGGAGGCGGTGTCAAGGTGATCGCCGAGGTCAAGCGCTCGAGCCCGAGCAAGGGCGCGCTGGCCATGATTGCCGACCCTGGCGGGTTGGCTGCCGACTACGCCGCCGGTGGTGCCAGTGTGATCAGCGTCCTGACCGAGCGACGCCGTTTCGGCGGCAGCCTCGAGGACCTGGCTGCGGTCCGTGCAGCCGTTGACATTCCCGTACTGCGCAAGGACTTCACGGTCTCCTCCTACCAGCTTTGGGAGGCACGCGCCTATGGCGCCGACGTCGTCCTGCTGATCGTCGCTGCGCTCGACCAACCCACGCTCGTCGGTCTGCATGAGCGCGCGGAGTCCCTCGGGATGACCGTGCTGGTCGAGGTGCACGAAGAGGCCGAGATCCAGCGGGCGGTCGATGCTGGTGCGCGCGTCATCGGCGTCAACGCCCGCAACCTCAAGACCCTGGAGGTCGACCGCGGAACCTTTGCGCGACTGGCCAGGCACATCCCGGCCGGGATCATCAAGGTCGCCGAGTCGGGGGTTCGCGGGCCGCACGACGTGCTCGACTATGCCCGCGCGGGCGCGGGCGCTGTACTGGTGGGCGAGAGCCTCGTGATCGGTGGGCGCCCGCGTGAAGCCGTGGCCGATCTCATCGCTGCAGGCGCTCATCCGGCGCTGCGACAACAGGGAGTCTGATGACCGACCATCCCAGCTCGACCGGTGGGGGCACGCGGCCGGGCCGTTTCGGCTCGTATGGCGGCCGGTATGTCCCTGAGGCCCTCGTGGCTGCCCTTGAGCAGCTCGACGAGGCACGGCTCAAGGCCAACATCGACCCGGCGTTCCAGGGCGAGCTCGAGCGTCTGCACCGTACCTATACCGGCCGCCCCAGCATCATCACCGAGGTCCCGAAGTTTGCCCAGCACGCAGGGGGGGCACGCATCCTGCTCAAGCGCGAGGACCTCAACCACACGGGCTCGCACAAGCTCAACAACGTTCTGGGCCAGGCGCTGCTGACCAAGCGCATGGGCAAGACGCGCATCATCGCCGAGACGGGGGCCGGTCAGCACGGCGTGGCGAGTGCAACGGCGGCGGCCCTGATGGGGCTTGAGTGCGTCGTTTACATGGGTACCAAGGACACGCAGCGTCAGGCGTTGAACGTCGCCCGGATGAGGCTTCTCGGGGCTGAAGTCATCCCGGTGAGCCATGGCAGCGCAACCCTGAAGGACGCGATCAACGAAGCGATGCGCGACTGGGTCACCAACGTCGAGACCACCCACTACGTGATCGGCACCGTCACCGGCCCGCACCCGTTCCCCGAGATGGTGCGTGACTTCCAACGGATCATCGGAGTCGAGGCACGGGCCCAGGTGCTCGACCTGGTCGGTCGTCTGCCCGACGTCGTGTGCGCGTGCGTCGGCGGTGGCTCCAACGCGATGGGAATCTTCCACCGTTTCATCGACGATGAGTCCGTGCGCCTGATCGGCCTCGAGGCTGGCGGAGAGGGTGTTGACACGGACAAGCACGCGGCCCGTTTCAGCACCGGGCGCCCAGGTGTCCTGCACGGCGCCTTCACCTACGTTCTTCAGGACGAGGACGGACAGACCCTCGAGTCCCATTCCGTCTCGGCCGGGCTGGACTACCCGAGCGTGGGGCCCGAACACTCGTTCCTGCGGGACACCGGCCGGGCCGAGTATCGCCCGATCACCGACATCCAGGCCATGGACGCCTTCGCGCTGCTGTGCAAGACGGAGGGGATCATCCCCGCGATCGAGAGTGCCCACGCGCTCGCCGGCGCTCTCGAGATCGGCCGTGAGATCGGCCCCGAAGGCGTCATCCTGGTCAACCTGTCGGGGCGCGGTGACAAGGACGTCGATACCGCAGCCCGCTGGTTTGGTGTGCTCGAAGACGGAATGCATCCAGACGGGCTGCCTCCAGGGGGACTGCAATCAGACGGGCTGGAGCAGCAGTGAACGGCGTCGGAGCAGTCCTGGCCAAGACCAAGTCTGAGGGCCGGGCCGCCCTCGTTGGCTACCTGCCGGTCGGGTTCCCTGACGTCCAGGGATCCATCGACGCGATGGTCGCCATGGTGCAGGCGGGTGTGGACATCGTCGAGGTGGGCGTGCCCTATACCGACCCGCTGATGGACGGCCCGGTCATCCAGCACGCGGCCGACGTCGCGCTCAAGGGCGGCACCCGGCTCAAGGACGTCTTCGCAGCCGTGCGGGCAGTTGCCGACGCCGGTGCCCCTGCTCTGGTCATGACCTACTGGAATCCCGTTCTCCGCTATGGCGTTGATCGGTTTGCCGATGACCTGGCCAAGGCTGGCGGGGCCGGTCTGATCACCCCCGACCTCATCCCGGACGAAGGCGCCGAATGGATCGCGGCTGCCGAGCGTAACGACCTCGACCGCGTGTTCCTGGTTGCGCCCAGCTCGACCCCCGAGCGACTGCGGCGCACCACTTTGGCGTGCCGCGGCTTCGTCTACGCCGCGTCGACCATGGGGGTCACCGGCGCGCGGACGACGGTCGGCGACGCTGCCGAGGTTCTGGTCACCCGGACACGCCTCATGACGGACACGCCGATCTGCGTCGGGCTCGGTGTCTCCACCGGTGCCCAGGCCGGGCAGGTTGCGGCCTTCGCCGACGGCGTGATCGTCGGCTCGGCTCTGGTGAGATGCCTCACCGATGCCGGGTCGCGTGAGGACGGGCTCGCCGCGATCCGAAAGCTGTCGGCCGAGCTGGCTGCCGGCGTCCGAGCGGGAAGGTGAGATCGTGAACCTCCAGGGGGGCGGGCGACGCGCGGACTTCATCGGCCTGCTGGCTCGACTGATCCTCGGGGTCGTCCTGATCGTGGCCGGGGCACTCAAGGTGACCTCTCCCGCTGTCTCGGCGAGGGCGGTGAATGCCTTCCAGATCCTTTCGTACGACGTCGCCCGATACGTGGGCTACGCCCTGCCCGTGGTCGAGATCCTCGTTGGACTTCTTCTTGTCGCCGGCCTGTTGACGCGTGCATCTGCGGTGGTGGGGGGTCTGCTCATGCTGGCTTTCCTCGTCGGGATCATCTCGGCGTGGATGCGCGGCCTCAACATCGACTGCGGCTGTTTTGGCGGTGGGGGAAGCATCGACGCGTCCCAAACGCAATACTTGGTGGACGTTCTGCGCGACACGGGGCTCACGGCCTGTGCGACGTGGCTCGTCGTGCGTCCGCATACGGCATACAGCCTTGACCACCGTTTGTTCGGATAGAGAAGAGATCAGCCACATGCGTCCAGACGCCTCCAAGAAGATCGCCGCAGCCGCGCCGAAGAAGGGCCCCAACCCGGTCATCATCGGTGCGGTCATTGCCGCCGTTGTGATCATGGCGGTGGTGGTCGCCATCGTGATGGGAACAAGCGGTAAGTCGGACGGAACCGGAGCATCGGCGCAACCCTCGGGGGCGGTCGCGGCCGACGCTGGTGGCATCTTGGCCAATGCTGTGCCAGCGAAGAGCAACGCGCCCACGCTGGACCTGTACGAGGACTTCCAGTGCCCGGTCTGTGGACAGTTCGAGAAGGCGATGGGACCCAGCATCACCACGATGGTCGCGGCCGGCGAGGTCAAGCTGATCGTGCATACCCTGTCGTTCCTGGACGACAACCTGAAGAACGACTCCTCGAAGCGGTCCGCCAATGCCGTCGCGTGCGCAGCCGACGCCGGCAAGTTCCTCGAGTACCACGCTGCGGTGTTCGCCGCCCAACCGACCCAGGAGGGTCTGGGATACACCGACGCCCAGCTCACGGAGTTCGCCAACACCGCGGGCATCACCGGCCCCGCGCTGACGACCTGGCAGAAGTGCACCTCCTCGGGTCAGCATGCGCAGTACGTCCGGGATACTCAGAGCGCCGCCGAGAAGGCGGGGGTGAACAGCACCCCCACTCTGCAGCTCAACGGCAAGGACATCACCAAGACCCTGACGACGCCGGAATCTCTGATTACCCAGGTCAAGCTCGCCACCAAGTGACTGCGTCCATCCCCAGCCCGGACCAAGCGGTCTGGTTCATCGGCTGGTTTCCGATCCGCGCCTACGCGATGTGCATCCTCGCCGGCATCATTTTGGCGGTCTGGATCACCCAGAGGCGGCTCGCCGACCGCGGCGGCAAACCGGGTCAGGCTCTGGATGTGGCGGTGTGGGTCGTCCCGATCGGAATCGTGGGCGGTCGGCTGTACCACGTGATCTCCAGCCCGCAGGCCTACTTCGGCGAGGGCGGCCATCCTCTCAACGCGTTCAAGATCTGGGAGGGTGGTCTGGGTATCTGGGGTGCCGTGGCCCTGGGCGCCCTGGGTGCATGGATTGGCTGTCGTCGCAACGGGGTTCGCTTCCTGGACTACGCCGATGCGGCCGCCCCGGGGGTCGTTCTCGCCCAGGCGATCGGCCGATGGGGCAACTACTTCAACAACGAGCTGTATGGCGCCAAGACCGATGCGCCGTGGGGCCTCGAGATCCACTGTTGGGACCAGGGCGCCGGGGCCGCGATCACCTGTCCGGACAGCACCACGAACATCCTCGGCACGTTCCAGCCGACATTCCTCTTCGAGTCCCTGTGGTGTCTGCTGGTCGCCCTGGTCCTGGTGCTCGTGGACCGTCGGTTCACCCTTGCCAAAGGCCAGGTCTTCGCCCTCTACGTGATCTTGTACACCTTCGGCCGCGGCTTCATCGAGATGTTGCGCACGGACGAGGCCAATCACGTCCTGGGGCTCCGGCTCAACGTCTGGACGTCGGTGATCGTCTTCGCCGGTGCGGCGTTCGCCTACTGGCGCTTGGGCGTGAGAGACACGCGCGAGACGCATCCTTCTCAGCATCCGGACTGAGGCTTCTCGCCTGTCAGGATTGCGAGCTTTCAGGTATTCTGCGATCACCTCGCTGGCCAACGCCGTCCAATGCAGGTTCCCGGGGGTTTTCTCGAGATGTCTAGGACGGTGTCAGATCGTGGTCTCTTCGCTTTTCTCTGCTCAGCCTGCGAACCAGGGGCTGTACAACTCCGAGTTCGAGCACGATGCGTGCGGTGTCGCGTTCATTGCGACCATGCGCGGCAGCGCAGGGCACGACATCATCGACCACGCCATGACGGCACTGCGCAACCTCGAGCACCGTGGGGCGACTGGCGCAGACCCGATGGTGGGCGACGGGGCAGGCATTCTCACCCAGATCCCCGATGACTTTCTGCGTGAGGTGGTGGACTTCGAGCTGCCCTCGCGGGGCGCCTATGCGGCAGGAATCGCCTTCCTTCCCACCGATGCCCACGAGCGCGTTGGCGTCGAGGCAACCATCGCCGCCATCGCTGCGGAGGAGGGGCTGAATGTCCTCGGGTGGCGCGATGTGCCGATCGTCGCCGACCTCGTCGGTGACGCGGCCCGTGCCTGTATGCCGTTCTTCCGCCAGCTCTTCGTCACGGCGTCGGCTGGTCGCGTGGTGGGTCTGGGCCTTGAGCGGCTGGCCTACTGCCTGCGCAAGCGTGCCGAGCATGAAGCCGACGTCTACTTCCCGTCGCTGTCGGCTCGCACCATGGTCTACAAGGGCATGCTCACCACCGGGCAGCTTGAGCTCTTCTTCCCGGACCTGTCCGACCGCCGGTTCGCCACCGAGCTGGCGCTGGTCCACTCGCGCTTCTCGACGAACACTTTTCCCTCGTGGCCGCTGGCCCACCCCTACCGTGTGATCGCCCACAACGGCGAGATCAACACCGTCAAGGGCAACCGCAACTGGATGCGGGCGCGCGAGAGCCAGCTCGCCAGCGAGGTGATCCCAGGTGACCTCAAGCGACTCTTCCCGATCTGCAGCAACGGCGCCTCCGACTCCGCGTCGTTCGACGAGGTCCTTGAGATGCTGCACCTTGGCGGTCGGTCGCTGCCGCACGCAGTGCTGATGATGATTCCTGAGGCGTGGGAGAACCATCAGGAGATGGACCCTGCGCGTAAGGCGTTCTATGAGTTCCACGCCAGCTTCATGGAGCCGTGGGATGGTCCGGCCTGTGTCACGTTCACCGACGGCACCGTCATCGGGGCGGTCCTGGACCGGAACGGTCTACGCCCGGGACGCTACTGGGTCACCGACGACGGCCTCGTCATCCTGGCCTCCGAGACGGGCGTCCTCGAGCTTGAGCCGGGCCGTGTTGTTCGCAAGGGCCGGTTGCAGCCAGGGCGCATGTTCCTCGTTGACACCGAGCACGGCCGCATCGTCAGCGACGACGAGGTCAAGTCCGCGCTGGCCGCTGAGAACCCCTATGAGGACTGGCTGCACGCCGGTCTGATCAAGCTGGAGGATCTGCCCGAGCGAGAGCACATCCTGTACACCGCGGCATCGGTCGCGCGCCGGCAGCAGATGTTCGGCTACACGCAGGAAGAGCTGCGGATCCTGTTGTCTCCCATGGCAAAGACCGGGGGAGAGGCATTGGGGTCGATGGGCACCGATAGCCCCATCGCGGTGCTGTCCAAACGTCCTCGGCTGATCTTCGACTACTTCACCCAGCTCTTTGCCCAGGTGACGAACCCGCCTCTCGATGCCATCCGTGAGGAGCTTGTCACCTCTCTCGGAACCGTGATCGGTCCGGAGGGAAACGCACTGTCCGTCGGGCCGGCCTACGCCCGACAGCTCGCTCTGGCTTTCCCCGTTCTCGACAATGACGAGCTGGCCAAGATCGTCCACGTCAATGCGGACGGCGATCTGCCCGGCTATGCCACGTACGTCGTCAAGGGCCTGTATGACGTGTCCGGCGGGGCCGTCGCGATGAAGGCCCGCCTTGAGGAGATCTTCGGTGAGGTGTCGGCGGCTATCGCCGAGGGGGCACGCTTCGTCGTGCTCTCCGATCGCGACTCCGGACGTGACCTCGCGCCGATCCCGTCGCTGCTGCTCACCTCCGCAGTGCACCACCATCTGATCCGGGAGAAGACCCGCACCCAGGTCGGGCTGCTCGTCGAGGCCGGAGACGTCCGCGAGGTGCACCACGTGGCGCTCCTGATCGGCTTCGGCGCCGCAGCCGTCAACCCATACCTGGCGATGGAGTCGGTGGAGGACCTGATTCGTTCCGGCGCCATCACCGGGGTCAACGCCGAACAGGCCGTCAAGAACCTCATCAAGGCGCTCGGCAAGGGTGTGCTCAAGGTGATGTCCAAGATGGGCATCTCCACTGTGGCGTCATATCGCGGCGCGCAGGTGTTCGAAGCCATCGGGCTCTCACACGATCTCATCGACTCCTACTTTGTCGGGACGATCTCACAGCTCGGCGGCGTCGGGCTCGACGTCATCGCCGAGGAGGTGGCGGCGCGTCATGCGACGGCATACCCGCTGGATGCCGTGCACCTGCCGCACCGCAAGCTGGACGTGGGCGGGGAATACCAATGGCGCCGTGAGGGCGAGCCCCACCTGTTCGACCCGGAGACTGTATTCCGTCTGCAGCACTCCACCCGAGCGCGCCGGTACGACGTCTTCAAGCAGTACACCGCGAGGGTCGACGAGCAGTCCGAACGGCTGATGACGTTGCGCGGGCTGTTCGAGTTCGCTGGGAGTCGCCCGCCGGTGCCCATCGACGAGGTCGAGCCGGTCGCCGCGATCGTGGCGCGCTTCAGCACCGGGGCGATGAGCTACGGATCCATCAGCCAAGAGGCTCACGAGACGATCGCTGTGGCGATGAACCGCCTTGGCGCCCGGTCGAACACGGGTGAGGGCGGAGAGGACGAGGACCGGCTGCTTGACCCGGTGCGACGCTCGGCGATCAAACAGGTGGCCTCCGGCCGCTTTGGCGTCACCTCGCTGTATCTCACCCAGGCAGATGACATCCAGATCAAGATGGCGCAGGGCGCCAAGCCCTGTGAAGGTGGCCAGCTGCCCGGCCACAAGGTCTATCCATGGGTGGCAAAGACCCGTCACTCGACTCCCGGAGTGGGGCTGATCTCACCACCCCCGCATCACGACATCTACTCGATCGAGGACCTGGCGCAGCTGATCCACGACCTCAAGAACGCCAATCCCTCGGCGCGCATCCACGTGAAGCTCGTGGCCGAGGTCGGTGTGGGCACGGTTGCGGCCGGCGTCAGCAAAGCGCACGCCGACGTGGTGCTCATCTCAGGGCATGACGGTGGCACTGGCGCTTCGCCCCTCACGTCGCTCAAGCATGCCGGCGCGCCATGGGAGCTGGGACTTGCCGAGACCCAGCAGACGTTGGTGCTCAACGGTTTGCGTGACCGGATCGTGGTCCAGGTCGACGGTCAGCTCAAGACCGGCAGGGACGTCGTGATCGCAGCCCTGCTCGGCGCCGAGGAGTTCGGCTTTGCCACCGCTCCGCTTGTGGTCAGTGGCTGCGTCATGATGCGTGTGTGTCACCTCGACACCTGCCCCGTGGGTATCGCGACCCAGAATCCCGAGCTGCGGTCGCGCTTCTCGGGCAAGCCCGAGTTCGTCGAGACGTTCTTCGAATACATTGCCGAAGAGGTCCGGGAGCACCTGGCTGCCCTCGGCCTGCGTTCCATCGAGGAGGCGATCGGTGAGGCGTCGATGCTTGACACCGTGGCCGCGGTCCAGCACTGGAAGGCCAGTGGCCTCGACCTCAGACCGATCCTTACCGAGATCCAGTCGGCGGACGGCTCGCCACGTCGACACACCATCGACCAGGACCACGGCCTCGAGAAGGCTCTCGACCACACGCTGATCGAGATGAGCCGGGACGCGTTGCGGGACAAGACTCCTGTGCGCATCGAGCTCCCCATCCGCAACGTCAACCGGACCGTCGGAACCATGCTGGGGCACGAGGTGACCAAGGCATACCCGCACGGTCTGCCCGACAACACGATCGACATCTCCTTGTTTGGCTCGGCCGGCCAGTCGCTGGGCGCCTTCCTTCCCGCTGGCATCACCTTGCGGCTCTATGGCGACGCCAATGACTTTGTGGGCAAGGGAATCTCGGGGGGCAGGGTGGTGGTTCGACCGGACCGCTCAGCCTCGTTGCCGGCGGAGCACAACGTCATCGCCGGCAACGTGATCGCCTACGGAGCGACAAGCGGCGAGGTCTTCCTGCGTGGTCAGGTGGGCGAGAGATTCTGCGTGCGCAACTCCGGTGCCACCGCGGTGGTCGAAGGACTGGGTGACCACGGCTGCGAATACATGACGGGTGGCACCGTCTTGGTCCTTGGGCCGACCGGTCGCAACTTCGCCGCCGGTATGTCCGGTGGCGTGGCCTATGTGCTGGATCTGCGCGAGGACCGTGTCAATCACGACCTCGTCGATCTGATGCCGCTGCGTGCCGACGACATAGAGGTCGTGCACGAGCTCCTGATCCAACATCGGCAGTGGACTGAGTCCGCCGTCGCCGGAAGGCTGCTCGCAGGCTGGGACGACGACAAGAGCCGTTTCACACTCGTCCTGCCCCGCGACTACCAGCGGGTTCTGGACGTTCGCGCAACCGCGGAGTCCGAGGGACTCGACCTCAACGGCCCCCAGGTTTGGGAACGGATAATGGAGGCTTCCCGTGGCTGACCCCCAGGGATTTCTGTCGACTCGCGCGCGCGAGCTCCCCAAACGCCGTCCCGTGCCGATCCGGCTCATGGACTGGCGCGAGATCTATGAACAGCAAGAGGTCGGCCAGCTACAGCGGCAGGCCGGACGCTGCATGGACTGCGGCATACCGTTCTGCCACAACGGTTGTCCGCTCGGCAACCTGATCCCCGAGTGGAACGACCTGGCGTGGAAGGGCGATTGGCGCGAGGCCATCGAGAGGCTGCATGCCACCAACAACTTCCCGGAGTTCACCGGTCGGCTGTGCCCTGCTCCGTGCGAGACCGCCTGTGTGCTCGGCATCAACCAGCCGGCCGTGACCATCAAGCAGATCGAGGTCACCACGATCGACCGGGCCTTCGACGCCGGAGCGGTCACGCCTCAAGCCCCGTATCGACTGACTGGCAAGACCGTTGCGGTCGTCGGGTCGGGGCCGGCAGGGCTGGCTGTCGCCCAGCAGCTGACCAGGGCTGGGCACACCGTTGCCGTCTTCGAGCGCGCCGACAAGGCCGGTGGCCTGCTGCGTTACGGCATCCCGGAGTTCAAGATGGAGAAGGCCGTCCTGGACCGTCGCCTGGCGCAGATGGAAGCCGAGGGCACGCGCTTTCGGACCGGTGTCGACGTCGGTGGCGACCTGACCGGCAAGCAGCTGCGCGACCGCTATGACGCCGTCGTGCTGGCGATCGGAGCCACGGTCCCGCGGGACCTGCCCGTCCCCGGACGTGAGCTGGACGGGGTCATCCAGGCGATGGAGTTCCTTCCACCCGCGAACCGGGTCGCACTCGGCGAAGAGGTCGAGAACCAGGTCGTGGCCACGGGCAAGGACGTCATCGTCATCGGCGGAGGCGACACGGGAGCAGACTGCCTCGGCACGGCTCTTCGCCAAGGCGCCCGGTCAGTGACGTCGCTGGAGATCATGCCTCGCCCGGGCGAGGACCGGCCCGTGAACCAGCCGTGGCCGACATACCCCATACTCTTCCGTGTTGCGGGGGCGCACGAAGAGGGTGGGGAACGGGTCTACTCGGTGAGCACCAAGCAGATACTGGGCGACGATCTCGGCAAGGTTCGGGCCCTGCGGCTGGTCGAGGTCGAGCTGGGCGACCAGGGCTTCGCCGAGGTCGAGGGCACCGAGCGGGAGATCCCGGCTCAGCTCGTCCTGCTCGCCATGGGTTTCCTCGGACCGGAGACCAGTGGTGTGGTCGAGCAGCTCGGCGTCGAGCTGGACGAACGCTCGAACATCAAGCGGGACAAGGCTTTCATGTCTTCGGTGCCAGGTGTTTTCGTTGCCGGGGACGCCGGTCGGGGTCAGTCCCTGATCGTCTGGGCCATCGCCGAAGGCCGTTCAGCCGCCGCCGGTGTGGACGCTTATCTCACGACGGGGACCTCCGCACTTCCCCGCCCGGTCAACCCCACGGACCGACCACTGGCTGTGTGACGCCGACCCTTCTGGCCCGGCTCGGGTCACTGCCCAGCCGCGGTTAGAATTGACCACATGCGCCGCGCGAAGATCGTCTGCACCCTTGGCCCTGCAACATCATCACCGGAGCGACTACGGCAGTTGGTGGCTGCAGGCATGGACGTCGCCCGGCTCAACCTCTCGCACGGCAACTATGCCGACCATGAGGCGGTCTACGCCGAGGTGCGCGCCGCCAGCAACGAGTCCGGCAGGGCTGTTGGCGTGCTGGTCGACCTGCAGGGCCCCAAGATCCGCACCGGCCGGTTCGCCGATGGCACGGTCACGTTGGTCAACGGCGAACGCTTCACCATCACCGTTGATGACATCCTCGGTGATCGGGACCGCGTATCGACGACCTACAAGGGGTTGCCGGGTGACGTGAAACCGGGGGACCGGTTGCTGATCGATGACGGCAAGGTGGCGCTGCGGGCTGTCGAGGTCACCGACACCGACATCGTCACGGTGGTGGTCGAGGGCGGCGTCGTGTCCAACAACAAGGGCATCAACCTGCCCGGCGTGGCGGTCAGCGTGCCGGCCATGTCCGAGAAGGACGAAGCGGACCTGCGCTGGGCCTTGCGGCTACGCGCGGACATGGTGGCCCTGTCGTTCGTGCGCGACGCCAAAGACATCACACGCGTCCACGAGATCATGGACGAAGAGGGCGTCCGCCTGCCCGTGATCGCCAAGATCGAGAAGCCGCAGGCAGTGGCGAACCTCGAGGAGATCATCAACGCGTTCGACGGCGTGATGGTCGCTCGTGGTGATCTCGGCGTCGAGCTTCCGTTCGAGGAGGTCCCGCTGGTTCAGAAGCGTGCGATCGAGATGTGCCGACGCAAGGCCAAGCCCGTGATCGTGGCCACCCAGGTGCTCGAGTCGATGATCGAGAGCTCCCGACCGACCCGCGCCGAGGCCAGCGACTGCGCCAACGCCGTGCTGGATGGCGCCGACGCCATCATGTTGTCCGGCGAGACCAGTGTCGGCAAGTGGCCGATCGAAGCCGTGGCCGCGATGGCCCGGATCATCGAGAGCGTCGAGGAACACGGCCTCGAGCGTGTTCCTCCGCTGGGCACTCGTCCGCACACTGTCGGCGGAGCTGTCACGGCGGCGGCAGCTGACATTGGTGAGCTCCTGGGGGCCAAGTATCTCGTGACGTTCACGCAGTCGGGGGACTCTGCCAAACGGCTGTCCCGGATCCGCTCCAAGTTGCCGATGCTGGCGTTCACGCCGTTGCAGACGACCCGCTCGCAGCTGGCGCTCACGTGGGGCATCGAGACCTATCTCGTGCCCAGGACCCAGCACACCGACCAGATGGCCATGCAGGTGGACGAGTCGCTGCTCGAGAACGGCCTTTGTGTCGAGGGCGACACGGTGGTGATCGTCGCCGGCTCACCTCCTGGCATCAAGGGCACGACCAACGCCCTGCGCGTTCACCGCATCGGAAGCTCCAGGAACCGGGTGGCGCCGACCTTCCACGATCTCGACTGAGCGGCGCGGCGCGCCGCACGTCTGTCGACCCTGGTCACGCGGGCCGGGGCGGCGGCTCGGTGAGCCGCAGGGCCAAGGTGGGGCAGGCCTTGACCACGGTCTTCGCCAACGCGAGCACGTCGCCCTTCACCGGCTCGTGCACGATCGGATAGCCCCACTCGTCGAGGCTGATCACCTCGGGCAGGAGCTCGGCGCAGACGCCGTGCGCCTTGCACGCCGGCCAGTCGACCCGCAGCAGGTGCTCACTCATGCGAACACCTCGGGTCGGTTGCCGCGACAGATGCCCAGGGCGTGTGAGTCGACCTCGTCGGGGAAGCGTGCCAGCATCGAGGCCACCAGGCGCGCCGTACCGTCCGGGTGCGCGCAGGCGCCGCGTCGCGTGACCAGCCCACACAGCTCTTCCACCCGACCAGCCGGACCGCCACGATGGACCAGGTCCCGCAGCGCCTCGGCCATCGCCGGCAGTCCGTTACGACACGGACCGCAGCGCGCGGCGCTCTGTCCGGCCAGGTAGTCGACCAGCGCCGCCGTACGAACCAGCGGGCACCAGCCCTCGGCAAGCGGCAGGAGCACGCCAGCGCCAATCGACGCCCCGGCGGCCGCGATGTCCTTGCGAGAGACCGCCAGCCCGCTCAGCTGTGATGGTCTCAGCCAGGTCCCGTGATAGCCGCCCAGCAAGAGCGGTTGCGCCATCTCAGCCTCGGACAGGACGTCCGCCAGGGGCGTGCCAAACGCGACCTCACGCACCTCCGGATCCCAGCCGTCGCCTCGCAGGGTCAACAACGTGGTGCCCGGCTCGTCTGCCGTGCCGTGCGCCGCATAGCCCGCCGAACCCACCCTGGCCAGGTGCCCGAGGTGTGCGAACGTCTCCGCGTTGGACAACAGGGTCGGTCGCCCACGGTGCCCGCTGACCGCCTCCGGCTTCCACGCGGTGACCGGCAAGTTCTCGCGACCGGCCAACAGCTGCAACACAGCCTGGGCCTGACCCGCAACGAACCACGGCTGCGCGTCGTGCAGCTCCACCTTGAGGCGCTCGCCGGCCTTGGCGCGCTCGCGCAACGCCTTCTCGACGATGAGCCGCAGGGACGGGAGCTCGGAGGGCACCACGATGTGCACCTCACGGGTGCCCAGCGCGTGGGCCACGGCCGCTGCGCCGTCGAGGACGACGTGGGGTGCGCACGTCATGAGCGTCGCGTCCTTGTGGCTCGCGGGCTCACCTTCCGAGGCGTTGACGACCACCACGGCCCTACGGCGGGCAGCGGCGGCCAGCTTGATGGCGAAGGGGAATCCAGCGCCTCCGCGGCCGCGCAGGTCCACGTCGCGGGCCATCTCGACCAGCGCCTCGGCACGTGGCCTGGGAGCCGGCCCGAGCCGGTCGCGGTGGGACACGAGGCCCGGACCCTGCGTGATCCCGGCAAGCAGCGCCGGGCCCTCCGACACCTTGGGGATCAGTCCGACGTCGTTGCGCGCTGCGGACTGCACTGCGATGGTGGCGGTCATGTGGTCACCAGTCTCGAGTGGGCGAGCAGGCCAAAGCGCGCGAGGACCGAAACAGACACTGCCGCGATGCAGCCGAAGTTCAACGCCGAGCCCCATACGGTGGCAGCGTCGGTGCCCATCTTCATGCCGTGGACAAGACCCATGCCCCATGCGGCATATGCCATGACGTGAACGGCGCGCCATGGCTTGTGTGACATCCGGTGTCGCAGCAAGCTGGTCACGGTCACGGCGAGGAGCAGGTCGAGGGCGAATGACCCGAAACCCAGCCACAGCGGCTTGTAGGCCCCGGTGAACGGCACGAACGCGTTCCACCAACGGATGTCGACGAAGGTGTCGACCACCGCGGTGGTGATGTGTGCGGCCAGGAAGGTGACGGCCAGCAACGAGACGTTGCGGTGCAGACCCTGGGTCAGCATCCGCGGCCAGAGCCGCGAGGTCACCCGGGCCGTAGAGAGCACGCCGAGCATCGTCGAGAGGGTCAGCAGCACGAGGAGGACGAAACCGGTCCCGCGGTTGGCGAACCACAGCGCCGGGCCGTTCAAGATGTCAGCTCCGGTCATGACGTTCCCGCCGACTCGGGCCAACGGGCCGTACGTACGATCCGGCCCTGCGTGTCGACGAGCCGGGCGGGGATGTCGCGGGCCGTGAGCCAGCCAACTGCCTTGTCGCCCATCACGATTGCCGCAGTGCTGGCGGTGTTCGCGGCCACGCAGGTGGCGCCGGTGGCACTGACAGTGCGCCACGGTCCCCGCGTCGGCTCGCCGGTGAGCGGGTCAAGCAGGTGGTGCCGTATGACGCCCCCGCGGATCCACCGTCTGGCGGCAGTGCTGGACGTGGCCAGCCCGCCATACGGCAGGTGCACGATCTCGGGATCGCCGAGGTCATCGATGGTCTCGCTGATGGCCACTGGCCAGCCGCCGGGTCCCGCGACGGCGAGGTCACCTCCGAGACTGATGACCACCGCTGAATCAGACTCGGCCGCGATGGACTGTGCGATCAGGTCGGCAGCCCATGCCTTGGCGGTTGCGCCAAGGTCCAGCGCGCATCCGCGCGGCACCCTGACAGCTCCCTCCGGATCAAGAAGGATCTCTCTCCAGGCACCGACACGCGCCGGCAGGGGAATCCCGGCGGGGTCGGCCGAAGCGGGGGGGATCAGCGCGATGTCGCGGTCATAGCCGACCGCTTCGAGGGAGTGGCCGAGGGTGGGGTCCACCAGGCCGTCGGTCTGGGCTGCTGCGTCCATGGCCGCAGCGATCGCCTGGACCAGCAGCGGGTCGACGTTCGTCCACGATCCGGCACCGGCGTTCGCGCGGACGAGATCGGAGTCGTTCCGGAAGCGGCTGCAGGTGCGGTCGACGTCGGCAAGCAGTCGAATCGCGATCTGGCGGGCCGGTCCCAGCACCGCGTCGCGTGCGGTCGAGAGATGGACGTAGGTGCCGAGCGCCCGCCACGTCGCGGTCCCCGTGCCGCGGGCATCGAGGGTGCGCATCATGACGCGGCCGAGGGGGCAGGTGCACGTCGCGGCGCCGGTGCAGGCTGTGGTGCCGGTGCAGGCTGTCGGTACGAGCGGACGGTGGACACGCTTCCGGACGAACGCGTGATGGTCTGACGGCTGGTGACCTGCGCCTTTCCCTGGACATAGCGCGTCGTGACCACCGTGCGGACCGGCCGAGGGGTGGCCACGGGCGCAGGCGCGACGTCCGCGGGCAGGGGGGCCGCCGCTGCGTTGGAGAGTGCCTTCGCCTGGGCTTTCTGGGTTGTGAAGTCGGCCGCGAGGCCTGTGACCAGGCCCGTGCCGACGAAGGCGGCGGCCGTGACACCACCAGTCAGCACGGCCAAAGCGTTGAGCGACATGTCGCGGCGTGCGGTTTCACGGGACATCGAGGTCCTCCAGCGTCCGGGTTCTCGGTGAGTCGGGTAGTGCCAGAGTCCGGCCTCCGACAGCAAGGTGGCATCAGGTCGGCCTTAAGAAACCCTCAAGAACGGAAACCCTCAAGAACGGCGGACGTCTTGACGTTGATTTGAGGTTCTCGCGAGGTGCCCATGAGGCTTGGCGGTTGACGATGGCGTCGGAAACCCTCCTTGGGAACCCTCATCTCGAAAGTCTGGAGCACACCATGAACCGTCTTCGCGTTCGCACCACCGTCGTCGGTGGCACCGCCCTCGGTCTGATCGCCGGAGCTGCCGTATTCGGCGCCGTCTCCTCATCCTCGGCAACGGCCCCCGCGCCGTTCAAGCCGGCGCTGGTCAGCGTCGACACGGCACCTGCCATTCCCGCTGCCGCCTGCGCGGCTGGCCAGGAGCTTGAGCACGGTGTCTGCATCGTCCACGTCGAGAAAGTCGTTGTGGTCCCCGCACCCGCGTCCGTACAGGCGCAGGCCCCCGCTGCCGGATCGTCGCAGGACATCAGCTCTGCCGGTGACCACGCGACGGAGCCCAGCGACGCTCTGGAGCCCAGCGATGACGCAGCAGAAGCCACACATGACGATGCAGAAGCCGCACACGATGCCGCGGAACACGCTGCCGAGCTCGCAACGGGCAGCGACGACTGACGCGTTCGTCCGCTGAGAAGGTCCTCGAGAGGGGTCAGCTTTCCGCTATGGCAAAGGTGACGACCGCGAGCAGGCCGCCGGACGGAGACGTGGCCAACATCAGCTCTCCGCCGGCGGCGATCGCTGCCCTGCGAACGATGTCCAGACCCAGCCCGGTGGATTGGGCGGTGCTGTGGCCGCGCATCGTCACGTCCGGGCTTGGCGCGCCCGGGCCTGAGTCTGCGACCTCGAGCCGCACCATTGCCGGGTCGGTGCCTCTCAGGGATACGGCGAACGCCGTCCCGTCCGGAGTGTGGGCAAAGACGTTGTCCACCAAGGCATCGACAACATCCACGAGGTCGGTCGCATCGATGGCTGCCCGGGTCTCGACCGAAGGGATTGAGACGGTGAGGTCGCGGCCTTGGTCATCAGCCAACGCGGACCAGAAGGCGACCCGGTCGCGCACCACGCCGGCGGCGTCACACGACCGCCCCAGCGTGCTGCGGACCGAGCGCCGCGCGTCCTTGACGATGGCATCCACGGTGCGCTCGAGGTGGCCGATGTGATCACGGAGACGCTCCGCGAGGTCTGGCTCGGTGACTGCATCCACGTCCAGACGCAACGCAGTGACCGGAGTCCGCAGCCGATGCGAAAGGTCGGCCACTGCCTCACGTTCGGCGGTGAGCAGCTCGCCGATACGGTCGGCCAGGCGGTTGAGGCCCGTGCCAAGCTCGACCGTCTCGGCAGGTCCACGTGGCACGGCTCGCGCATCCAGCTCCCCTGCACGCAGCCGGTGTGCGATCGCGGCGAGCTCCGAGACCGGGGCACTCACTCGACGACCGAGTCGATCGGCCGCGACCACCGCAACGACCATGAGCACGACGCCCAGACCCGCGAAGGTCAGCCACGCGGTGGCCACCCCTTGGCGCAGATCACCGCCGCTGATCGCCGTCCGGACGACCAGTGTTCCTCGACTTGTCACAACGGGCACGACAATCTGTGCGGTTTCGTGACCAAAGAGAGTGAACGCGTATCCGGCGCGTGCGCGCGATACGACGTCGGCAGCCGACTGCGGCGACCCCGGGGGGCCGGTGCCGATCAGCGTCCCGTCGGGCAGCAAGACGGACGTCGCTCGCAGCGACTTCTGGTCCACCAGATTCACCAGGTCCGTGAGCTGCCGAACGTCACTCACCCCAGCCGCGAGAGTTGCGACCTGCTGTGCCTCCTGCCTTGCCCCGGCGACGGCACGATCCTCAGCGAGGGTACGCACCAGCAGTCCCAAGGGGATCAGGAAGGCGAGGATGACCGCTGATGTCGTGGCAGCCACGAGCAGTGATATCCGCCGGCGCATCAGCGCCCGTCCGACGTCTTGTCAGGCGCCGCAAGCCGAACGCCTACGCCGCGGACACTGTGCAGGTATCGCGGATTCGCGGCGGTCTCGCCGAGCTTGCGTCGCAACCAGGACAGGTGCACGTCGACGGTCCGGTCGCCTCCTCCATAGCTTTGGCGCCACACGTCGGCCAGCAGCTCGCGTTTCGTGACCACCTCACCCGGCCTCTGCGCCAGGGCGAGCAGGAGGTCAAACTCCTTGCGCGACAGGTCGATTGGCATTCCGTCCAGGTTGACCAGGCGTTTTCGCGGGTCGATCTTCAGGCCCCCCACCACCAGAGGGCCTTCAATGACGGTGGAGCCGCTGCGACGAAGAACCGCGCGCAGCCGGGCTTCGACCTGCTCGATCCCGAACGGCTTGACGACGTAGTCGTCAGCACCGGCATCCAGGGCTCTGACCATGTCGGCATCGTCGTCGCGAGCCGTGATCACGATGACGGGCACATCGCTGACGGCTCGAAGCATCGCCAGAACCTGCAGCCCGTCTATGTCCGGCAGCCCCAGGTCCAGGAGCACGACGTCAGGTGGTTGGTCGACGGCGGACTCCAACCCCGACATACCTCGGTCGTTTGTGGTCACGGCGTGGCCCAGATCGGTCAGTGCCCGGGTGATCGCAGACCGGATTCCGAAGTCGTCCTCGATCAGCAGGATGGTCGCCACGAGGGAACGCTACGCCGTGCGGCGTCGTGTCGCCGCGAAAGTGACACAGTGTCGACATGCGTGTGAAACTTCGCTTTGTGGTCGGCGTCGCGGCGATCTGGGTCGCCGCAGTCGCCGGGGTGTCAGTCACTGCCTGGCTTGCGATTGATCGAGCTGGCCGGGAGGTCACAAATGCCACCGTCAGCGCGCTTCCCCCAGCCTCGATCGGAACGGCCACCTCTGCGACGACATCCGACCAAGGGGCATCAAGCACCGACCCGACAACAAGGCCCTCTGCATCGAAGACTGCGAACCCCACCACGTCGAACGCACCCACCATCGCGCCGTCTCCCTCGCCGGCAAGCACCCACACTGGTTCCGTGACCTCCACGTCAGTGAGGGACCGGACCGTCACCGTTGTTGGTGGGCAGGTCTCAGTGCGCTGCATCGGTGCCGACCTCACCCTTCGGATCGCCCAGCCGGACAACGGCTGGCGCGTCGAGCTCGACAGGTCAGACTCGGGAGATGTCCAGGTCACCTTCAAAGGCGGTGACGGCGAGGCCTCACCAGAGACTCAGGTCACGGCGACCTGCTCGGCAGGCACGCCCGTGTTCACGGTCGACAACAAGAGCTCACCCGATAGCTGATTCATCCCGAAGACGTTGAGGCATGGGGGAGGACCGCCGGCCGGTATGCTGAGCGCCGCAACCTCGCCGGGGTGGTGGAATGGCAGACACGGAGCACTCAAAATGCTTTGCTCGAAAGGGCGTGCGGGTTCAAGTCCCGCCCTCGGCACCACGGTTTAGGCTCTTGATCTGCGAAAACGTGATTCGGGTCTCTCTGCAACCCACTCAGGCCACACGTCATCTCGGCTGGCATCTTCGACCCTTCATGGCACCGCCAACCAGTATCTGCCGCCCCGGAACCGCGTCAGGTCCCCAGATCGATGAGGGCCGGGGACCTGACGCGAGGCTGGTTGGCTGCGCTACCGCGTCAGCCGTTGGCCTTGCCTGCCGTGGCGACGAAACTCACACAGTCGCCCTGGTTCTTGAACGACGGGTCGTTGAAGGTCACCCAACCGCCTTTCATGCATTGGTCTTTGCTCGTCGGCGGACTGACCAGGGCCGGCGAGGCCGTGATCTTGATGGATACGGTGCCGTACGGCGTCCAGTTCGTGTCCTCGCGGAAGAAGCCAGCCGGGCCACCATCTGCGTACCATTTGGCGGTTGATGTGTTCCAGAAGACATTGTCAGTGTTGTTGTCGGTGCCAACCGTCGCCGCGCCTTCCACGCCGACGTTCAGCGAGCTGTACGGGCCGGGCACGCCCATCGGTGCGGAGCCGTAGGTCTGTGTGTTGTAGGCGATGCCGACGATGACATCGTCGGGCAGCGTGACGCCTAGGCTGCTGAGGTCGAACACCGCGTTGAAAGCGATGCCGCTGTAACACGAGCCGTCGCTCGCCCGCCACGCCGTCGAAGTGGCGCAGGTTTGGTCTGCCGCTGGACGCCACGGGATGGTGACGCTCGCGGTCTTGGTCGCCAGCAGCGTCTCGGGTGCCCCATTGGCGTCGAGGCTGTTGCTGTAGATGTTGACAGTGATCGGGTGCGTCCACGTCGCTGCGTTCCCGGAGTAGCGGGAATCCAACGCGTATTCGGAGTACAGGGCCCAGTCACTCATCGTGACCGTGACCGTGTTCAGGACCCGGTCCGTGCCGGTGAGGTTTACGTGGTCGCCAAACTCCGATGTCTGAGTTGCTTCGAAGCCGAGGCTGGCCATGTTCGGCGGCAGCGGGCTTGGGATGGCGTCGTAGACAGTCGTTCCTGACGGTGGTGCTGCCTGTGCGGCGTTGACGCCGCCGAAAAGCGATACCGCGAGCGCCAATCCGAGCGCTGCGCTGACGGCACGTCTGGTTCCTTGCATCTTGTTCTCCTACCCCCAAAGAGGGACGTCGAGGTGGACAAAGCTGACGTGGGTTCCGCCTCTTGCTCCCGCCGGTCCCAGGGGCGACCAGTGTCGACCGACTGTATTTCTCCCCCGCCGCGACACCCATCGAGGGCGGCGCATTTCGCACCGTATGCCGCATTTGGGCCCGCTGCAGGGAAACGACCGGAACTGCAACAAAGACGTAGGTAGGTCAGAGAAATGGCGCTGCTATGTCTTGCTGACCATGGTCAGCTAGGGGGAGACGCAGTAGGCGATCCAGCCGTGGTTGGTACCCTTGGCCAGATGATCAGCAGAGATGCTGGGGCGGCGAGTTGTGGAGTGAGCACTTCATCACAGTTGTCCCGGTGGAAACGACGATCGCTCTCCGGATGCTGAAGAAGAGGCACGCTTCAAGGCATGCCGCACCGGCAAGTGGTCGAAGGTTCGGTGCGGCCGACGCGTTCGGCTGGGGCGGTGTGACCCTCGCAGGTGTGA
The DNA here is from genome assembly GCA_036565395.1 of Dermatophilaceae bacterium. Lineage (GTDB taxonomy): Bacteria > Actinomycetota > Actinomycetes > Actinomycetales > Dermatophilaceae > UBA4719. Next base: position 45,161 of record DATCNE010000193.1, read on the forward strand.
TCGGCGCCGTTAGGTCCGGTTTCAGCGGCGCCGCAATGATGCTGGGGTTCTTCGCGCTTGTCGTCGGGGTGATCGCCTTGGCCCGGGGCAGGGTCGGTTGGGCTCGGTTGGGAAGCCGTGCAGCGGGCGGCGTCGCGCTCGGCGCATCCATGATCATCATGACTGTTGGTGCGCTCGCCCCACCACCAACCACGTCCGCGCCGGTCACGACAGTGACTCCGGCTGCTCCGGCGTCGTCGACCACATCGGTGGCCGGGCTTGTCGCCACAGCGACACCGACGCCGGAGCCCGTTGCGACCGCTACCGCGCAAGGATCGAACTCCCCGCCAACTGTGGCCGCACCACCCGTGGTGCAGCCCGCGCCCGCCCCGGCAACGGTCGCACCCGGTAACGGTGCGACGGCGCTGTGCAATGACGGCACTCTCTCCTTCAAAGCCCGCAACAGGGGTGCATGCGCGAGCCACGGCGGCGTCAAGGTGTTCTACAAGTAAGACTTCGGTGAAGCCGCACACTTGTGGCACCAGGATTGTCTCAGGGCGAACACCGTCGAATCTCATTGCATCTGCCGCGTCTGTGGACTCCATCCGTCGAGAGTGGGCAGCTCAAGGTCGGTCATGCGGGGACGAGGCTACGGCAGTCGCTTCCCGGCGAGCAGGATGCGAGAACCTTGACGCCAGTTCGCATTCTGGCAGGACGTGTAGTTCGTCCAGGTGGCGCCTTGTGCGATGGCCATGCAGTCGGCGGCGCGCTCACGAGCCGTCACGTCTCCGCCTCCGAACCACGCGTTCAGGGCGACATTTGCGGCCCGCACGTTCCACCCGTAGTTGTACAACGTGCGCGCGTGCGCGTATTCGTGCGAGGCGACGGCGTACACCTTCGAAGCGGGGATGTTCGGAGAGATGTAGATGTCCCCGTTTGCGAGGTCGGTCGCACCCCAGTGCCCGTACCGGTTGGTGACCACCCAGGTGGCTACGCCGGATCGGTAGTTCGGGATCCGGGCGATGGCTTGGTTCAACAGGGTCCATGACGTTGGCCCGCGGACGATCTTGGCTGGGGTCGTCACCGTGGGGACCTTCGAGGCGGATGAGGTGACGACGGAGGCGACGGTGACGACGGAGGCGACGGAGGCGACTTTGGACCCGACGGTTGCCACGGACTTGGTGGTCGGTGCCATGTGAGCGAGCGCAACAGGCGGTGCTGCGAGCTCCGCGATCACGGAGGGCGACCGAGTCTGCTGGACGCGGGGGACAACGGACTCAGGCGCGCCGAGCATGGCTACGAGGGTGAAAAGGGCGCACGAGATCGCCTTGGGGGACATGCGGAGGCCTCAGCGGGGGGGTCGGGCGGTGAAACCGCGAACGAGAAGAACGTCGTCAGGCCCCAGACAGCGGACCGACTAAATTCACCGGATGACGTATCAGCCGTACGTCAGAATGCCTAGATATGAGTCCATCGTATGACGTAGACGACGTGCGTAGGAATACGCTAAAAAGCGTAATTCGCACGGATTACGGCATCAGGACGGGCCGCGCAGGGGTTTCGATAGGCTGACCTCGTGACCGACGACGCCCAGCCCAAGCCGAGCCCGCCCGCCAGCCAGATAGACGGCGCTCTTGATAGCCCGGTGCCGAGCGCTGCCGCCAAGGTCCGCATCCTGGTGGCCGAGGATGAGGTGCTGATCCGCCTGGACCTCGCCGAGATGCTCGTCGAGGCCGGCTATGACGTCGTTGCCCAGGCCAGCAACGGCGAGCAAGCCGTTGATCTCAGCCGCGAGCTCAAGCCGGATCTGGTCATCATGGACATCAAGATGCCTGTCCTTGATGGCATCAGTGCGGCCGAGAAGATCGACAAGGAACGGATCGCACCGGTCGTGATTCTCACCGCGTTCAGCCAGAAGGAGCTCGTCGAGCGGGCGCGCGACGCAGGCGTCATGGCCTACATCGTGAAGCCTTTCGATGCCTCTGACCTCACCCCGGCCATCGACATCGCTCGTTCCCGCTGGCTTGAGCTGCACGCCCTCGAGGCCGAGATCGCGGACCTTGGCGAGCGGTTGGAGACGCGCAAGTCCGTCGATCGTGCGAAGGGGGTGCTGATGGCGCAGCTGAACATCAGCGAGTCCGAGGCCTTCCGCTGGATCCAGAAGGCCGCGATGGACCGCCGCCTGGGCATGCGCGAGGTTGCCGCCGCAGTCGTTGCCGGTATGACGGCTGGTTCCGAAGGCCCCTAGAGCGCAGGCGGATGCGTGCCATAAATCTCGTGCGCGATCAGGTCTGCCAGGTGACGCCGAATGCGGTGATGGTGGCGGTGAGGTCGCGTTGATGAACAAACGTGGGGGTACCGCCCAGCGGAGCGAGGGGGAGGGTGGTAGCCGCAGAGCAACGCGAGGTTGAGCAGGGATGTTGTTCCGCCGTCGATCCAGTGTTTGACGTGGTGCGCGTCGGCCCATTGAGGTGGCCGTCCGCAGCCGGGGTAGGTGCATCCTTTGTCTCTGGCCCATAAGGCGGCCTGTAGTGCTGGGGTGACCAGGCGTTTGGTGCGGCCGACGTCCAGGGGTTGGCCCTGGGAGCCGAGGACCATGGGGATGATCGAGGCGTCGCAGCCGAGCTTGCGGACCGTCTGGGGTGAGAGGACCTGACCGGCCAGGGTGGTTCCGGCGCCTCTGACGGCCCCGAGAAGTCGGTCGTAGCCGATGGTGACCACGATCTGGGCTTTGGTGGTGGTGGGCGCGTTGCTTCCGGCGCCGGTGGCCCGCCGACATAGTTCGATGAGGG
>DATCNE010000194.1:0-5658 GCA_036565395.1 Dermatophilaceae bacterium
GTTCGAGGACGTGGTCCCCCACCTGACGATCGCCGACCGGTGCCCTCTCAAGCAGATGCAGTCCGCCGAACATCTCGTTGAGAAACACCTCCCGATCAACTGCATCGCGAGAGGGGTGTCTCTGATGGTCCAACGCGATGCCTCCGGTGCATCGACTCGCGCTACCTCGTTCGCGCTGGGCAAGGTCCCAGCTGCGAGCTAGACAACGCCTCATCTAGCCGCTGGTCGGGCGCGGCCGATCCCTGCTTGGGCCGTCGCACAAGGGGATCCCGTTGCGAACACCTGGCCGCCGGCGCGGTCCTAACGTGACGACCGCGCGAAATGCGGCATAGAAAGACATTCTGCGTGTCGGTCCGAGACGTAGGAACGTCCTCCTGATGCGCTTGACGGGCTTGGTGTCCCATTTCGCAGAGGAGGACGTTCAATGAGCAACGGTAATGGAGTCTCCCGGGGTGTGACGGCAATAGAAACGCGAGACTGAGTCGGCTGCGAGAGCTGGTGCCTGTGACGAACGCGATCGTGACGAGGACGACCATCAGCACCTCGGCGCGATCCGGCGAGGTGGAGCGGTGGTGGCGCGGGAAGTCCGACGGCATGTTCACGTTCGCGGCCACTCAGTCGAGACAGAACTCGTTGCCCTCGATGTCCTGCATCACGAGGCACGACTCGTTGTCGCCATCGGCAGGCAGTAGTCGCACGCGTACCGCGCCGAGCGCGACCAGTCGTGCGCATTCGGCCTCAAGTGCGGCCAGGCGCTCTTCACCCACGAGCCCGGTGCCGACCCGCACGTCAAGATGCAGCCGATTCTTGACGACCTTGCCTTCGGGAACGCGCTGAAAGAACAGTCGCGGGCCCACACCTGAGGGATCAATGCATGCGAACGCTGAACCCTGATGCTCAGGCGGCAGCGCGCGATCGAAATCGTCCCAAGTAGCAAACCCCTCCGGTGTCGGCGGTACGACGTACCCCAACACCTCGCACCAGAAACGAGCGACGCGCTCAGGTTCTGCGCAGTCGAAGGTGACTTGGATCTGCTTGACCGGTGCCATCGGTCCACCATAGAGGCGCGACCCAGCCATCGCCGCGCGGGTCGCGGTCTCGCGTGACATGGGTTGGTGACCCGCTCGGGGCCGGGTTCACCGAGGGCTGAGGAAGAACCACGAAACCTGCCAGGAACGCGCCCGCCGCAGCCCCATTGCTCCCCCTGGAAGGGGTCCCAGAAACGGGCTTGTCGCTCATGGCACCCGCTCTACCCACCGGCAACCGCGACCATGCGGAAAGCAAGGAGAAAGAGAGGTGGCACTGACCCGCCGCTACGCGCTCAACGGCAGATCCGGTAGTTGCTTGTCGCCTTCCGCCGTCTCGATAGCGGAACGCTGACTGACGCGTCGCCACGTCCAGCTTCCGCCGCAACCAAGTCCTCGCTGTGCCGATCGAGGATCGTCCCATGGACACCCGGGGTCGGCTTAGATGCGTCCGGTCATGGTTGGTGGAGTGGCTGGCGGCGGGGTTTGAAAGGCCTTGACCTGGTTGCGGCCGCCATCCTTTGCTGCGTAGAGCGCCCGGTCGGCCCGCTCGATCAGGGCCCGAGGGGTGTCTTGGGTCCGGGCCTGGGTTAGTCCGATACTGACGGTCTGGCCGCTCGGCACGACGCGGAGCAGGCGGGACGCAATGGTTTGGGCCTGTTGAAGGTCGCATCCAGGCAAGGCGAGGGTGAACTCTTCACCGCCCCATCGGGCGATGATGTCACCGGTGCGCAGCTCGGCGCGGATGGCGGTGACAAGGTCGCGCAGCAGTACGTCGCCTGCGTCATGGCCGTGGGTGTCGTTGTAGTCCTTGAAGTGGTCCATGTCGATCAGGGCGACGGTAAGCGGGTCGCCGGTGCGGCGGGCGCGAGCCAGCTCGCGGTCCATCTCCTCGTCCCAGCTGCGGCGGTTTGCGGCCCCGGTGAGGGGGTCGGTGCGTGCCTGGGTGGCGAGCAGGGCGACAAGATCGGCCCGGTCGATCGCGGCGCCAATTTCTGCAGCGACCAGCTCGACGATGTCCAGGGCAAGCGCTGGTGTGCGCGGGATCGACTCGTAGAAGCCGACGACGAGCACGGCCATCCTGCGTCCGACTCGAGTGACTGGTTGGAACAGCACAGCCCGGACCCCAGTGAGCCAGGAGGTCCGTGCCGCGGTCCGCGGGTTGGCGGCGGTGTCTGCGATGTAGGTCCTCGTCCCGGTGCGCCAGGCCTCTGCCGTGGCCGAGGTTTCGTCCTGTGGGTCGATGCGCGTCGACCCCCGGTCGACCCCATCGGTGCCGGCAGTGGCGACCAGGGTCCCATCGGCGTGCGGCTCGACCAGGACCGCGAACGCGGCACCGGTGACGACCTGAGCCGCTGCGCACAACTCCGGGCGCGGATCGGCCCCAGCCGTCAGTGCGCGCGTGACGGCGCCCAAGGCGGCTAGGTCGGCGGTGCGCTGACGGGATTGGTCGACCAGCTTCTGGATGGCAGACCCGGAGAGCAGCCCGATGACGACCCCAGAGGACAGACCCACGCCACCCGCTAATGGGATACAGCGGCGGGCCCACAAAGATCAGTGGCGTAACGAAGGTGGCAGCCGTTCCAACGATAGCGAGCCGGAGCTGGGTCCGGCTGCCGTACATCGCCATCCAGAGGAGGGGCAGCATCACCAGCGGGGCATAGCCCGAGCTCGCCCCGCCCCCGGTGTGGCGCAGCATCGCGATCAATAGGAAGGCGCTCAGCGGAAAAGACGCCTCGCACCAGGCGGGCAGGCGCACCCACGGGACAAGCAGCGCCGCCATTATCAGGATGGCAGTCAATACCCCCGAAGCAGCGAGCATGGGCCAGTTCGATGACGAGGTCGGCGGCAACAGCGCAAGCACCACCGCGCTGATCGCGATACCAGCGAAGGGTGCGAGACGGCCCAGCGTCCCAGGGTCGCTCAGCGGGCGCATCGACGTCGCGCCCGACCCAGTGGAGGGTTCCCGTCGCCCCCGATGCCCGAGTTCTGTCGGCGCGGCTGTCGACCCTTCGACTGTCGGATCGTCCTGCACCGTCACCGGGCTCTCGCTTCCACTCGTCGTCAGCCGGGATGCGGGATGCGGGGATGCCGCAGTCCGGTGGACTTGGCCGACCCGATCGACACGATAGACCCACCGGACGTCATCATGTCCCCTCGTCGCCATCGCGTTGGCCGCTCTGATGGATCCTGGCTGCAAACGCTCACTCAAGCGGCCGCCGGCCAGCTTCATCTGCCGGCCGGGCCAAAACCCGTGGTGCGTCGATCGGTGCAGTCCCGGTCCAGGACCCAAAGTGCTTCCGGTCGGCGAACCGGGGCCGCGTCCCCGACGTCGGCCAGGATCCGTGCGGCCCCGACAGGTCCGACACCGTGGATGTCCATCACGTGCGACCCCAGTACGTGCACGCCGGCACAAGACTCGGCCTTGAGCGGCGGCCTTGGCTGATACGAGGAGTCAACACCATCATCCCGTAAGTCGAACGGCGTACGGGCACGCGCGAAGGCCGTTCCGACCTGGCAGAAACATGGTTTTCGTCGTTCCGCAGCGGGATCCGGAATCGGGACTGTGGGCACTCGACGAAATACGACCGGATCTGCGAACTCCGGTCGATGACTCGGTCCCATCCGACCTCTTGGAGCGGACGTATGGTTTGGACATGCCAGAGGCTCTCGTTCCGTTAGTCGTGCTCCTGGCGATCCTCGCAATCGACCTATGGGTCTACGCGGACGCCAAGCGGTGGGCTGCTCAGGGGACACCCGTCGTGGCACGGATCGGTTCATTCGCCGCGGCGACGCCCGAAACGTGGTTCTTGGGTTGCCTGGTCCTGTTCATTCTGTTCTTCCCGCTCTACATGGTGAGCCGCGCGGGATAACACACCGCTCCAGAGCAGCCCGGTCGGGGATCCTCGACCGGTCACGAGGCTTCGATGCTCGCGATGGTTGTATGCGCCGGCTCTGGCACATCGGGGTCACTCGATTCAGGTAACTGGGCGCACTACCTTGGGACGAAGCCTGATCCTCCGAAAGGTGATCACCATGGCCAAGCTGATCTTCTCAGCGATCACGTCGCTCGACGGGTACATAGAGGACGAAGATGGCAACTTCGACTGGGGGCGCCTGACGAGGAGGTGCACAGCTTCGTCAATGACCTGGAACGACCGGTTGGCACCTACCTCTACGGGCGCCGGATGTACGAGACGATGGTCTACTGGGAGACTGTGCACGCTCTTGCCGACGAGCCGCCCTGCGTACGGGACTTCACGGAGTTATGGCAGGCAGCCGACAAGATCGTGTACTCCAAGTCGCTGGAAACCGTGTCAAGCGCCAAAACGCGCATAGAGCGCAAGTTCGACCCGAGGGTGATCCAAGAGATGAAATCCTCCCAGGAACGAGACATCACCGTGGGCGGCCCCAACCTGGCAGCGCAGGCTTTCAAGGCTGGGCTCGTCGACGAATGCCAGCTTTTCCTGACGCCCATTGTCGTGGGAGGTGGCAAACCATCACTGCCCAACAACGTCCGCCTTGACCTCGAACTGCTCAGCGAGCGCCGTTTCCGCAGCGGCGTTGTATTCCTCCACTACCGCACCTCGATGGCTGACTCAGAGCATCCCTGAACGCCGGGGTGGGGCGACTATTGATCTCTCCTTCAGCTCAGCTCGCGGCCGAGGAAGGCCGCGACTCGGTCCGCCGCTGGGCGCTCGGCGCCGCAGGGCTGCTCCTCACCGAATGGACGACCATCACCGCGGAGCCCAGGGCGGCTCATCATCTGCTTCGAGAACGCGAGTACGTATTCCGCCAGTTCCGGGTCGAGGTCGGTCGGCTGTCCGGTCGCGATGGCGAGGTCCCAGGCGTGGGCGAGAAGGTCACTTGTCCGCAACTCGATGAATGCGGTGCCGGGAAGTTCTCCGATGGGCAACTGGTAGGTGCGGGTAAGGGCCTGGGGCGCAGCGAAGGTCTCCTGCGCCGCCTTGGCAGAGGCGCGGTGGGCGGCGCGGAGGTCTTCGGGGAGTGACGCCACTTGGCCACCGGCTCGCTCTACGACTCGCTGGTTGCCCGCTATGACATGGTCGATGAGGGCCTTCACATCCCATTCAGGACACGGCGTGGGTGACGACAGCTGATCGGATGTCACGTTGACAAGCACATGGGCGAAGATGTCCTGCGCCCGCTGGTGGGCGACCATTGGGTCCATGCCGATGGACCATACAGTGCATACCGTCGCCGGTCGGTCCCCGAGGCAACCGAGGACCGGAGGCGACTCCCGCAGATCTGGCCAACGCGTACCAGAAATTGCCGGAATTGCTGCCTCTCGCGAACAGAACCGCCGCTCACCTCGCCGGCCACCGAACCCCAAACGATTCCTGCAAGCCGAACGGGCTACGGGGCAGTTCGGAGCCTCTGAAGACCCACCGCAAAATGGCCATCCGAGTTTCGCAAGCGGATCGGCTTGTGACACTTCGGATGGCCACCGTCGGTAGGTCGTCGAGGGCCCCGAGTCGTCCCGTGCCGGTTCGTCCACTGCGAACAACTACCCTGGAACCAGGGCCATCAGTTTCCTGGCTTGCGCTGGGTTTCCTCGAGGCCGCTAAGGATCAGATCCAGCCCGAACTCGAACTCGTCCGCGTAGTCGTAG
>DATCNE010000195.1:0-6041 GCA_036565395.1 Dermatophilaceae bacterium
GTCCTCGACCCCAGCCGCCAAGTCTTCCCCTTCGGCCACGACGGCTTCTGTGCCCTCACCGTCCACGAGCGGCCCGCCGGTTCGTGACGCTGCCGCCGACCTGGTGATCTGGGCCGACAACGACCGCGTCCCGATCATCCAGAAGTACGCCGACGCGTTCGGCAAGGAGAACAACATCAAGGTCGCAGTCCAGGTCGCGACCGACGTGCGTCAGCAGTTCAAGGACGCCACCAAGGTGGGCAAGGGCCCCGACGTCATCGTCGGCGCGCACGACTGGCTGGGCGAGCTCGTCCAGAACAACACCGTTGCACCGGTGAACCTCTCGGCCGACGTGGCTGCCAAGTTCGCACCGCAGGCGATCGCGGCGACCAAGTTCAACGGTCAGGGCTATGGCGTTCCCTATGCGGTCGAGAACATCGCTCTCGTGCGCAACACCGCGCTGGTTCCCACCGCTCCGGCGAACATGAGCGCGCTGGTCAGCCAGGGTCAGGCCCTGGTGAAGTCCGGCAAGGCGACCAACGTCCTGCTCCAGGAGGTTGGCAAGACCGGTAACGCCTACTACACCTACCCGTACCTCAAGGCCTTCGACGGCGGCATCTTCGCCACCAAGGCCAATGGCGACTATGACGCCAACAAGGTCATTGTGAACGTCGCTGGTTCGATCAAGGGTGCAACGGAGCTCCAGGCGCTGGGCAAGGCCAAGGTCCTGTCCACCAACGTTGACGGCACCAACGTCGACGCCCTGTTCGACACCGGCAAGGTGCCGTTCTACATCACCGGCCCGTGGGCGATCGACAAGGCCAAGAAGGCCAACATCAAGTACGCCATCAGCCCGTTGCCGGCTTTGACCGGTGGCGCCAAGATGCAGCCGTTCCTGGGCGTTCAGATGTTCTACGTCTCGGCCAAGGCCAAGAATGCGGCGTTCGCGCAGGAGTTCGTCACCAACTACGTCCCGCGCGAGGACGTCCAGCTGGCGCTGTTCGAGGCCGGACACCGTCCCCCCGCGCTGACCTCGGCCTATCTCAAGGCCGCTGTTACCGACCCGGACGTCAAGGCGTGGTTCGAGGCCGGCCAGGCCGGCCAGCCGATGCCCAACATCCCCGCCATGAACTCGGTGTGGGGCCCGCTGGGTCAGGCTGCCGCCGATGTCATCGCCGGCAAGTCGCAGGCGAAGGCAAGGTTCGACGCAGCTCAGAAGGAGATCGTCGCCAACATCGCCAAGGGCTGATGTATGGCGGGTGGCCGGTCACTGCACGTAGGTGGCCGGCCACCTGACCGGTTCGCCATTGGCGTGCCGGTCACCCCTTGTCGCACCGGTCACCCCTTGTCGGGACGAAGCGTTCGGAGGATGGCATGAGCCCCCAGGACTTACAGGACACGCAGCACCCCAAGGATCCGGCGGACGGCGCGAAGACCACGGCACTGCAGCAAGGCCGGGTATCGGGCACGAGCCCCGTGTCGCTCCTGGTCACCAAATGGCTGCTGATCGGGCTGACGCTGGTCGTTGTCGCGATCGTCGCGCAGAAGCTGATCGCCCAAGGTGCGTGGATCGGCGTGGTCATCCTCGCATTCGTGGCGATGTGCGTCCTGGTGATCTATGGCACCGGACGATCCGTGCCGTTGAAGTACCTGCTGCCGGGGCTGGTCCTGCTCGTCGGCTTGCAGATCTGGCCGATCGCCTACACCGTGGCGACATCATTCACGAACTACGGCGACGGTCACCTGGAAAGCAAGCAGCAGTCGATCGAGGCCAACATCGCCAACTCGGTGCGTGAGGTCCCGAACACCTCGCGGTACAGGCTGTCGGTCGCTGTCAAGCAGGGGTCCGACCCCGCCACGGGCGAGTCGCTCTACCTGCTCACCGACCTCGCCGGCAAGACCTTTGTGGGCGACAAGATCGGTCTGAGCGACCTGCCTGATGCCGATGTCGAGAAGGCGGGCAACGGTCGCATCACCAAGGCCAAGGGCTATCAGATCCTGACGGGGATCCAGGTCAACGCGCGCAAGGATCTCAACGACTTCGCGGTGCCGACCAAGGATGGCGGCGGCATCAAGCGGGTCGGCCTCAGCGAGGCCTTTGAAGGCAAGGCCATTTTGTCCTACGACAAGGCGAGCGACACGCTCATCGACAGCAAGACGCACACTGCGTACGTGCCGCGTAACGCCCGCTGGGTGCCGAAGGACGGTCAGGGCGACGCCTTGTCTGTGGGGTGGAAGGAGAACGTCGGTCTCAAGAACTTCAGCAATGTGCTCACGAACGAGACCCTGCGGGCGGGCTTCCTCAAGATCTTCGCCTGGAACTTCGTGTTCGCCGTGGTGTCGGTGGTCTCCACCTTCGTGCTGGGGATGTTGCTGGCTCTGCTGCTCAACAGCTCCCGGCTTAGGGGCAAGGGCTTGTACCGCTCGTTGCTGATCCTGCCGTATGCCCTCCCCGGGTTCGTGACGGCGCTGGTCTGGTCCTCGATGTTCAACCAGGACTATGGCCTGATCAACAAGATCCTGCACCTCAACATCGACTGGCTGGGCGACCCGTGGGCTGCCAAGGCGGCGATCCTGATCACCAACCTGTGGTTGGGTTTTCCCTACATGTTCATCGTCTGCACGGGAGCCCTGCAGTCCATTCCGGGTGACGTCCTCGAGGCGGCCAAGATCGACGGCGCGTCCGCCGTGCGGACCGTGCGTTCCATCATCATGCCACTCCTTCTGGTCGCGGTCGGCCCGCTGCTGATCGCCTCGTTCGCCTTCAACTTCAACAACTTCGGCCTGATCTTCCTGTTGACCGGCGGCGGGCCGTTCGAGGCCGCAAACACGACCATCGGCTCAAGCGACCTGCTCATCACCTACGCCTACCGGTTGGCGTTCAGCGGACCGAACCCCAACTACGGTCTCGCCGCGACGGTCTCGATCTTCATCTTCTTCATCGTCGCAGTCATGAGCTACCAAGGATTCCGCCGCAGCAAGGCCCTGGAGGACGTGAACTGATGTCGAGCTTCTCTGACGCCCAGCCCCTGGCGATCCCCCGCGCGGTCGAGAAGGTCAACCCCCCGCGGCGCTCATCATCGCGTGGCATCTGGTGGCGGCATGGGCTGGCCATCCTGGCCATGATCTGGTCGCTGTTCCCGATCGTGTTCATCGTCTCGGCGGCGCTCAACCCGTCGGGGACGCTGAACACTTCGGAGCTGCTCCCCAAGAACATCTCGATGACGAACTTCGATGCGTTGTTCGCCGATACGGCCCGGCCGTACCTCACCTGGTACAAGAACTCCATGATCATTGCCGGGTTCGGGTCGCTGGCGTCGGTATTCATCGGCGCGTGCGCTGCCTACGCCTTCTCGCGGATGAGGTTCACCGGACGGCGGCCCGGGCTGCTGGCGCTGCTGCTGCTCCAGATGTTTCCGGCGCTGCTGGCTTTCGTTGCGCTCTACATCACCTTCACCGGTATCGGTGACGTCCTGCCGGCATTCGGCCTCAACACCTCGGCCGGCCTCATCCTGGCCTACCTCGGTGGGGCGATGGGCGCCAACGTGTGGCTGCTCAAGGGCTACTTCGATACCGTCCCTCGCGAGCTCGACGAGGCAGCCAAGGTGGACGGCGCCTCGCACGCCCGGATCTTCTTCACCATGACGCTGCGACTGGTCATGCCGATCCTGGTCACGGTGTTCATGCTGTCCTTCGTCGGCCTCTTCAGCGAGTTCCTCCTGGCCAGCATCTTCCTGCAAGGCATCGACTCGCAGACTCTCGGGGTCGGGCTCTGGGCCATGCAGAAAGCCGACAGGAACAGGTACTTCGGCCAGTTCTGTGCCGGCGCGATGTTGGCCTCTCTGCCGGTGGTGCTGCTCTATCTCGGCTTCCAGAAGCAGCTCGTCGGCGGCCTGACCCAGGGGTCCGTGAAATGACATCGACAGACACGACGCTCGCGCAGACCGACCTGCTCTCTCAACCGCATCACGACGGCTCGGGGCTGTATGTATCGAACCTGCGACCCCGGCTGGGCGAGACGGTCTCGGTCCGGGTGCGGGTGCCGCACGAGGCTGACGTCTCGGCGGTGCACGTGCGGCTCACCCCCGACGCGGAGCCGAGGTTCGTCGATGCCGCCGTGGAGCGCAGGGCCGACACGGAGACGTGGTGGCGGGCCGAGATCCTCTGCCGCAACCCGGTCACCAACTACCGCTTCATCCTTGAAGGCGGCACGACGGCGTACCAGTGGCTGAACGGCACAGGCGTGCATCTGCGCGACGTGCCCGACGCCGCCGACTTCCGCATCGTCACCTTCGCGGCGCCGCCGGACTGGGCGGCCGATGCCATTGTGTACCAAGTGTTCCCGGACAGGTTCGCCAAGTCGGTAGAACGGCCGACGCCGAGCTGGGCCACCGCCGCCGACTGGGATGACCCGATCGACCTGTCGAGAGGCTCGGGCTCCCGGCAGCTGTACGGCGGTGACCTCGACGGTGTTGTCGAGCACCTGGACCACCTTCGGTCGCTGGGTGTCAACGTGCTCTACCTGACGCCGTTCTTCCCGTCGCGGTCCAACCACCGCTATGACGCCTCAAGCTTCGATCGGGTGGACCAGGTGCTTGGGGGCGACGAGTCGCTGGCACGGATGATCGATGCTGCGCATGCCCTGGGCATGAAGGTCATGGGCGACTTCACCACCAACCACACCGGCGACACCCACGAGTGGTTCCAGAAGGCGCAGGCCGATCCCGAGAGCGACGAGCGCGGTTTCTACTTCTGGGAGGACGGTGGCTACGTCTCCTGGCTCGGCGTGAAGTCGCTTCCCAAGCTCAACTACGACAGCCACCTGCTGCGTCAACGGGTCTTCGAGGACCCCGACGGCGTTGTCCGCAAATGGATCTCGGGCCCGCAAGGGCTTGACGGGTGGCGGGTCGACGTCGCCAACATGACCGGTCGCTACAAGACGCAGGATCTCAACCATGAGATCGCGCATCAGATGCGCGAGGCCATGCACGACTCGGCACCGGACTCGTTGCTCATCGGAGAGCACTGCCACGATTTTTCGCACGACGCGTTGGGCGATGGCTGGGACGGCGTCATGAACTACGCAGGATTCACACGTCCGGTCTGGACCTGGTTGCGGGACAAGGGTTTTGCGCCAAAGTTCTTGGGCTCGCCGCTGATCGTGCCGCGGCTTGGTGGCTCTTCGGTGATGGAGACGATGCGTGAGTTCGCGGCGATCGCGCCGTGGCGCAGCATCCAGCACAGCTTCAACTTGGTCGGGTCCCACGACACCACACGGATCCGCACGCTCGTCGGCGAGGACTCCCGACACGTGGACGCTGCCGCGGGGCTGCTCTTCACCATGCCGGGCATCCCGATGATGACCTACGGCGACGAGATCGGGATGCGCGGTGACTTCGGCGAGGATGGCCGGCGCCCGATGCCCTGGGACGCTGAGCAGTCGAACGCCGAGCGGTCGGACACTGAGCAGTCGGACACGGAGCACTCGCAAACTGAGCAGTCGAACACTGAGCAGTCGAACAGTGAGCAGTTGAACGGGATGCGTTGGGACACAAGGATCCTGGGGGTCTACCGTGGTCTCATCTCGGCGCGCAGGAACAGCCACGCCCTCCGCCACGGTGGTCTGAGATGGGTGCATGCCGACGGAGATACGCTCGTGTTCCTTCGTGAGAGCGCAGAGCAGACGGCGCTGGTGCACTGCTCGCGGGCCGCACATGACCCGATCGAGATCTCCACGCGGCACCTGACCGGCGTCGCGGACGCGTTCACGGCATACGGACGGGATCTGGTTCTGAGCGGCGACAGCATGTCGCTCGGGGCGGATGCGCCCGGAGTCAATATCTGGACATGGCCGACTCCCTAGTGCGGCGCCGGACATGAGGAACGAGACGAAGGGCATACAGATGAGAGCGCGACTGGCAGACATCGCCCAGCATGCCGAGGTCAGTGAGGCGACGGTCAGTCGTGTCCTCAACGGCAAGCCGGGCGTGGCCGCTGCGACTCGACAGGTGGTGCTCACCTCCGTCGACCTGCTCGGCTATGACCGGCCAAGTCGGTTGAAG
>DATCNE010000196.1:0-2303 GCA_036565395.1 Dermatophilaceae bacterium
ACCACCGCGATGGTGCGCTCACGCTGACACCAACCGGTCGTCCTGACCCATGTGGGACCTCCGCTGACGCTCCCCCAGCCGCCAGCCACGACCCAGCTCGGGGTCGCAGGCCAGGAAAGGTGCGAGCGACCCCACTCACACACCAGGTCCGGGCCGCGGCGTGAGACCCGCGGCCTGCGGTGATGTTCGCAGAGCGGGGATCGAACTCAACCACCTGCGCCATCCGCCTGGGGCTGATTCAGGGGGCGGTCGCCGAGCTGCGCGCACCACTGGAGGCGCAGTCCCTGGTGCCATTCGTCGCCCCGAGCCTGGGTGTCGCCCGGCTGCGGGCGACTCGGGCGGTGCAGCGTGACTGACACGGGCCTCCGGCCGCGCGAGGTTCACGGGCGGGTGCCACGTATGTGGATGGTGCTGTGATGGGTGGACTCACGCTGTTGACCGGCTGTGGCCCCTATGCGGCGGGACTCACTCCGACCCAACACCAGCTGTTGTTCGCCATCATCGACCAGACGCCCCCCCGCGGCCCGACAGCTTGTGCCGATCGCTCATCTTTGCAGTGGCCTGCGGGTAGATCGCGTTGTCGCTACCCGCCACACTCGTAGCGTTGCACGATGCTTGTCCAGCCGTTCGCGGGAGGTCGCAGTGAGCACGATCAACCTCTCGCGCGTCTACGACCACGCGCCGCGCGGGGATGGGAGGGCCTTTCTGGTCGAGCGGTTGTGGCCGCGCGGCGTCCGCAAGGATGCCATTGAGCTGGACGGGTGGCTTCGCGACGTGGCCCCCAGCCATGAGCTGAGGAAATGGTTCTCCCACGATCCAGCGCTGTGGGAGGAGTTTCGCCGCCGCTACTTCGCCGAGCTGGACGCGCACCCGCAGTCCTGGCAGCCGCTGGTGCAAGCCGCCGCGGGTGGGACCGTGACCCTGCTCTACAGCTCACACGACCAGGAGCACAACAACGCGGTCGCTCTGCGCGACTACCTCCTGGCCCACCTCTAGAGAAGCGGAAGGACGTCGAATGAAGAAGACGTCGCTGGAGGCGCGGGCCCCCGAGCAACTGGAGCGGGCGCGGCGCACCGGAGCCGGTTGCAGCGCCGACGGTGTACGGCGGGGACGACACCACGCTGCGGCAGACGTTGGTGGCACTCACCGCCGCCACGGCGCTGGCCGCGCACGCGGACCCGGGTGAGGCTACCGTGCACGTCCTGTCGGGCCGGGTGCGGCTGAGCGGAGGCGACGTGGCCCGGAAGGACGCGCACCGGTACGTGCACTCAAATCCCTAATAGAAGCCGGTCTACAGGCTGGGAGACAGTTGCCTCACTCAGGAGCTACCAGGCAGATGCGGACCTCTCCATCCTCGGTGACGCTGACCGGATAGACCTCGACCGGCTGGGTGGCGGGCAGGTTGAGTACACGGCCAGTTGCCAGGTCGAAGCGGGACCCGTGCAGCCAGCACTCGATGGCGCCGTTGGAAACTTCCCCTTCAGAGAGCGGCACCTCGGCATGGGTGCATCCGTCGTGAACGGCGTAGACCTGCCCGTTGCTGCGGACCAGGCAGATGGAGACCCCATTGGCGTCGGCGTGGACCGGTGCATCCGGGAGCAGCTCGGCGAACCGGCATACCCCGTGCCAGTGCGGACTGATCATCACGAGTCGTGTGCGCTCAACGGCTCATCCGCAACGTGCGCGCCCACGGATCGCCCACCTGTGACACCCACGTTGCCGGCGGGTGGACGGTCGTCGGTGGCCGCCACCCCGACTCGACCTTGGCGCGCAGATCGGCACCGTCCGGGGCGGCGTCTGGCATCGGCGCTTGATCAACCTCGCCGGCGAGCTGCATCAACGCCTGTTCACCGGATTGGACCCGGGTTCCGTCCCACAAACTGGGCAGTTCGGGTCGCCCGAGTACCTGCCACTCCTGGTTCCAGTCTCGGATGAGACGCCACGCCCGGGTAGTAATCGGTCCTCCTGTCACGGTGACAGCAAAGCCCCACTCGCGGATGGGCTCCGAGGTGGCTTTTCCCCGCATGAAGGTGCCGCCGAGCAGGATATGGAGCACTGCGGGGTCACCGATGTTCATCCCGTCCACCCAGTACGCCGTGAACAGCAACCGTCGAATCTCATCCCCCACTTCCGCACCACACCCCTCGGCATACGCCGAGACAGCCGCCTGCGTCTTGGGCACCAGCGCCGGCCCGGCAACCGGCAGTCGCTCGCCGGACCGGCCAAGCGCTCGGGCGTCGGCAACAGCACGATCGGCGGCGGACCGAGTGTCCACGTCGGGACGAAGGCCGGTGACCGGCAGT
>DATCNE010000197.1:0-14269 GCA_036565395.1 Dermatophilaceae bacterium
TGAACCGGGCTTGTGCTGCCGCGGCCGTGGGCATTCTGTTGGCTGGCTGCGCCGGGTCCGGTGTCTCGAACCGCGCCCCCAGCTCTCCGATCGCGCCCGCTCGGTCGGCACCATCCCAAACCTCGCCTGCGACCACACACACGATGACGGTCAGGTCGACCATGGCACCGTTCGTGCTGCCCTCCGCTGTGTCGCGCCCGATCGTGTACCCGGCGGGTGGAGGGCTGCTCATCGTCGGCGGCCTGACCGCCGCAGACCGCACGACGCAGGCGATCCTGAAGGTAGATCTGACCGGCGCGACGGTGCAGCCGGCAGCCCGGTTGCCGGTTCCCGTGCATGACGCAGGGGGCGCCGTGGTGGGCGGTCGGGATCTCCTCTTCGGCGGCGGGTCGACCGCGGTGACCAGCGCAGTCCAGGACGTCACACCGGGGACGTCCCCGCGGGTGGTCAGCCACCTCCCGCAGCCGCGCGCTGACCTCGTCGCGATCGGCGATGGCAACACGGGTTACGTCCTGGGCGGTTTCGACGGCGCGCAAGGATCGACCACAATTCTGCGGACCCGGGACGGGCGGACGTTCACGGTCGTGGGCTCCCTGCCGGTCACCGTGCGCTACCCCGCCGTCGCGGTCGGCGACGGGTCGATCTGGCTCTTCGGCGGCGAACACGCAGGCAAGCAGGTCAGCGACGTCCAAAGGATCGACCTGGCAACCGGTCACGGAAACGTCGCCGGGCGGTTGCCGCGTCCTCTGGCACACGCCGGCGCCTTCACGTTGGCGGGTGCGATCTTCCTCGCCGGCGGGCGCACCGGGGACACGGAAACAGACACCGTGATGCGCTTCGACCCCGCAACCGTGAGATTCTCGGCCGCTGGACACCTGCCCGCTGCCCGGTCCGACTTCGGTGTCGCGGTGGTTGCCGGCATCGCCTACCTGGTGGGCGGGGAGAACCCCAAGCCCTTGGACACAGTCATCGAAGTCCGTGCCAGCGCTGGAGGAACACCGTGACCGATCAACAACATCGGGCGCCATCACCGCTGACATTTCGTCGACGAGTGCTGATCTTACTGGGACTGCTCGTCACGCTCCTTGCCGTCATCGGCGTCGGCTCCCGGTGGGTCCTGGCCGGGGCAGGCACTCGTTCAGCCCCGGCAGCGCAAGGACGGCCGGTGCACCGGGCTGCCACGACCCCGCCGCGACCGCTGGCAACGACATCCACGCCACCGAGGTCCCAGTCGACGAGCGGGGGGCCATCATCGCCCGGTACCGCGAGGTCGCCGGCAGCCATGTAGGCCCGTGCTTCACGAAACTGCCCGACCCCAAGGATCATCCGGTGTTCAAAGACGACTAGGTCAGGTCAGGCAACATGGGCTGCGGTGTGACGAGATCTCGGCATGTGCGGTAGGAGGGTTGGGTGTCGTGCCAGACCGGGTGTGATCCGTGGTGGGCCTGTCGTCGTTGCTGCCACAAGCGTTTGGAAGGTGGTCTCCAGCCGGGCGGGGAACCCAAACACGGCACTGTAGAGAACCGACTCCACGTCGCCTGTGACCACGCTGAGGGCCAGCGTGGGCCTGTCCGCCCAACGCACTAGAGCGTGTAGGACTCGACTCCCAAGGTTCCACTGCTCGGTCTTCTCCCCGGATACTTCCTGCACCAGTTGCCTCCGTCCCGCCGATGTGCTGAGCGTCGTGCTCTTGGACACGTTCCATGTCGTAGGCGAGCGAATCGGTAGCGCCCAGCTCCAGCGGGGTCGCAGCAGTGCCCTCATCACCCTCGGCGGAAGTCCGGCCGGGAGAACTCGCTGAACCCGGCATGCGATTCAGCCCTGTCGTCCGCATTTCGTCATGGCTGGAGGATGGGCCAGAGCGCGTTGGGTGGCAGCAGATCCATCCCGTCGGGGTTGGCCAGGTACCCGGGTGCCTTGCCAGGGGTGCCCTGGTGGCCGTACTGCCAGACGACCCGGTTGGTCCGTGGGTCGACGACGATGAGGCGGTTGTTGGCGTCGTCGGTGGCGAAGACGTCGCCGTTGGGCAGCGGCAGCGCGAGCGAGGGCTTGTTGAGCTGGGCGGCCCCGATCGGACGGTAGCGCCACAAGGCCTTGCCTGTGCGGTCGAAGACGACGATCTGGCCGGGGGAGCTGTAGCCCACCGTGAGGTAGCGGCCGGGGGAGATCTCGTTGGTGTCCGAGGGGTAGACGACCCCGGGCGGGTGGGTGCTCCACGCGACGGACCCGGTCAGGCTCATCGCGTCGACCCAGTCCCCGTTGATCTCGGTGACCAGATAGCGCCCGTCGCGCATCGGGAACGCCCCGTTGGGGCTGCCGAAGTGTGTCGGAGGCTGGTGGTGGCAGGACCCGGTGGTGCCCAGCTGCGCCGACGGTCTGGACGCGCCGGGGCGGACGAAGAGCAGTCGACAGTTGCGGATGTCGGGGATCAGCAGCCGGCCATCGGGCAGGAGCATCGCGTCGTCCGGGTTGGACACGTGCCCCACACTCGCTCCGGGACGCCCCGGTGTTCCGTACCTGTAGACGATGTGTCGGGTGGCGATGTCGATGACGCTGACTACCTGGTCCTCCTCCTGGGTGGCCACGATCTGGGTGCCGTCCGGGGTGAAGAACACGTCGTCAGGACGCACAAAGGTCTGGCCGAGAGCAAGGTCCCCGGGTCGGGGGAACTCCCACAGCGTCCGACCCTGCGGGTCGATGAGCACGAGTCGGTTGTTGTCTTCGTCCGCGACCAGGACCGGTCCGGGAAGCACATGTGGGTCCGAGCCGGGAGCCAGGAACGCCCCGGTGAGCGGGGAGAACCGAGCAAGCGCACCAGCGATGGTGCCTGTGACCGGTGTCGTGGCCGGCTTCGTGGCCGGTGTCGTGGCCGCGGGTGAGGACCCTCGGGACGGCACGGACCCGGAGGTGGCTGAGCCTGGTGCGCTGACCGGGGTGCTGGAGCACGAAGAGAGAAGCATCACCGAGAGGGCCAGGGACAGCAAGCCGAATACAACGACGCGGCGGGCCGTGGTCACGCGTCAGTTCCGTGCACGGCGCTCACAGCGGGTAGGGGTTCGCGAGCCATTCTGCAGCAAGACACCAGTGGTGGAAGAGGCGCGGGCTTGGGAACCGTCGCAAGCGAGAACGTACTCGCACCGGCCGATCTGATGATCGGTGATTGTGGTCGAGACTTCACAAGTTTTCTCCACTCGCTGGGTCGGCGTGTTCCTCGGATGGATCCTGCAGGAGAACGTCAGCGGGCAGTAGGGCACTTGGTCCCTTCCAAGGAAAGCGCGGCGGTAGGGCGGTTCTTGGCCAACACGACTCGTCGGGTCGTTCGTGTCCTGCGTGGCTTCTTCATCTCGGGAGGATCGGGCTACGGACAAGAACGCATACCCATCGCAGTGAGCGGATGTTCGACGTGGACACACCTCAAACGGGATGGCATTCGACGTCAGGTGCTCCAGCAGACTGAGACGGCGGTTCTGGAGCCTAGATTCAGTGCTTCTTGCCGGGTGGAACGATCTCGATCTTGTTGCTGGCGTCCGCTTTCGCGTGCTTCTCGGCGCGTTTCTCCTTGAGAGACTTGCCTGCCTGCTTGGACATGTGTTGTCGAGGCGATTTGTCGGCCATGGTGCTCCCTGGTTGGGAGCCCCGGCTGACTCCCAGGTTCGACGATACGCCTCATCCGTGTCGATGACGCATGAGATTGGCGAGCGGCGATTGGCGATTCGCGATACGGCGGCGCCCGTCAGCGCTCCCGCACATCAGAGGGCCTCGCACTCTTCTTTGGCAAGTCGAGCGCTTGGAACAATGCCTCGGAGTGGACGGTCCATTGACTCAGAAGTGAAGCGATCCAGCCTTCCGAAGACGTCCTCAATTCGGCATGAGAGTTAGTCCCGATAGGCGAACGATGACCGGACGCTTGCTGAGCAAGCTCAGTGCCCGGTCGACGATCCTTGATCTGATCGCCACCGGTGACACGCACCGCGTAAACGCCGCTGACAGGTCTACATAATCCACGGCTGCGGCAGTCGCGGCTCGATCTCGCCGATGCTGACAACCCATGGTTGACATTGACAACCATGGGTTGTCATAGTGGTCGGATGAAGGAAATCACAGAGGCGCAACAACAGGTCTTCGACCACCTCAAGCAGATCCGTGCTCAAGCGGTCGAACATGCGCGGCTCGCGCGGCGACTGTCCGCGGAGCGTCACGAGGTCATCGAGCAACTGCTCGCGGAGGGCTTTTCGCAAGCCGATGTCGCGCGCGAGATGGGCGTCACGAGGCAGGCAGTACAGAAGATGATCGCGGCCGGGTGAGCAGCTGTGGACCGTACCCGAGCGCCTCTAGACAGACAAGAAGGGCACATGGTCACCCCAAAGGCACCGAAGACCTATGAGTTGAAGACCGTCGAGTCGAAGGACGGCACCACGATCGGCTATCGGCAGCTCGGTCGGGGACCGGGACTTGTTCTCATCCACGGCGGCATGATGGCGGCACACAGCTTCATGAAACTGGCTACCGCGCTGTCGGATGACTTCACAGTCTTCATCCCAGACCGGCGCGGACGGGGTTCGAGCGGCTCGTTCGGCCGCGACTACGGCCTACGCAAGGAAGTCGAGGACGTCGCCGCCATCATCGACCGGACGGGTGCGCACTGTGTCTTTGGGCTGAGCTCGGGGGCGATCATCGCCCTGGAATCGGCCCTACAGCTACCAGTCATCCGCAAACTCGCGCTCTACGAACCGCCCTTGTCGATCAACGGATCCAACCCCGCAGCCTGGCTTCCCCGCTACGACTCGGAGATCGCCGCGGGGAACCTTCCCGCGGCCATGGTGTCCGTGTCCAAAGGCGTCCCCGTCTCACCCGTGTTCAGCAGACTGCCACGCTTGATCGGCACCCTGCTCATGAGATTGGCCATCCCCGCCGAGGCAAAACAGACCAAGAATGATGATGTCTCGCTCGCGGCCCTCATCCCGACCATGCACAGCGACGCTCAAGTCGTCATCGACGCCGCCGACAAGCTGAACAGCTATCGAGATGTGAAATCTCACGGGCTGCTACTCGGCGGCAGCAGGAGCCCGCACTCGCTGAAGATCGCACTCGATGCACTGGCTGCAATGCTGCCGAACGTCGAGCGCGTGGAGATCGCTGGGGTGGGGCACATGGCCGCGGACAACGGCGGCCAACCAGAACGCGTCGCCCAAGAACTCCTCCGCTTCTTCACAGCCATAGAGGCTGGCGACGACCGGAACTGATCGCCGCCCACCGTGTCATCCCCGACGCGGCAACCGGCTTCGAGATCACCAAGCAGCTCTACGACAAGATGCCTTCGTGCCCGGTGTAGGTGTCGATCTCCGCGGGGTCGCCGACGCGCCGCTCGTCGACGACGAGCCTTGGGTAGCGCCCGAGGCGCACGAGCTCGGCTTGCAGCTGCCAGGCGTGGCGGGCGTCGGCCAGGGTGGAGACCCAGCCGACGGCGGCGAACAGGGCTCGGTGTCCGGCCTGGCAGGCGCGATCGCCAGTCCTTGCTCGGTCCGGCCTCGTGACCCTTCGACACTCGTGTCCGTGGAACGATGGTCTACCGGTCCGTCGGCCTCATCGTGCCAGGAGCCCAGTGCTCCTTGTCATGGGGTGGATGTATCAGCGCCGAGCCGGCGGTCGGCGATGCCGCGCAGGATCGGGATGGCCGCGGCCAGGGTCCGGCGCTCGTCGTCGGTGAGCGCTCCGATGTCGGCTGACAGCCGGCTCGTACCTTCACTACGCAGACCCTCCAGGGTGCTCCGACCGTGATCTGAGAGCCGCAGCACAAACGCCCGGGCATCGCTGGGATCACGTTGTCGAAGAACCCATCTCGCAGTGACCATGATATCGACCAGGCGGGTCATGCTCGCCGGCGAGATTCCCATCTCGATGGCCAGGTCACCCTGACGGCACCCCTGGTCGTGACGGGCAAGCGCGGCGAGGGCAGCCAGCCGGGTGGGGGTGATACCGGACTTGGCCGCCGGGATCCGCAGGTGGTAGGCCAGCCGGGCAAGCTCCGTGCGCAACGACCCGGCGAGGTCGTCCGCGGAGCAGGGGCCCTGGTCGGCGACGGCCGGGACGGGCGGGGCCGAGGTCATCGCAGGACTGCCTCGACCTTGTCGACCTGCACCTGCTCCTCGGCGGTGTCGGCGGGGTCTTCGGGGTGGACGTACTTCTTGCCGCGCAGCCACGACGCTGCAGCAGCGACCAGGCAGGCTGCGATGGCGAAGCCGAAGGCGACCACGAGGCCGTCATGGAACGGCTGGGAGATCAGCGACGGGAAGAAGCTGCGGCCGGTGAGGTATGTCGCGTCGCCAGCCGGCAGTTGATGGATCGCGGTCGTGCCCAGCAGGGACGCGATGGGGTTGTAGCCAAGCAGCGAGGCGAAGAGCACCGAGACCGGAGGCAGGCCGGCGACCAGCTGTGCCTGCGCCTGGGTCACCCCGTGGGCCGTAAGCCCGGTGACCATCGCCTGCGGCAGCGAGCCCGACAGGCCGGTCACCATGAGGGAAAAGAAGATTCCGATCGAGAGCACCATGGCGGAGTTCTGGAATGTCGTACTCATCCCGCCCCCGACGCCGCGACGATTGGGAGGCAGGGAGTTCATGATGCCCGCCCAGTTGGGCGAGGCGAACAGGCCCATTCCGATGCCGTTGACCAGCAGTGCTGCGGCGAACGGCCAGTAGCCGAAGTTGACCGGCAGGACCAGCAGCCACACAAAGCTGGCGGCCGCGATGAGCATGCCGCCGGTGGCGAAGGAACGGGCGCCGAAGCGGTCTGACAGAAAGCCCGAGGCCGGCCCGGCGACGAGGAAGCCAAGCGTCATCGGCAGCATGAAGATCCCAGCCCACAGCGGGGTGGACTCAAAGGAGTATCCGTGTCGCGGCAGCCAGATGCCCTGCAGCCAGATGATCAGGACGAACATCAGGCCGCCGCGACCCAGGCCGGAAAGCAGGCTGGCGAGGTTGCCCGCGCTGAACGCCCGGATACGGAAGAGGTCGAGGTGGAACATCGGATGCGGCACGCGCATCTCGATCAGGCAGAAGACGGCAAGCACGAGGGCCCCGCCGATGAGGGCGCCCAGCACCCACGGGTTGGTCCACCCCATGATGTGGCCGGCATACGGCTGGATCCCGTACGTGATAGCGACCAGGATCGAGATGAGACCGACCCCGAAGGTCAGGTTGCCCCACCAGTCGATGCTGCCGTGGTGGCGCACCCCGTTGTCGTGGAGCCTCAGGTAGGCCCACCCCGTCCCGAACAGGCTGACCGGGACGGACACCAGGAAGACCAGTCGCCAGTGGATCGGCGCGAGGACCCCCCCCGATGACCAGGCCCAGGAAGGACCCCGCGATGGCCGCGACCATGTTGAGCCCAAGAGCGAGGCCGCGCTGGTTGGCCGGGAACGCATCGGTGATGATCGCGTTCGAGTTGCCCATCAGCAAGGCGCCACCGACGCCTTGAAGCACCCGCATCACGATCAGCCAGAGCACCCCGGGTGTGCCGGTCATCCAGGTCGCGGCCAGGAGGATCGAGAAGACCGTGAAGATCGCGAACCCCGCGTTGTACATCCGGACCCGCCCGTACATGTCGCCCAAGCGCCCAAAGCTGACGACCAGCACGGCGGTGACCACGAGGTAGCCCATGATCAGCCACAGGAGGTAGCTCGAGTTGCCCGCGGCCAGCGGATTGATGTTCAGCCCGCGGAAGATGTCCGGCAACGCGATGAGAAGGATCGAGGAGTTGATCGTCGCGATCAGCACGCCCAGGGTCGTGTTCGACAAGACGATCCACTTGTAGTTCGGGGCGGTGGTCTGATTCATTTGTGTCAAGCGTACTAACTAAATAGGTGAAGCGCGACCACCCGCCCAGCTGCCATCGGATCGCGAACGAGCTCGAAGAGTGATCCGCCCCAGACTTCATGCAGTCTCCGGAGCACGTGATCATCGTCCACGTCGGATCCTTGGTTCGGTCGAGCTGTGTCTTGCGCCGGCGAACTACCCCTGCAGTCCACGATCGTGGACGCCCACGTCCCACCCCCTCGCGGGGTTGCCCAGTCCCGATGACGAACGGCCAGCGGAGCATGTGGCCACCGCTCACCGCTGCCTGAGGTCGTCCCGTAGCCGGATCGATGACCGGTCACCGATGCCCGACTGCGACGCAATCCCGCGTTGTATGCAGCTGATGAGTGCGTTCGACGCGGTCACCAATGCAGTCGCTCAACGGTCTTCTGGATCAGTGCAACCCGGTCTGTCAGTGGGGCAGCTGGCACCTCGGTTAGTTGGTACCCGAGGTCGCGATAGGTCTGCCGGTGAAGTTGCTCAAAGTTGAGGGAGTCCTCGAAACTGATCTGCCTTGCCTCGGTCGCCTGGATCGAGCCTTGGTTGCAGACAAAGAAGACCATCGACTCGTAGACGTTGTCTCCTACGACTCGCTCGACCTCGTCCTCCAGCAAGCGTGATGGTGCGAAACCCAGGTAGCGACTCAGGGCCAGGGTGCACACCGGGGAGCGGTCAAAGAAGATCGCTGCGGCTTCAGTCGCCTGAGCTCTGGCTTGTCGCTGCCGCTGAAGTGTCACGATCTTGTCGATGAAACATTGGTCATGCCATGGTTCCCTGTGACCGCGCGCGTTTTCGAGAGCGATGACGTCTGTTGCGGCCTCCTCGACGACGGTTGCACCGTTGAACTCCAACAGGCGCAGAACGGCTGTCTTTCCGGCCCCCGGGGTGCCAGTGAGGATGTATCTGATCATTGCGATCTCCCTGGATTTGGACGCGAACGGGATGACAAAGCGGGACGAGCAGGTGGGGAGGGGCCGGCACGCGGAGTATGCGGGACCCCGAAGGTTCGGTTCGGCCGGATGCATTGCTCGGGGATAACGGCGCTGACATTCGACGCGGACTGGCAGTGGCTCAATCGTCGAGAGCGGCTGGCTCAATCGGTGATGGCTTGGGTCCAAGTATACGAACGGCTGGGGGCACGCGGGGAGCTGCACCGACCTGGCACAAAGATCGTTCTCCTCGTTCCGTAGCGGGATGGCTTGACCGGTCACCCATCCCTATATCGGACAGCCCGGACTTGATCGCCGGCGTCCAACTCGAGGCGGTAGACGCATCCGTCAGCGTTCCGCTCATGGGACTCCCTCTCGTGCCGATGACATTTGAGCTGGCCGGCTGACACGAAGCTGTTTGTCCGTGGCACAACCGCGACAAGGAAGGGTCATTCCGCCCAGATTGACGCAGACGACGAGCATGGAATTGAGTCCATGACTTGACCGGCAACCGGCCGGAACCTGGTCTGTGGAGCGGCTGCAGCCATTCGCACGACCGATTTTCGCGCTTCCAATTCGCCCCGCGCTCGGGGGGTGATCGGGGTCGAGGGCGGCGAGTGGAACGAGTGCCTACAGGTAAGTGCATGTACTACACTTTCAAACCTGTATGATCGCCGGTATGGACCAACTCGGATCACTGCTCGCTGGAGCCCGGACACGCCTAGCGTTGAGCCAGGAGAGTCTCGCTGCTCTGGTCGAAGTCAGCCAGCAAACGGTCAGCAGTTGGGAGAAGGGGCTCACTCGCCCGAGCGCGAGGAAGCGCATGAAGCTCGCCGCCGTCCTGAACCTTCAGTTCGACGACATTGTGACGGCGATGAGCGCAGCGAAGTCCGCGGCCGCAACCACGGCCCGGTCACCTCTGGAGCACACCGACCTTCCCGTCCGACCTCTCACTCCGGTCCTTCCTTTCAACAGTCTGAGCGCCAAGGGGTTCGAGGATTTTGTCGCCGACTTCCTAGAGCGCCAGTACCCCGGCAGCGAGGTGAGCCCGCTCGGAGGCCAGGGCGACGCCCAGCGGGGCTACGACGTCCTGGTCGTGACCGGAGATGGCCAACGCGTCGGCTTTCAGTGCAAACGAGAGCAGAACTTCGGCCCACAAAAGGTCATCGACGCCATCGGAGCTGGCGAGTTGCAGGTCGACGAATCGGTTATCGCGCTGGCCCGGACGGCTACCGCCGCCGCCCGCTTTGAGATCGACAAGCACTCGGGTTGGCGGATGTGGGACCAAGCCGATATGTCCCGCAAGATTCGTCAGTTCTCTACCGAGAGCGCCCTGCAACTCGTCGGTGCGCACTTCCCGAGTCACATCGAATCGTTCCTCGGCATCAAGCCGGCCAGTCCGTGGATGACGGCCGAGGAGTACTACCGGCGTTCGCCCCAAGCCCTGCTCGACCATCGACAGCCGCTCGTCGGCCGGCACGACCTCGTCGACAAGGTTGCCACCTGGGTGACCGAGTCGGACTCGCCTCGAATAGGACTCTTGCTCGGACGCGGTGGTCTCGGAAAATCCAAGTTGGTCTGGGAGGTAGCGAGCCGGACCTACCAGCCTGAGGTCGAGTTCCGGTGGCTCGCAATCGGGCAGCAACCGACGCCTGCTGACTTCGAGCTCCTACCCCGCTCGGGCACGCTCGTACTTGTTCTCGACGACGCCCATGCCGTCGATCGAGTCGCCGCTATTGCCGCCCAGCTCTGGCAGCACCGCCCGAACGCTCGGCTGCTGCTCGCAGCACGGCCATACGGCGAGACCCAGCTCCAGACCGAAATCTGGGCACTGAACCTGCCGGCAAGCGCGGTGGAGCTGTGGACACTCGACGACCTGACCCGCGCCGAAGCGAGCGACTTGGTCGCCGAGCTGCTCGGGCGACCGGTGACCGACCCGTTCACCAAACAGCTCGCCGCTATCAGCGCCGACTGCCCATTTTTGGCGATCGTCGCGGCTGACCTGCTGAAGCGTGGCGAGCTTGCTGGTACGAGCCTGGCCTCAGATACCTCTCTACGGAACGAGGTATTCGGTCGATTCTCGGTTCAAATGACCGGCGGCCTGACGGGCACAGATGCCGTTCAGCGACGCGATGTGCTCTCGGCAATCGCCGCATTTCAGCCCGTTCGACTCGATGACAGCGACTTCGTGGCTGCGATCTCAACGGTCACCAACATCGAGTCGTGGGACGCAGTCAACGGCCGCATCCACGAGCTCGAGGACGCCGGTCTCGTTCTCCGCCGCGGCACCATTGCCATTCGCGTCGTACCGGACATGTTCGGAGACATCCTGCTCGGCCAGGCGGCCTTCGACGCCCGATCGGGTCACGCAACGTTGTTCATGAAGCGGGCACAAGCTGCCAGCTCCGGTCTCCCCCTGCAGCACCTATTGGTGAACGCGTCCCGGATGGATTGGCAGGTCCGCGACGGCGGTCCGGTACAAGATGACATCGTAGGCAGTCTCTGGTCGACCCTGAGCGAGGAACTGCTCGCAGGCAGTTTCGACGAGCAGGTGATCATGCTCAAACTGGTCGCCAAGATCGCCTACTACCAACCGGAGCGGGCGCTCGAACTCATCGAGGCCGTACTCGCGCTCACCCCGCCACCGGCCGACACCGATGACGAAGAGCCGACGCCTTGGGCAGCGACCCGCGACCACGTTGTGCGGGAGACCGTGCCCGTACTGCGCAACGTGTCATACCACCTGGACCACCTTCGACCGGCGCTTGAGATTCTGTGGGCACTTGCGCAAAACGACACCCGTCCAACCAACCAGCACCCAGACCACCCACTTAGGGTGCTTCGGCAAATCGCGGACCTCGGCACCGGCAAACCGTTCGTCTACCTCCACGCCATCATCGACGCTGCCACCGAATGGTTAGCCGTGGCGAGTCGCCTCTCTGCTTTCGACGTCATCGAACCGATGCTCGCGACCGAAGGCTCTGATGAGACTTCAAGTGATCTGACGCTGACGTTCCACGCTTTTGGCATACCGCCTTCGTCAGTTCGCGAGGTTCGCAGTCGTGTCGTCGAGTTGGCCTTCCAAGAAGCGAAGCGCGACGACGTGCCGTCTGCTGTGCGTGCCATCAAGGCACTCGAACAAGCAATCCACGGTCCGATCGGCATGTTTAGCCGAGAGCCGAGTGATGCCGAGCGAGAAGTTTGGGCGATCGAGTTCGTCCCGA
Source organism: Dermatophilaceae bacterium (assembly GCA_036565395.1). Classification (GTDB taxonomy): domain Bacteria; phylum Actinomycetota; class Actinomycetes; order Actinomycetales; family Dermatophilaceae; genus UBA4719. The sequence goes on from DATCNE010000197.1 coordinate 12,004, forward strand.
TCATCGAAGGCCTCGGTGAGCTGGGCACCAATCCCGATCGCGATCCCGCGATTCGTGTCGCCATCCGTGAGGCACTCGGCTGGCACGCTGAGCACGCTAGCTCGGTCACGAAGCCGGCTGCCAAAGCGGTGCTCGACTCGCTCGTGAAGACGCTTGAGGATGACCTAGCCCTGTGCCTTCACGACGGCTGGGGTCGCATGGCCCTGCGGTCTGGTCTCAACTTTGAAGAGGCCGAGCGCGCCCGTCTTGCCGAGTACAGGCGCGTTGCCGAGTTGATCTCAGGCGACCAGACCGAACAGGAGGTCCTTGATCACCTTGAGCACCGCCTCCACATTGAACATGTGACGTCGACTGGCTTCGATAGTTCCGTCCGGTTCCTGTCTGACTTCTTCGACTTCAAGCCGTCGGCGGCTGCGTTGCTCTGTGAGGCCGTCTCTAGGCCGGACACGTTTCCGGAGCTGCGCCATTTTGTGACTTCCGCCCTGGGCGCTCTTGCCAGGCAGGGTCATGACCGCGCGATCGAGTTTGCAGAGACCATGCTCACAGGCAATGACGAACGGCTTCAGAGTGCGGCTGCCTTCGCGCTTTCATGGAACCGCCATGGTCGGGTGACAGTGTTGCCAGGCGAGACCGAGGTCCTCTCGATGATGGCTGACCATCCGAATGACAACGTCCGCGTGGCGATTGGTCGGGCGGTCTTCTGCATCGGGATGACCGACAAGGCGCTGGCACTCGATCTGCTCGCCAAGATCCGGTTTGGTGGCGCGGCAAAGATCGCGGCCGAGGCACTCAGCAGTTTCGCGCCGCAAGGCCCGCTGTCATGGGCCGATACCAACGCCGCGCTCCGGAAGGCGATCGTGGCGCAACTCGTCGAATGTTCTGACCTCGGGGAGTACGAACTGACGAGTGCGATCAGCGAGCTCTCCAAGATCGATCCTCTCCGCGTCACCAAGTTCTTGATGGCGCGCGTTGACCGTCGGACCGAACTGCAGGACGTCCGGTATGACGCCTTGCCGTATCACTGGGAACCGCCGCTACGTATCCAAGAGACCAACGACCTCGCGCGCTGTCTCCGCGAGGTGCGCAAATGGATGACCAAAAAAGGGCACGATCGGACCCGGTCCTATCTTCAAGACGATGGCGCCGACCTGTTCAAACTGGTCGCCGGCGCCTGGACTGACCAAGCGTTCGTCACGTTGAGTGATCTGAACGGCACTAACGACGAGCACGAACTAGTGACGGTGGCGCGGATCGTTGCGCACGCTCCGATCGCACTCGTGTTGCGCCAGGTTGACCTCGTGACACGCCTTCTGCGTCGCGCTGAGGCGCTGGGCAAGGCGTCGGGTGACTTGGTAGGGCAGGCGCTCCTTCCGACGAACTACGGCGTGTTTACGGTGTGGTCTGGCGAGCGGCCAACGAAATATGTGCAGGAACGGGACGAAGCTCGGCGGGTGGCCGGGCACCTTCCACACGGCTCGATCGAGAGCCGCTTCTACAGCTCGCTCGCAGACGCAATCGAGTCTCGGCTGAACTTCACCCAGTCGCGCCCCGAGCCGCGTTACGACGGGCGCGACTGGTGATTATTTACTCGGAGCTCTTTGCGGCCATCGTCCTCTTCACACTGACCTCCGGCCTGGTCGTCTTGTGGTGGCGAGGGGCGGATGACCTTGATGCGTGGGGCATGTTCGTCATGCGGGTGCTGCGGGGCGAACGCCGTCGAGGTAACTCCGACAGAGATCAGTCGGGTGTACACAAGGATTCTTGAAGTGAGCCGGAGCGGCACGGACGGACCTCGTGCCTGCGGTGTCGCGCCCTATCGCACCTTCCGCCAGGAGACGGGCGGCGAAGTGATTGAGTCGGTCGCGAACAGCTACCAGACTCTTTAAGCGACGGGACCTGCGTCATTCCGCCGCGAGCGGACCCCGCATGTGGGTGATCCCCGGGCGACGGCGCAGGTAGTCGTCCCGGTTGATCTAGCCCGTGCCACGGGGCAAGGTTGGTTCTGCGGCGCCCCCGGAAATGTCCTCTCAGGGTGCACGCAACCGAGGAGGAGCGAATGAACCCCACCGACAAGCCCCCCATGCTCGTGCGCTGGACCCTGCGGCTCGAGGATGCCGCGGCGCTGGACATGCCGGTGCATGCGCTGGAGCCGTCGGTCCGGGCATTGTTCGGGACCGGGACACGAGCCTCGGTGTTGCGCGGCGACTGGCTCGGCCACGCGGTCCACCCGCTGCTGACCGACGTCGTGATCGGCACCTGGACTTCC
>DATCNE010000198.1:0-2690 GCA_036565395.1 Dermatophilaceae bacterium
AACAGTGTTGGACTGCTCTCCGCTACTCCCAGACGGTCGGCACCGAGGTGACGGACACCCTGGGACGGGTCTCCCAACGACCCGCTGAAGTGGCGGACCTCTGGAACAGCACCTTTGGGACAGGTGTCGCGCTGATGTCCCTCGACGCTGGCTGGTGTGCCCCTGGTCGGGCCTTCAATGACTGTTACTCGCACGTGTTCGGGACCGTCCAGAGGCTGACTCAGCAATTCGCTGGTTGGGATCCTTACCTCGCGCGTCAGTAGCCCGGTCCGCAGGCAACGCGGTTCTGAACGCACTCTCATGCCGCGAGGAGTGTGACCTTGCCGATGAGCGTGCGCCGTGAGCTGGGCCAGCGTGATAGTTGGGGTGGTGGCCTAGCTGAGACGCCTCACGAGTTCGGAATGGCCCTGCCCCCGTTTCGTGGACACGAGTTAGGCGGCTTTTTGAGAGTCCGCGATCTGGTGTGAGTATTGCAGTTCGAAGTCCACGGGGCTGATCTGGCCAAGTGAGGCGTGCCGGCGACGGCGGTTGTACCGGTCCTCGATCCACCTGCCGACCTCGAGCCGGGCCCGCTTCTTTGTCGGCCACACCCGCCGGTAGTAGAACTCGGTCTTCAACGTTGCGAAGAACGATTCAGCCATCGCGTTGTCCCAGCAAATACCGGTGTATCCCATGGATCGGGTCAGGCCGTTGGCCGCGGCGAACGCGGTGATCTGGGCCGAGGCGTACTGGGTGCCCCGGTCAGAGTGGAACACGACCTTGACCGGCAGGTCCCCGCGTAGCGTGATCGCCATGGCCAGGGCGTCCTGGACTAGGTCGGCGCGCATGTGCTCGTCGATGGCCCAGCCGATCACCCGACGCGAGTGGGCGTCGATGACCGTGGCCAGGTACAGCCACCCCTCCCAGGTTCGCAGGTACGTGATGTCGCCAACCCAAACACGATTCAGCTCACCCTTGTCCCAGTCCCGTTTCGCCGCGTCCACCGGGTAGGCGTCGGCGTGGTTGATGAGCGTGGTCGTCTTCCACCGCTTGGGGCAGACACCTTTCAGGTGCAGTTTGCGCATCGTCTTGGCGACGGTCTTGCGGGAGATGACCTCGCCGTCGCCGCGCAGGTCGGCCAGGATCTTCGGCGACCCGGATACCTCATCGGAGTCGCCGTGGAACCAGGCCACCTTCGCCTCGATCCGCTCGGCCCGAATGGCACGCTGGGACGGAGCCCGGCCCAGCCAGGCGTAGAACCCTGACCGGGACACCCCCAGGAGTCGGACCATCCGTGTCACGGTGAAGTTGCTCTTCTCCACCAGCATCAGCTCGAACGCTTCCCGTTCGTATCCGAGGCTTCCTGGGCGAAGAAGAGCGACGCTTTTTTTAGAAACGCCCGGTCAAGCTTCAAATCCGAGTTCTCCCTACGCAACCGCAGCAGCTCGGCACGCTCGGTCTCACTCAGGCCGCCCTGGCCCGTCTCGCCGGCCGCAGCCCTGGCCCGGAAGTCGTGGACCCACCGGCCCAACGTCGACTCCTGGATGCCGAGCTCCCGGGCCACCGTGGCCACCGTGCGACCGGTGTTGATCACCAACTTCACGGCTTCGTCTTTGTACTCAGGGGTGAACCCCCGACGTGTACGTCCCATGATGAACATCCTCTCTTACGAGGTGTCCACGGAACGGGGTCAAGGCCAGAATAGTCATCACTGTCCGACGCGTCCACGACCCATCCGTCCGGCGACGGGATCAAGTCCACTGGGCGGCGCCCGGCGCTGTCCCGGACATTCGGATCAGCGCCACAATCCAACAGGGCAAATACGGTGCCGACCGACCCCTGTTCGGCCGCCAAGTGAAGGGCCGTTTCACCATCCGAGTCGGCGGTATTGACGTCAGCGCCGGCATTCAGTAGCAGCGACACTGCATTGGCACCGGCGGCTGAGGCATAGTGCAAAGCAGTTTGAAGGCGGGCATCGCGCCTCGTGATGTCCGAGCCTGCATCGAGGAGTAGGCGAGTGACCTCGGCCTGGTCCCCGTCGTAGTACCCGTCAATCTCGTCCACCGACCACATCAGCGCCGTAACTTCATCCCCGTCTGGCTTGGCTCCTGCTGCCAGCAGGGAGCGCACCACCGCCACATTCCCGACGTACGCCGCCTTGCAGAGTTCTGACACCGGGTCCTTCATGAGGCACACAATGTCAGACCAACGCACTCTCATGCCGCCGATCGTGCCGATGGGCGGACCCCTCGCGGCGCGAGAGTGGTGGCCGCGTGGAGGTGTGCCACGCTCATTCGGAGCAATCGCGCGATCGCAGCATGTGGCGTTCAACAAACCTGACCGGGTGGTGTCATGACGAACGAGCCGTTTGACCAGAACTCCTGGGAACGGCGCTGGGCTCAAGCCCTGCGCGAGAGCCCAGAGAAGGTGGCGAGTCGGCCGCCGAATGCTCTCCTGCTCGCGGAGATCGGGGACATGCAGCCAGGCTTCGCCCTCGATGCGGGATGCGGGCACGGATCCGAGGCGATCTGGCTCGCCGCCTCCGGGTGGCACGTCACTGCGGTCGACTTCTCCGCGACCGCGCTCGACTTCGGCAGGTCGACAGCTCACCCTGCCGGAGCGGACGTTGCTGAGCGCATCGAGTGGGTGGAAGGCGACCTCGGCACCTGGACCCCGCCGCCCGGACGCTACGACCTCGTCAGCTGTCTCTA
>DATCNE010000199.1:0-30005 GCA_036565395.1 Dermatophilaceae bacterium
ATCCAGCAAGGCACTCGCCTCGTCCTGCTTGAGCACCCCCGGCAGAGTCTTCAGCCGCTGGGGTGCCACCAGACGTAGTGACGGGTCGGTTGCGATCACTCCGGTTCGACTCGCCCAGCGCAGAAAGGCCCTTGCCGATGCTGCCCTGCGCGCGATGGTCGATCGAGCTGCCCCGTTCTCTGACTGGTGAGCCAACCAGGACCGCAGATCCGAGAGCGTCACGTCAGACAGGTCGTTGATCCCGCGATACCGAACAAAGGCCATCAGGTTGCGCAGATCCCCCAGATAGGCCCGCTGGGTGTGCTCGGACTGACCCCGCACGGCACCGAGATGCCGGGCGAAGGCCTCGACCTGAACCATCGGGTCTGTCTGCACCACCCCACGCTGACAAGGCTCGGCGCGAACGGCAAGGACATCGCCGCCGGGGTTCGGCGTGTCCCCGCTCACGACCACCGGACGACCTGCTCAGCTGGTGGGCAGTCCACGGTTGTCGACCGCGCGCTTTCGCACCGCCGGTCCCTGTCGCCACCCCTCACCGTGACGTTCGGCCAGCGCAGAAAGATCGAGGCGACCGAGCAGCGACCGGACCTCGGCAACCGATAGTCCGGACGAGACCGCCAGTCGCGCGACCGAGACACCCTTGCGCACCGGGAGCGCAGACAGCAGACGGGCCGCGGGCTCGTCCAGCTCATCCCCGGCCATGGTCGGGCCTCGACGAGCGGGAGCGAGATCGCTGCCATAGTCCCCGATGGCTTCGGCTGCTTCCGCTGCATCTGTCACGAGCAGCGCCATCCCGGACCGGATCTCCTCGTGACATCCGGCAGACATCATGGACGTGACCGGCCCTGGCACCGCGACCACCACCCGGCCGTGCTCGGCTGCGGTACGGGCCGTGTTCAACGACCCCGACCTCAAACCCGCCTCGACCACAACGGTGCCCCGACTCATCGTGGCGATCATTCGATTGCGTTGCAGGAAGCGGGTTTTGGTGGGTGCCGACCCCGGCGCCACCTCACTGATGACCGCACCCACCTCGACGATGCGGGCAATCAGCGCCGCGTGCGACGATGGATAGGGACGCTCGACACCTCCGGCCAGCACCGCGATGGTGGTTGCTCCTGTTGCCAAGGCGCCGCGGTGGGCGGCAGCGTCGATCCCGAAGGCGGCTCCCGAGATGATCGTGAACCGGCGCTCGCCCAAGCCCGCCGCCATCTCGGTGGCCACCATCTCGCCATAGGCGGTGGCGCTTCGGGCTCCCACGACGGCTGCACTGCGCTGACAGGACGACGCGACATCGATGGGTCCGCGGACCCAGAGGCAGTAGGGAGGCGCGACCAGATCGTCGAGGCCCTGTGGCCACTCGGGATCGCCGGGGCAGACGATCCGCGCGGCGAATTTTGCCCCGACCTCAAGGTCTCGCTCAACATCGAGCACCTCAAGGCGGGGCAGGAACCGTTCGACCTTCTGCCCCACGCCGGAGGCCGCCACGAGCAGGGCTCCGACCGGACCGTGCGCGCGGATCAGGCGGTTCGCCACCGGGTCTCCGGGCTCAGCCACCCGACTCCACGCCGCTCGGGCGAACCGGTCCTGGGACAGCAGACTGCTGCGCAGCGCCACACTCACGCCGCCACCGCCGACTGGGTCCGAAGGGTCAGGGCCAGTCCGACATCGTCACGGTTGGGTGTGCCGCCACCGGCCAGGTCGGTCACGGTCCACGCGAGCTTCAGGACCCTGTCGTAGCCGCGAAGCGTCAGGACTCCTCGTTCCAGAGCACGCTCCAGATCCTTGGTGGCCGACGCGGGGAGCTTCAGGAAGCCCTCACGCATCTTTGGACCGGGAACGCCGGCGTTGAGCCGCCATGGCGTGTTGCCCAAGCGCTCTGCCTGCAGGCCTCTTGCCATGGCAACCCGGGCGGCCACCTCGGAGCTGGACTCTCCCCCGGGTGCGAACAAGGACGCCCGCGACACAGCCCTGACCTGAAGCTGGAGATCGACACGGTCCAGAAGCGGCCCCACAAGCTTGCCCATGTAGTCACGGCGAGCTCGCGGTGAACAGGAACAGTCGATGCCCTTGCCGAAGCCACGCCCGCACGGACAGGGGTTGGCCGCCAGCACCAGCTGAAACCGGGCCGGGTACCTCACGACACCCGAAGCGCGGGCCACGACCACCTCGCCGGACTCCACCGGCTGGCGTAACGCCTGCAGAACCCCTGGCTTGAACTCAGGAGCCTCGTCCAGGAACAGGACGCCGTGATGCGCCCGCGAGATGGCACCGGGCCGGATGAAACCACTCCCGCCCCCGACGATCGCCGGCATCGACGCGCCATGGTGAGGCGCCACGAACGGCGGACGCACGATGAGCGCCCCCGATGTGGGCAGCGCGCCGAGGACCGAGTGGATGGCGGTCACCTCCAGCGCCTGCGCGGGCTCAAGGTCGGGCAGCAACGAGGGCAACCGCTCGGCAAGCATCGTCTTGCCCGCGCCGGGTGGCCCCGACAGGAAGAGGTGGTGTCCGCCCGCAGCGGCGATCTCCAGCGCCAGCCGCCCCTCGTCCTGCCCGACCACATCACGCAGGTCGGGCACCACGACGTCATCCGGCGCGACGGCACGGTCGACGACCAACAGCTCTGGCTGCTCACCGCGCCCGATGGCCTGGTATCGCGTCACGAGGTCACGCAGGTGGCGCGCGGGCACCACTGAGATACCGGGGACAAGTGCAGCCTCTGCCGCGTTCGCAGCCGGGACGACGATCTGAGTCATACCCAGACGCGCCGCGGTCAGCACCACGGGCAGGACACCACGCACCGGGCGGATCGAGCCGTCCAGACCCAGCTCACCGATATGCACGATCCCGTCGACGACGTGCGCTTTGAACACCTCGGCCGCCGCGAGAACAGCGATGGCGATGGGCAGGTCCCAACCACTGCCGACCTTCGGTATCGAGGCGGGCGAGAGGTTGACCGTCAGCCGTCGATTCGGAATCGGCACACCGGAGTTCATCGCCGCGGCCTTGATCCGGTCAGGGGCCTGCCGGCAAGCCGCATCGGGCAGACCACTGAACATGATCTTCGGCAGTCCCCGCTCAAGATCGGCCTCCACCTCGACCAGGGCGCCCTCGATCCCCTGGAGGGCAACCCCTCGCGTACGACCCAGGCTCATGCCGCCACCGAAACCAGGTGCTCGATCCGGGCCGGGCCGCTCACGGGACGCAACACGCCGACCACATCGATACGGACATCAGCCACGGCGTCGACCTGGGATCGATGGTCGGTCAACCAGAGCGCAGCCAGCCGGCGCAGCCGGGCAGCCTTGACGGCCGTGACGGCCTCAACCGGAGCGCCGAACGCCAGGCTCCGCCTGGTCTTGACCTCGATGATCACCAGGCATGCGTCATCCATGGCAACGATGTCGATCTCACCCTGGTCGCAGCGCCAGTTGCGGTCCAGGATGTGCATGCCGGACTCCGTGAGATACCGCGCCGCGAGCCGTTCGCCATAGGCACCAACTGCATTGGCCGCGCCCGCCTTCACCACGATCCCCGAAGCGGGGACTGAATCGGTCACCTTGACCACCTCCGTGGCCGACTGTGGCAGCACTGAGGCCGACTGCACAGACCGCTGACCGATCCTGTGGACGGTGGGGCCAAGGCGCCACCCCCTGTGGATGAGCCTAGAAGCCGCCCTCCTTGGGCAGCTCTAGCTCGGTCTTGGCGAGCTCTTCGACGTTGACGTCCTTGAAGGTCACCACCCGCACGTTCTTGACGAAGCGTGCCGGGCGGTAGACATCCCAGACCCACGCGTCGGACATCGTGACGTCGAAGTAGACCTCACCGCCCTCACTGCGGACCTTCAGGTCGACGGAGTTGGCGAGGTAGAAACGCCGCTCGGTCTCCACGACGTGAGTGAACAGCCCGACGACGTCGCGATACTCGCGATAGAGCTGCAGCTCCATCTCGGTCTCGTACTTCTCCAGGTCCTCAGAGCTCATTGCTCGCCTCCGCGATCGGTCAGCAGGGCACCATCATCGTCCATCAGGGGGTCGGCCGGATCAGATAAGGGAGTGCGATCCGTGCCAACATCGGAAGTCACTCCGGGCAACCGCCACGACACACGGTGATGCACGCTCGGGCCGCGGGACTCCAGCGCCGCACAATGCTCCGGTGCGGCGTAGCCCTTGTTCAGCTCCCACGCATAGCCCGGCAGCTCAGCCGCCAGAGCGACCATCATCGCGTCCCGCTCGACCTTGGCCAGCACGCTGGCGGCGGCCACGGACGAGCAGAACATGTCGGCCTTGACCATGGTCATGACCGGGACGCAGTGTGCGATGTCGGCCCCGTCCTCGAGCAGGCCCAACAGCCCAACCCGTTCAGGGTCGGTGAGCCAGTCATAGTTGCCGTCGAGGATGACCAGATCCGGTATGACGGGAAGTGCCGCGAGCGCGCGGGTGCCGGCAAGACGCAGCGCCACCATGATTCCGTAACGGTCGATCTCGCCCGGTGACGCGTGTCCGACCGCATACGCCGTCGCCCATCCCTGGATCTTGGGCACCATGCGCTCGCGCATCTGGTGCGAGAGCAGCTTGGAGTCCTTGACGCCGACCGGAGCCGAACGGCATACGTCGTCGATCACCACCACGCCGACCGACACCGGACCGGCGAGGGCCCCCCGCCCGACCTCATCCATGCCGGCGAGCAACCGGTGACCCGCACGCTGCAGCGCACGCTCAACCCTGAGTGTGGGCTTGCGCGACGTGGTGCCTGCGCTCATTTCGCCGATGCCGCCGGGACCTTGGCAAAGGTCTCACTGGAGTCACTCAGCCACGACCATCGCCAGACTGGCCAGACGACGGTCATGGCACGACCCACGATGCGGCTCTCGGGGACGCTGCCCTTGGCGCCGCCCGACCCTGCGTCGTGGGGGCGGGAGTCCGCGGAGTTGGAGCGATGGTCGCCCATCACCCATACCTTGCCGGCGGGAACCCTGATGTCGAACGGCTGCAGGCTCGGCTCGTCGCCGGGGAAGAGGTAGGTCTCGTTCAGCGGCGCGCCGTTGATCGTGAGCCTCTGGTTGCTGTCGCAGCAGACGACGTGGTCCCCCGGCAGTCCGATGACCCGCTTGATCAGGTGGTTGCCCTCGTCGCTGGGCAGCAGCCCGACAAAGGTCAACGTCGACTGAAGTGCGCTGCCCAAGGGGCTGCGCTGGACCGGCGCCTGAGCCGGCAACCAGTGATCGGGGTCTTCAAACACGATGACGTCACCGCGCTGGAGAGCGAAGGGCGAAGGGGTCAGCTTGCTGACGATCACGCGATCGCCTTTGAGCAGGGTGTTCTCCATCGACTCCGAAGGGATGTAGAACGCCTGCATCAGCAAGGTCTTGACGATGAGGGACAGAAGCAACGCCATGCCGATGACGATGACGGACTCGCGGAGCAGCATCAGGACAGAGCCTTGCCGGTGCTGGCCCTGATCGCTCTCGAGCCGTGCGACGTCAGTGTCGGCGCCTTCGGTCCGGCTCTGGTCCGGCTCTGCATCGCTCATGTGTGACTCGCCCCCGTGACATTGGCAGGGATGCCGTCCAACGAGGCGGGTGCGCGCAGAATGCCGGCCCGGCTCGGCGGCCAGTAGACCACTGCAGCCCTGCCGATCACGTCGTTCAGTCGCACCATTCCTCCTCCAGGATCGCCCAGATGGGCGCGCGAGTCGCTCGAGTCGCTGCGGTGATCGCCCATCAACCAGACTCGCTCGGACGGGACCGTGACATCAAAGGTCAGGTCACTGGGCACGTCGCCCGGGTAGAGGTACTGCTCATGGACGGCCACATCGTTGACGGTGATCAGGCCTTTGGCATCACAGCACACCACATGATCCCCAGGGAGTCCGACGACACGCTTGACGTAGTCGCTCTGATCGGTCTGGATGGACAGCATCGAGGCCATCGCGCCCATCACGGTGCCCATCGCGGCGCCCATTGCCGAAGGCTGCTCCGAGCCGGCTCCAGGGGAAGGGGCAAATGTCCGGGTGCCGTCGAAGACCACCAGGTCGCCTCGTTTCAGGGAGGATGCGACCCCGACCTTGTTGACCAGGATCCGGTCGCCAGGCGCCAAGGTTGGCTCCATCGAGCCCGAGGGGATGTAGAAAGCCTGCACGAGAAGACCCCGAACCATCAGCAACAGTACGACCGCAACACCAGCCACGATCAGTCCCCGACGACGGGAGCGGCCCGGATGGATCACCCGGGCCGGCGGCACGGTGATCGTGGGGGTCTCAGGTGATGCCATCTGGTTTCGGGGGCTCATCACTGCCGAGCCTAGTGCGGGCGCCTGCGAGGGTCGCCCGCACCGGGCTCTGTCAACGGACAGGGGTCATACAGGGTGATACAGGGTCGAACGAGGGTCGAACGGGACGCGTCGCCTCAGCGAGCGGGCGTCACGTTGCGCTTCTCCTTGATCTTGGCAGCCTTGCCGCGCAGGTCGCGCAGGTAGTACAGCTTGGCGCGACGCACGTCACCGCGGGTGACGACCTCGATCTTCTCGATGACCGGGCTGTGCAGCGGGAAGGTGCGCTCGACACCGACGCCGAAGCTGACCTTGCGAACGGTGTAGGTCTCGCCGATGCCGCCACCGTGGCGACGGATGCAGACACCCTGGAACACCTGGACACGCGAGCGCGTGCCCTCAATGACCTTGACGTGGACCTTGATGTTGTCACCGGCGCGGAACGCCGGGATGTCGTCGCGCAGGCTTGCCGCATCGACGTCGTCGAGCTTGTGCATGTTCGCTTCGCTTTCTCGTCAGCGCCACAGGTCACTCACGGCTTGATGCCCGTCGCGGCGTTACGCCGGCCAGGCAATTCGTATGGGGTGCTCCTGCAATCCGTCACTCGTTGCTCTCCCCCTGTGGCAGGGGCACGAAATCGGTGCAAGATGCGAAGAGTCAGTCTGCCACAGCGGGGGGGCCAGCCTGAAATTGGGCCAGCACCTCGCGGTCCCTAGCGTCCAGGTCGGATGGGTCCAGCCGCTGGATCATGTCCGGTCTGCGCAGCGCGGTACGCCGCAGGCGCTCATCCCGTCGCCAGCGAGCGATCTGTCCGTGGTGCCCCGACAACAGGACTTCGGGTATGCCGTATCCGCGCCACAGCGGCGGCTTGGTGAACATCGGGTACTCCAGCAGGCCATCCTCGTGGGACTCCTCCACCAGTGAGTCGGCGTTGCCGATGACTCCCGGCACGAGTCGCGCGATGGCTTCGACGATGGCGAGCACCGCGACCTCGCCACCGTTGAGGACGTAGTCACCCAGCGAGACGACGGTGACCGGCATGACCGTCTCGGCATGCTCGATGACGCGCTCGTCGATGCCTTCGTAGCGACCACAGGCAAACGCCAGCCAAGGTTGGGTGGCCAGCTCTTGAGCCATGGCCTGGGTGAACGGGACACCGCCCGGAGCGGGGACCAGGAGATGGGGAACTTCGCCAGGCCCCCCTGTAGCCATCAGGTGATCGAGCGCCTCGCCCCACGGCTCGGAGCGCATGACCATGCCGGCGCCCCCGCCATACGGAGTGTCATCGACGGTGCGATGACGATCGTGGGTGAAGTCGCGAAGGTCGTGCACTCGCAGGTCGATCAGACCCTGCTCACGCGCCTTGCCGATCAGCGAAAGATCCAGCGGAGCGAGGTACTCCGGGAAGATGGTGACGACGTCGAGCCTCATGACCGGACCCCCGCATGGCCGACGTTCACAGCGTGTCCAGGTCCAGCAGGCCCGGAGGTGGGTCGAGCACGACCCGGCCGCCCTCGATGTCGACCTTCGGGACGATGGCCGTGACGAACGGGACCAGCACCTCCCGACCATCGGTCAGCCGAAGGACCAACAGGTCCTGGGCGGCGCCGGGCTGCAGGGCGACCACCTCGCCGACCTCTTCGCCGGCAACGGTCACGGCTCTGAGTCCCACGAGATCCCTTTCATACCAAGTGTCCTCGTCGCTATCGTCCTCGATGGCATCGGCCAGCAGCTTGATGCCTCGAAGCGCTTCGGCACCGCTGCGATCGTCGGTGCCCTCGAAACCGAGCAGCAGGACTCCGTTGTGGTCCCGGGCGCTGCGCAGCACCATCGGGCCGGCTTCCGCGGGCTCGGTCACGAAGCTGGCGCCGGGCACAAAACGCTCGTCCGCGGCACCGGTGAGAACCTGCACGGTGACCTCACCGCGCAGGCCATGTGCCTTTCCGATCCGAGCGACGACAACCTGCATGAGCCGGTCCTTCGAGAGGTGGGTACCAGGAGTGGTTGGGAGACAGTGGTGTGGGAGAGGGTGAGGAAAAGACGCAAGGGGTATGCCGGAAGGTAACTCTCCGGCATACCCCTTGTCAGGCTTGCTCAGCGGGCTATCGCTGCCGATCCGTGTCGACGATGTCGACCCGTACCGGCTGGCCACCTGCGAGGGCGGCCATCACGGTGCGCAGTGCGCTGGCCGTCCGCCCAGAGCGACCGATGACACGACCGAGGTCGTCTGGATGAACCCGGACCTCGAGAACCTCGCCGCGGCCCAGCTCCTTGCGCCGGACGGCGACATCTTCGTCATGATCGACAATGCCCTTGACGAGGTGCTCGAGCGCATCCTCGAGCACGATCAGGCCTCAGCCTTGGCCTCGTCGGATGCTTCGGCGACCTCGACAACGGGGGCGTCGACAACCGCGGGCTCAGCCTTCTCGACCTTGGGCTCGACCTTGTCAGCCTTGTCTGCCTTCTCGACCTTGTCTGCCTTGTCTGCCTTCTCGACCTTGTCTGCCTTCTCGACCTTGTCTGCCTTGTCTGCCTTCTCGACCTTCTCAGCCTTCTCGACCTTCTCAGCCTTCTCGACCTTGTCAGCCTTCTCGACCTTGTCAGCCTTCGGCTCAGCCTTCTCGGCCTTGCTCTTGCGAGCGGTAGTGGCGCCGGCCTTGGGCTCTGACATGGCAGCCTTGGCGGCTACGTCGAACAGTGCCTTCTTGTCGGCCTTCGGCTCGGCGACACGCAGGGTGCCTTCGGTGCCCGGGAGGCCCTTGAACTTCTGCCAGTCACCTGTGATCTTCAGCAGCACCGCGACCTGCTCGGTCGGCTGTGCGCCGACTCCGAGCCAGTACTGCACACGCTCGGAGTCGATCTGGATGAGTGAGGGCTCCTGGGTCGGGTGGTACAGCCCGATCTCCTCGATGGCCCGGCCATCGCGCTTCGTGCGGGAGTTCATGATGACGACGCGGTAGTACGGAGCATGGATCTTGCCCATGCGCTTCAAACGAATCTTGACGGCCACGGTTGTGGTGTCTCCTGTTTCTTGTCTGGGGTGAGCGGCACGGTATCCGCGTGGGGACACGGCTCGTGACGCTCTGATGGACACGTCCGAAGCGGAGAGAGGGGCCGCAGACAGACGAGTACGCGCGTCATTCTGCCAGATGCGACGAGATCCTCCGAACCCACGCCTCCGACTCACCGGCGCGGCGTCCATCCGGTCGGGCCGCGGAACCGCCCGGTAGCGGCATCACCCCAGCCAGTAAAGTTGCGAGGTACCGGCCTCTGCCGACCGGACCGGCACCTCGAGACGTCTGGGGACCCATGCTCTACGTGCTCACCAGATCCGTGATGGCTCCGGTCGCCCGTTTGATCTACCGGCCCGTCATCGAAGGCCGCGAGCACATCCCCCGCACCGGCCCGCTGCTCCTGGCCAGCAACCACCTCTCGTTCGTCGACAGCATCGTCATCCCGTTGGTATCCCCTCGACGCGTCGTCTTCCTTGCCAAGTCCGACTACTTCACAGGCAAGGGCATACGCGGTCTGTTGAGGCGTTGGTTCTTCACAGCCACGGGTGCCGTCCCCATCCGTCGGGGAACCCACGGCGCCGCACAGGAGGCCCTCGACACTGCGCTGGAGATCCTCAACGCCGGTCACGCTCTGGGTATCTATCCGGAGGGGACGCGATCGCGTGATGGACGCCTCTACCGCGGTCGCACCGGCGTGGCTTGGTTGGCGTTGACCGCCGGATGCCCGGTCGTCCCAGTGGCGCTCTCGGGCACGCAGGACATCCAGCCGGTCGGCTCACGACTTCCACGTATCAGTAAGATCGCGATCCGGTTCGGCGAACCGCTCGACTTCAGCTACCTGCAGGGGGCCAAGCCCGGCCCTGCACGGCGCGAGGTCACCGACGCGATCATGGCAGCCATTCACGAGCTGTCGGGCCAGGAGATCGCCCCTCGCTACAACCACCCACCGGCCCGACGACCCAGCTGACAACCGACCCCTTGCTCACTCGAGGCCGCTTTGCTCAGTTCAAACCGCTCCGGATGCGAGAAACTGGCCCAGGAAACGGCCTGAACTGAGTAAAGCTCGGCGGACGTCAGGTCTCGGATGCCATGAGCGGGCCTTCGCCGACTTGCAGCGCGATCCGAACGATCTCACTGCGCCCGACCTCTCGGCTGGTGTCGACATCCACGGTTGGCCCCAGGCCAAGCCCAAGCGGCCGCCCAGCGACCCGGACCTGCCCTGCCTCACACCAGACCTCTGGGACTGTTGCCGGATCCAGGCCGCTGCTTCGGAGGCCCCCTGCGACATCAGGTGCATCGTCGGGCCGGAAGCCTCCCTCCACCACCCCGCCGACGGGCGAGTCCGCGAGCAGCGCCCACAGCGCGTCGGCCACGCTCTCTTTGACCGTGTCCTTGGAGAACAGCGGGATCCGCAGCTCCGCCGCGAGCTGGCGGGCGAGAGTCGACGTGCCCGAGCCGGGCAGTCCGTTGACCAGAATGACGACCCTTCGCCCACGCGGTGACGCGTACGGCTGCGCCGGCCACTCATCACGCAGGACGGCATAGGACACGTGGTCCTGCCACGCTTGGCTGCCGTCCGCGCGCCCGGGAGCCACAGCATGCGGGGCGAGAAGCCCTCGCGCCGAAACCCCAATGACCGCAACAGTCCTGCCGAACGCAGGTTGCCGGGCTGGACCGCCGCCACGACCCGGTGCAGGCCCATGCCCCCGGCAGTCTCCGGCGTGAAGGCCAGGTTGACGACCAACCGCAGCCCTTCGGCGAACAGCCCGCGACCGGCATACGGGTCGTAGGCGTCGTAGCCCATCGCGGCAGACTCGAGTCGACCCCGCATCACGTCACTGACGTTGATCTTGCCGACGATGTCGTGGTCACCCTCCGGCGTGCGGGCGTGGACGAGGAACGTGCGGTGGTCACGCGACTGTCGTGGCATCTGTCGTTCGAGGTCGTCAGGATCGACCGGGTTCCACCGGGCCAACCGTTCACGCGACTGCTCGAGCGCACGACGGTATGGCGCGATGTCCTGCAAGCGGACGGTGCTGACCCGCACGCGACCGCCCTCGGCGTGCAGCACCGCCAGCTCAGGAAACAACGACGCCTCGCAGAACGATGTGCTCCGGCGCCGCGAGGACTCGAATGTCGGCACGCGGATCCGCTTGGTAGACAATGAGATCGGCGCTCGCGCCCTCGACCAGACCTGGTTTGCGGAGCCACGATCTGGCACCCCAGCTCGAGGCGGTCAGTACGTCGATGACGGACAGGCCCGCGCCGACCAGCTCAGCGGCCTCCCTGGCGACCAAGCCATGCGGCAGGGAACCACCGGCGTCGGTGCCGAGGTAGATCGGCACGCCTGCGTCATGTGCTGCCGCGACAGTCTCATAGCGGCGCGCGTGCAGGTCTCGCATGTGCGCCGCGTAGGCCGGGAATCTGCCCTCGGCGCTGGCAGCGATCGACGGGAACGTGTCGATGTTCACCAGGGTCGGAACGATCGCAATCCCTTGTTCGGCAAAGGAGTCGATGGTGTCTGGCGTCAGCCCGGTGGCGTGCTCGATGCAGTCGATACCCGCGGCTGCAAGGTCACGAAGGGACTCCTCGCCGAAGCAGTGGGCCGTGACGCGAGCGCCCTCCTCGTGCGCAGCGGCGATCGCCGTGGCCACTGCCTCCCTCGGCCAGCAGGGGCTGAGGTCACCGGTGTCGCGGTCGATCCAGTCGCCGACGATCTTGACCCAGCCGTCCCCTCGACGCGCCTCCTGACGGACATACCGGGCCAGATCCTCCGGCTCGATCTCGTGGGCGTAGTTGCGGATGTAACGGCGGGTACGCGCGATGTGCCGCCCAGCTCGTACGATGCGCGGCAGGTCCTCCCGATCATCGATCCAGCGGGTGTCGGACGGAGAACCGGCATCGCGCAACAACAGGGTGCCACCGTCCCGTTCGGCGACCGCCTGCTTCTCGCTGGTCGCGTCATCCACTGCGCCGTGGGCGTCGAGCCCCACATGCGCATGCGCGTCGACCAGACCCGGCAGGACCCAGCCCTGCACGGTCTGGACGTCGGCGCCGGCCGATGGTGCGGCATACGTGATCTTGCCCCCCACGACCCAGAGCTCGTCGCGGACCTCCTGCGGTCCGACGAGCACGCTTCCCCTGATGTGAAGCACCGGTGCAGTCATGTCCGCGACCCTACCGAGGCTGGTTGCCGTATGCCGGGATGCCACCGGCCCGCTGGATCATCTGCGCCAGGTGCATGAGGTTCCACGTCATGAAGGTCGTGTTGCGGTTGGTGAAATCGTTCTCGGGACCGCCCGAGCCCTCGTCGAGGTAGGACGGGCCGGGTCCGATGTCCCCGATCCATCCCGCGTCAGCCTGCGGCGGGATGACGTAGCCCAGGTGCTGGAGGCTGTAGAGGACGTTCATGGTGCAGTGTTTGACGGATAGACACCGGTCGCGATGTCACGGTCGATCGCCCGCAGGCCGGTGAAGTCCCACTCCTTCTCTGTGTCAGCCATCCGGCCGACGCTAGCGACCCGCGCGCGTCGACGAAACCGTCGAAAGGATTACCGCCCACTGACGAAGACTGCCGACACTGACGAAACGTGGTGGACGGCGAGAGAACCGACCCCTACCGTCGCGTCATGACGGTCCCATCAACGACAGACCCGACCACCAGGCTTGCCGAGCGCTGCGCGGAGCTCGTTCGCGGACGCAAGGTCGTTCTCGTCGGCGGCGTCCTTGCCGGGGCAACCCGCCGGGTCCGGCAGCTTCGCGAATGGGGTGCGGAGGCGGTTCTCGTCGTCGCCGACGGCACCGGCACGGGAGAGCTGCCCGGACCGGACGAGGCCAGCGCCGCCGTCGTGCGTGGCCCGGAGCACGCGACGCTGAGCGAGGAGGTCGCCAGCTGGATAAGGTTCGCCGCCGACCCGCCCGCTGAGGCGCGACAGGCCGTCGAGGCATTCGACCCCGACAGCACGGCTCTCTGCCTCTTGAGCCCATTCGCCCTCGTCGAGCGATATCTCGGCCGCGACTCGCTCGGCGGTCGTCCACGGTCGTTCCTTGAGCTGGAGGACGAGAGTCTCAACGACGCGCTGTGGGATGCCGCCGGCGTGAGTCGCGCACCAGCCCGAGTGGTCGATGCGGATCCGGACCGGCTTCGCGGTGCGGCAGAGGACCTCGACGCCGGCCAAGGCACGGTGTGGTCGGCCGATGCCTCCCATGGCATGAACGGCGGCGGTGATCGCGTCCGCTGGGTCGTCACTGACGAGGATGCCCGGGCTGCACTCCCGGCGCTCGTACCGGTCTCGGCGAGGATCCGCGTCCAGCCGTTCCTCGAGGGCGTACCGTGCAGCATCCACGGATTCGTTCTGCCTGACGGGGTGGCCGTGTTCCGTCCCGTCGAGCTGGTCGTGCTGCGTTCAACGTCACCGAGGCGTTTCCTGTACTCCGGCATCTCTACCTGCTGGGACCCCTCACGCTCCGACCGCGACGAGATGCGTGAGGTCGCCCGTCGGGTCGGCCTGCACCTGCTGCGCGTGTACGACTACCGGGGTGGTTTCTCGGTCGACGGCGTCCTGACCGACGACGGTTTCCGGCCCACCGAGCTCAACTCCCGATTCGCGGGCGGGCTGTCGACGATCGGCAAGAGCGTTCCCGCGCTTCCGCTCGACCTGGTCCAGATGGCGACGATCCGCGGCATCGACATGGGGGTCACTGCGGAGCAGCTGGAGCTGCTGTTGGTCCCCGCCGCCGATGCTCAGCGCTACGGGTCGGCCTACTACGTCGTCCCGGCACCCGGACCTTCCGAGACCGAGAGCCTCGACGTCGCAGCCGGTCCGGATGGTCTGCGCGTCGCTGGGTCCGGCGACCTCGTGATCGGCACGGTGGAGCACGGGCCGGCAAACCTGGGCAGCCTGATCCGGTTCACCCCGGCCGAGATGACTCCGGGGATGCGCATGGCGCCGTATGCCGTCGCCATGTTCGCGCTGGCCGACCTGCTCTGGGGTACCAGGCTCGGACCGGTTGAAGCCGCCCCGGACGTCCGCTAAACGCCCGCAAGCACAGCGCGGCGCAATGTCGTGAGCATGTCGTCCCAGAACGGGAAGACGGCCCGCCCATGTCCGCAACCGGGCCGAATCACCAGCGTGGAGCTGGCTATTCGTTGGTGCAGCCAACGGCCGTGATCGGCCGGGACCAGCCGGTCCTCATCGCCGTACCAGAGCCAGGTCGGGGATTCCAAAGCTGCCAGGTCGAGGTCCCAGTCGCCGCCCCATGCCAGGTTGTCGCGGGCGTAACCGTCGTATGACATCAGAGCCTCGCGCATATCGGCTGCCCACAAGTGACGCATGTGGGGAGTAAAGACCGCCCGTTCTTTCTCAGGAACCGGTCGGGTGAACTCGTCCATCATCGTGTCGTCGTCGAGTCTGAGCATGGACGCGTACTCCTGCGTCGCCAACCTTTTGAACGCTGCCAGCGCGCCCTCGACGTCGCCAGCATCCGCCAGCCGCAGCGCTACGCGATCCTCAGGGTTGGTCCCTGGCGGGTCGACCAGGCGCCACGGCCCGATGCCAGCGGCGACGCCCACCGCCACAACCCGTTCGGGCGCCAATGCGCCACACGCCAAGGCGTAAGGACCACCCCCGGAGACTCCCAAGACCGCGAATCGGTTCAGTTCCAAGGCATCCGCGAGTGCCAGCATGTCCTTGGCGACGGACAGGAGGCTGGTAGGCGCGTCCGGAGCCGCGCCGTAACCCGGACGGTTTGCCGCGATCAGGCGCACCCCTTGGCGCACCGCCGCGTCATGTCCCGAGACTGCCAGCAATCGGCTCGACGGCGTGCCGTGGAAGTAGAGGACGGGCACACCACCCAGATCGCCGCACGCCAAGACGCGGAGGGGCCGACCATCCGGCAGGTTGATGGTGATGCCCACGCTCTGCTCTGTGTCAGCCATGGGGACGACGCTAGTGCGCGGTTACCCACAGACTCCGACCGAACACCGACAAAGCGCCGTTTCATGACCCCGATGGGCCGGAAACGGGTCGCGCGGGGTGTTCGGTCGGGACGTTACTTTCCGAGGAACTTCTCGAAGCCCTTCGGCAGCTCGATGTCGGCCGGATCCGCCGCCGCATCCGGCCCGGCCGGCATACCGAAGGCGCTGTTGACCGCGGCTGCGCGGGCCCCGGAAGCCTTGTCTTCCAACGCCTTCTCCTCCTGGGCGCGCTTGGCCGGGTTGCCACTCTTGCCCTTCTTGCGTTGCTGACCCTTGGCGGCCTTCTTCCCCCCACCCATGCCGGGAATCGCAGGCATCCCGGGCATGCCTCCGCCACCGCCCCGACGCAGCGAACGCATCATCTTCTGCGCCTGGCCGAAACGCTCGAGAAGTCCGTTCACCTCGGACACGGTCACACCTGAACCTCGAGCGACGCGGGCCCGGCGTGAGCCGTTGATCTGTTTGGGATGGGTGCGTTCGAAGGGCGTCATGGAGCGCACCATGGCCTCGACCCGGTCGAACTCGCTCTCGTCGAGGGAGTCGAGCTGGGCGCGCATCTCACCCATGCCGGGCATCATCTTGAGCATGGCCTTGAGCGAGCCCATCTTCTTGATGGCGGCCATCTGGTTCAGGAAGTCGTCGAACGTGAAGTCCTCGTCCTCCATGAACTTGCGGGTCATCTCGGCGGCCTGATCGCGGTCGAAAGCCTTCTCGGCCTGCTCGATCAGCGTCAGCACGTCACCCATGTCCAGGATGCGCGAGGCCATCCGGTCGGGGTGGAAGACCTCGAGGTCGCCCACCGCCTCGCCGATCGAGGCGAACATGATCGGCCGCCCGGTGACCTTGGCCACCGAGAGCGCGGCACCACCGCGGGCGTCGCCGTCCAGCTTGGTCAGGACCACACCGGTGAAGTCCACGCCCTTCTGGAAGGCCAGTGCGGTGTCCACAGCGGCTTGGCCGATCATGGCGTCAATCACGAACAGGACCTCGTTGGGTGAGATCGCCGCGCGGATGTCGGCAGCCTGCTGCATGAGGTTCTCGTCGATCGCCAGACGACCAGCGGTGTCAACGATGACGACATCGTGCTGCTTGGCGCGAGCCTCTGCGAGACCTTGGCGGGAGACCGTGACCGGGTCGCCGAAAGACCTGGTGCCATCACCGGACTCGGCGCCGGCGTCATAGCCCGCGACGTTGCCTCGCTCGGGTGCGAAGACCGGGACACCGGCGCGCTCACCGACGACCTGCAGCTGGGTCACTGCGTTGGGCCGCTGAAGGTCAGCCGCGACCAGGATCGGGGTGTGGCCCTGGTCCTTGAGCCATTTGGCGAGCTTGCCGGCCAACGTGGTCTTGCCGGAGCCCTGCAGGCCCGCGAGCATGATGACGGTCGGCGGGTTCTTGGCGAACTCGATCCGGCGGGTCTGCCCACCCAGGATCGTCACCAGCTCTTCGTTGACGATCTTGACGATCTGCTGGGCCGGGTTCAGGGATCCGCTGACCTCCGCGCCCAAGGCACGCTCGCGAACCGCACCCGTGAACTCGCGCACGACAGGCAGCGCGACGTCGGCATCGAGCAGCGCCACCCGGATGTCGCGAATCGTCGCGTTGACATCCGATTCGGACAGCCGGCCCTTGCCGCGCAGGTTCTTGAAGGTGACAGTCAGACGGTCAGACAGGCTCGTAAACACCAGGCAAGGTTATCTGTCCGCCGGCGGTGCCCCGTCGCACGCGTCCATGAGCATCGATATCGTCTGGGCAACCCGGGCAGGTGTCAGGGTCCGCCCCCCGAACTCGGTCACATAGAACGTGTCCAGGGTCTGTCCGGCGTAGGTGGCGATGTGGGCGCTGTGCACCGTCAGACCGGCGCGCGCAAACGTCATACCAACCTCGTGCAGAAGCCCTGGGCGGTCGTGAGCCCGGATCTCGATCACCGTCGAGTCCTGCGAAGCGTGGGGCACGACCATGGCGCGGGTCACCGCGCGCGGTCCTCCCCCAACCTGGTCGGCCAGCACCGTTCGTCGGCGCGCGAGTACGCGCAGCGGCTCGCGGTCACCCGCGTCGAGACGCGAGAGCCCACGGACGATGGCCGGTGCATCAGGGGCGTCGCCGCCAGGTGAGTCCACCTGCCACTGGTTGGCCGCGATCCCATCCTGGGTACGCACCCGTGCCGTCCGCACGGTCAGGCCGAACGCGGCGAGCAGCCCTGCGGTGTCCCCGAAAAGGCCCAGCCGGTCGCGGTCGAAGACGTCGATGCGGTACGCGCCGCCGATGGGATGCACCACGACGTGCGGCTCCCCCATCGACACCTCGGCAACAATCTCGGGCGGCAACAGATCGCGGTCCTCCTCCACCGGTGCGATCGGCCCATCCGCATCGCCGAGGGCCGCGCGTGCGCCGTCTGTGAGCTGATGGAGAAGCTGTGCCCGCCAGTCCGTCCATGCTGCAGCGCCCACTGCGCAGGCATCCGCCTCGGTGAGAGCGCGAAGCAGCTCCAACACGTCGCGGCGACCGCCAACCGCATCTGAGACTGCCGAGACGGTCTGTCCATCCGTGGGGTCGCGTCGAGTAGCCAGGTCGATGAGGGTCAGATGCTCGCGGGTGAGCAGCTCGACAACCTCAACGTCGGACTCGTCCAGGCCCAGCCTGCGAACGGCTGTGGCCGCAAGCGGCGCGCCGACCGTGGAATGGTCGTGCGCTCCGGCGATCTTGCCTACGTCATGCAGTAGAGCCGCCAGCAACAGCAGGTCGGGACGCTCGACGTCGCGCAGCAGACCGGTCGCGTGAACGACGGTCTCGATCAAGTGCCGATCGACCGTATGCCGATGAACGGCGTTGCGCTGTGGTCGACTTCGCACGGCCGCCCACTCGGGGAACCATGCGTCGACAAGGCCGGCGAGGTCCAGTCCCTCCCACACCGGGATCAAACCGGGGCCTGCTGCGAGGAGGTCGACGAGCAGTGACCTGGCGACGGGACTCCAGGGCTCGGCAATGGCAGGCGAGTGCCCAGCCAGGTTGGCAAGGGTCGCAGGGGCCAGCGGCAGTCCCCGGCGGGCCGCCGCAACGGCTGCGCGCAGGACCAACAGTGGGTCGCTGGAAGAGTCGAGGTGGGCGCCGAGCACCACCTCCCCGTCATGCTCGAAAAGCCCGAAACCCAATGGTTTCAATACCGGTCGTCGTGGACCGACCCGCAAGGTGCGGGCGCGCTGGGACTGGGCCGCGCGGCGTACCGTCCCGTCGATGGCGTAGCTGATGGTGCGCGCTGCGGTGCCCACGACAGCCAGCATGGAGTCAGCGTCAGGATGGGCCAGGAGCGAGGCGACCGCGTCATGATCCTCGAGACCGAGGCGATCGCGACCACGGCCCGTCACCACATGCAACGCGTCCCGCGTGTCAAGCAACGTGCGGTATGCCTCGTCGACCTGTCCGTGCGGACGGTCGGCCAGCCACGCAGCCGTCAACGCCCTGAGAACCGCCATGTCGCGCAGGCCCCC
Source organism: Dermatophilaceae bacterium (assembly GCA_036565395.1). GTDB lineage: Bacteria > Actinomycetota > Actinomycetes > Actinomycetales > Dermatophilaceae > UBA4719. The sequence continues at coordinate 18,752 of DATCNE010000199.1, forward strand.
GCGGGCTTCCTTCAGATCCGGCTCGATGGTCTGCGCCAGGTCCCCGTGGCGGTGGTGGCGTTCCTCCAGGGACTCGACCAGCTGCGGCAGCCGGCGGCGGGCGTTGGCGCGCCAGTCGTGAGCCACGGTCGAGCGTGCTGCCGCCACCACCTGTTCGTCGCCGGCCACCAGCTCGAGATCCAGCAGAGCGACAGCCGCCGACAGGTCCGCGGCGGCGACGGTCCGGCACTCACCGACGGTCCGGACGCTGTGGTCGAGCTTCGCGCCGCAATCCCAGATCGGGTACCAGATACGGTCGGCCAGGGCGGTGACCTCCTTGCCCGACAGCGACCGTCCGTCGTGCAGCAGCACCAGGTCGAAGTCGCTCAGGGGTCCTGCGTCACCGCGGGCGAGACTGCCGACGCTGGCCAGCGCGACCCCTTCCGCACGAGCTCCAAAGGTTGCCGCGCTCCAGACCTCACGGATCCAGGTGAGGCTCAGGTCAGCGATCGCAGCACGGCGTGCCTCGCCGGCACCCGGGGCGGTGAATCCCCGGGTGTCGGCGAGGTTCAAGCGTCGCTGGTTGAGGTCGGCCGTCGGGGTCACGCTGGTCTCAACCATCAGATACCGCCTCCGTGAGATACCGCCTCCTACAACGCGCCTTCTACAACGCGTCCGAACCGTGTTCACCGGTGCGTACCCGGGCCACGTCCTCGACAGGAACGGTCCAGATCTTGCCGTCGCCGATCCGTCCAGTCTGGGCGGCTTTGAGGATGACCATCACCACATCGGGGGCGTCGACGTCGTCCACCACCACCTCGACCCGCAGCTTCGGGACGAAGTCGACCGTGTACTCCGCGCCTCGGTAGACCTCGCTGTGCCCGCGCTGGCGCCCGTAGCCGCTCGCCTCGCTGACTGTCATGCCGGTGACGCCGAAGGCCTCCAGGGCCTGTTTGACCTCATCCAGCTTGAACGGCTTGATGATCGCGGTGACCAGTCTCATGATGATGCTCCCTGCCCGTTGGTCGAGGACGCCATGGTGGACGAACTCGTATGGTGCGACCCGAACGTCGCGGCTCCCGCGTGGGTGAGACCACCACCACCGAGTGAACCGAGGTCGTAGGACGTCTCAGCGTGCTCCTCGATGTCGATGCCCGACACCTCGGCGTCACGCTCGACCCGGAAGCCCAGCGTCTTGTGCAGCGCCAGCCCGATCAGACCGGTGCATACGAAGGAGTAGACAAGCACGGCGCCTGCACCGACTGCTTGACGCCACAGCTGGTCCAGGCCTCCCCCATAGAAGAGCCCGTCCACGCCGGCCGGAGCAGAGGCAGAAGCGAAGAATCCGATGAGGAGCGTGCCCGCAAGTCCGCCGACCAGGTGGACGCCCACGACGTCGAGGCTGTCGTCGTACCCCAGGCGGTATTTCAGGCCGATCGCCAATGCACACAGGACCCCGGCGATGAGGCCGATGGCCACGGCGCCCAGCGGGGTGACCGCCGAGCAGGCCGGCGTGATCGCCACCAAGCCGGCCACGATGCCGGAGGCAGCACCCAGCGAGGTCGCGTGACCGTTACGGATCCGCTCCGTGGCCAGCCACCCGATGCAGGCCGCAGCAGTGGCTGCCATGGTGTTGACCCAGGTCACCGCCGCGGTGTTGTTGGCGCCCAGCGCGGAGCCTGCGTTGAAGCCGAACCAGCCGAACCACAGCAGGGCAGCTCCGAGCATGACCATGGTCAGGTTGTGCGGTCGCATCGGGTCCTTGGCGAATCCAACTCGTTTGCCGAGGATGATGGCCAGGACCAGGGCTGCGGCACCGGCGTTGATGTGCACTGCCGTTCCACCGGCGAAGTCAATCGTCTTGAGGTTGTTGGCGATCCAGCCGCCCTTCTCGGCCGCGTAACCGTCGAAGGCGAAGACCCAGTTCGCGATCGGGAAGTAGACGACAGTCGCCCAGATCACGGTGAAGATCAGCCAGGTCGAGTACTTCGCACGGTCTGCGATCGCTCCGCTAATCAGTGCCACCGTGATGATGGCGAACACTGCCTGGAACGCCACGAAGGCCAGTGCGGGGATGCCGCCGTGAGCCGGCACGCCGCTTGCGGCCGCCTTGTAGCCGAAAATGGCCGCGTCGCCGCTGAGGAGGTTTCCGAGCCCGAAGTGCTGGAACGGGTTGCCTATCAGCCCGTGCCACGAGTTACCGAAAGCCTCGCTGTAGCCCCAGAGCACCCAGGTGACGCCGATCGTCGCCATCGCTCCGAAACTCATCATCATCATGTTCAGGGCGCTCTTGGCCCTGACCATCCCGCCGTAGAAGAGGGCTAGGCCCGGTGTCATCAGCAGCACCAGAGCGGCACTTGCGAGAACCCAGGCGGTGTCGCCGGTGTCAATAGTCATGAGGGAACTGTGTCTGTGAACGGTTTCGGGTCGTGCCACCGTTTGTTACATCCGTGTTAGCAATGCACGGGTCAGGTAAGGATCAGGTAACTCACCCCAAGCCGCCCACGGGTCAGGAGATCAGGGCATCGACGAAGGCCTCGGGGTCGAAGGGCGCCAGGTCGTCAGGACCTTCGCCCAGACCGACCAGCTTGACCGGGACGCCGAGCTTGCGCTGAACGGCCACAACGATGCCTCCCTTGGCGGTGCCGTCGAGCTTGGTCAGGACGATGCCGGTGACGTTGACGACCTCGGCGAAGACCTCGGCCTGACGCAGACCGTTCTGGCCGGTCGTCGCGTCGAGCACCAGCAGCACCTCATCAATAGGGCTCAGCTTCTCCACGACCCGCTTGACCTTGCTGAGCTCATCCATCAGCCCGACCTTGTTGTGCAGACGGCCGGCCGTGTCGATCAGAACCACATCGGCCTCCATCTCAACCGCTGCCTTGACCGCGTCGAAGGCCACAGCGGCGGGATCGGCGCCTTCCCTGTCGGAGCGGATCGTGGGCACGCCGACGCGCTCACCCCACGTCTGCAGCTGGTCGGCTGCGGCAGCACGGAAGGTGTCGGCGGCGCCCAGCACAACGTCCTTGTCCTCGGCCACGAAGACACGAGCCAGCTTTCCGACCGTGGTCGTCTTGCCGGTCCCGTTGACTCCGACCACCATCACGACCGCTGGCCGACCCTCCACGCGCGAGGAGGCGATCGAGCGATCCATCGAGATGTCCACGAGCGTGAGCAGATCCTGCCGCAGCCACCCGCGGACGGTCTCCTCATCATGAGACCCCTCGACCTTGACCCGGGTGCGCAACGAGCTGACCAGCTCCATCGTCGCCTCGACGCCCAGGTCCGAGCTGAGCAGCGTGTCCTCGACGCTCTCCCAGGCCTGCTCGTCCAGTCCCCCACCGGACAAGAGGGATAGCAGCCCCTTTCCCAGTGCGGTGTTGGAACGAGCCAGCCTGGCCCGAAGACGTTGCAGGCGACCAGAGGCCGACTCGGGACGCTCGACCGACGGCGCTGGAGCGAACGCCTCGAGGTCGGGTTCGAGGGTGTCGACGCTGAGCCCGCCGAGAGGACCTGGCGAGGACTCCGGAACGTCGGAGTCGGATCCGGCCCCGGAGGCACTACCCGCCCGCGTCGGAGGCGTCTGCGCCGGAAGGCCCGTGGTCTTGCCGGCGCGGCCACGGCCACGGACCAGCGCGACCAGCAGAGCGATCCCGGCGATAGCGATGACTGCCGCAACGGCAAGGATTACCTGGGGTTGGGTCACAGTTGGCGATTCTCCCAGATTCGCGATGCGCCCCGGGACGGTGGCTCCACCGAGGTATTCAAGGGTCGCTACGTTATGGGTGCTCGAGCTGCCGGGCGGAATTCGTCGGTGCCGTCGATCGGGTGCGGCCGGGGTGCGGGCTCAGGCGTCCTTGGGCGAGGTGACGTCGGCGACCTTGTCCCGGGCAGCGACCATGGCCTCGCCCGTCTTCTCGCGCACCAGTGCAACGACCTCTTCGCCCTTGGGCGTGAGCAGGTCCCGTCCCTCACGTCGCGCGGGAATGGCGACCAGACCTACCACTGCCACGGCGAGGACGACACTCACGAGCATTCCGAATACCAGGACAACCATGTGTCCAGCGTGCCCCCTCACCCTGTGAATGGCGAAACGGCGCCCCGTCCATTGTGAGGTGGATCACACTCATCCGGCCCTGATCCGACCCATCGGAGATAGATGGGAACCGCCCGATCGCCGATCCTCAGGCCGGCTGGACATCCCTGATCCGCTGCGAGACGAGCGTGGTGACACCGTCGCCGGCCATCGTGACGCCATACAACGCGTCGGCGATCTCCATCGAGCGCTTCTGGTGGGTGATGACGATCAGCTGGCTCGAGTCACGGAGCTCCTCGAACAGTGTGAGCAACCGGCCCAGGTTGGCATCATCGAGGGCTGCCTCGACCTCGTCCATGATGTAGAACGGGCTGGGCCGCGCCTTGAAGATGGAGACCAGCAGGGCGACTGCCACCAGTGAGCGCTCGCCACCGGACAGGAGCGAGAGCCGCTTGATCCGTTTGCCGGGCGGCCGGGCCTCGACCTCGATACCGGTGGTCAGCATGTTGTCGGGGTCGGTGAGGATCAGTCGACCCTCGCCGCCGGGGAACAACCGACTGAAGACGCCCTCGAACTGGGCTGCGGTGTCGTAGAAGGCCTCGGCGAAGACCTTTTCGACCCGTTCGTCGACCTCGCGAACGATGTCCATGAGATCGCGTTTGGAGTTCTTGAGGTCCTCGAGCTGCTCGGTCAGGAACTTGTGGCGCTCCTCGAGCGCGGCATACTCCTCCAGCGCCAGGGGGTTGACCCGGCCCAGGGCTGAGAGCTTGCGCTCGGCTGAGCGCAGCCGTTTGGCCTGGGCCTCGCGGACGTAGGGAACGCTTACCCGTTCTACGCCAACGTCAGCGACCTCGGATCGGCCATCGTCGGAGTCACCGTCGGAGTCACCGTCGGAGTCGGTAGACGTTCGATCGGGGTCAGCGATCACCGGGACCATCTGGTGCGGGCCGAACTCCTCGACCAGCACCTCCGGGTCGATGCCCAGCTCCTCGATCGCCTTGGTCTGCAACGTCTCGATGCGCAACCTCTGCTGGGTGCGTGCCACCTCGTCGCGATGGACCGAGTCGGTGAGATCGCGCAGATCGTCGCCCAGAGCACCGATCTCGCGCCGGACCGCGGTCAGCGCGGCATCACGCTCAGTGCGTCCGCGTTCCGCGCCAACCCGTTCGGAGGTCGCCTGTTCCAACGCGCGAGCCACACCCTGCACCGCGTATGCCGCGCCGCGACCGACCGCGACCGCCACGGCTGCCTCTCGCTTACGACGCTCCCTGCGTGCGGCCGCCCGCTCACGGGCGGCGAGCTCGGAGCGGGCAGCCGCCTCCAGCGACTCGGCCCGCCCCTTCATGGCGCGGGCTCGCTCCTCTCGGGTGCGCAAGCTCAGTCGCAGGTCGGTCTCGGCTGTGCGCGCCTCGGCGGCGCCGTGTTCGAGCCGGTCGCGTTCGTCGCTCGAGGGTTCTTCTTCGCCGGGATCAGCGCTCGCATCGTCCAGCCGCTCACGCAACGCGAGGTACTCGGCGCGGTCACTTCCCAATCCGGACTCGGCCGCTGCGATTGCCCGCTCGATCCGCTCGGTCTCGCCACGGCCTGCGCGAACAGTGCTTCCAAGCTGCCCCAGCCGCTCGGCGACCGCAGCCATTCTGGCGTCGGACTCGTGGAGGCGCTCGAGGGCGGCCTCCACCGCGTCGTTGGCCGCTGTCGCCGCCTCGGTCGCAGTCGCGAGGGCGAACTTGGCCTGCTCTCCTCGACGAACCGCGTCCTGGGCCTTGTCACGGGTCTCGTCGACGGCCGCCTGGATCTCGATCAGGCTGGGTGCTGAGGCGCTGCCACCACGGACGAAGCCGGGCGCGAAGACGTCGCCGTCGGGGGTGACTGCCGTGATGCCCAGACCGAGGTCGACCAGATCCACTGCGGTCGACGGATCATCAACAAGGGCAACGCGATCCAGCAGCTGCTCAATCGCCGGTCGCACGCTGACCGGACAGGTGACCACGTCTCGGGCCCAGACGGCGGTGCCGCTCAGCTGTGGCCAGCTGGCGACCTCGGTGGTCGTTGCCGTGGCGCCCACGAGCAGACCGGCCCGGCCGGCATCCTGCTCCCGCAACGTCGCCACAGCGCGTCGCGCGGCCTGCACGGAGTCGACAGCCACGGCGTCTGCGGCCCACCCCAGCGCGGCAGCAACTGCGGCCTCGTGCCCTGCCTTGACCTGAAGGAGCGCCGCGACCGAACCCGTCAGTCCATGCAACTCGTCCCCTGCGGCAAGAAGCGCGGCGGCGCCGTCCTTGCGTCGCAGGTTGAGCTCGAGCGCCTCGAGCCGGGCAAGGGAGTTGGATCGGTCACGGTCGGCGCCTCGCTCCGCCTCGCGCCACTGCGACACCTCGGCTTCGGCCAGATCCAGGGTAGCCGCAGCCCTCTCGTAGGCGGCGTCCAGGCCCTCTTCGCCTTCTTCCTCCACGGCAACCGATGCCTCCAGGCCGGCGAACTCCCTCTCAGCCTGCGCTGCGCGTGCACTGCTCTGTTCGACGGACTGCTGAAGGCGGCCTATCTCGGCCTCTCCAGCCTCGATCCGGCTAGCCCGTGCACCCACCTGGCCGGCGAGCTTCGCCAGACCCTCACGGCGATCTGCGGCCGCACGAAGGAGACGGGTGAGACGAGCGGTCTCGGCGGCATGCGCGATCTCGATCTGCGTGCGGTGGGCGACCGCGGCGTCGAGCGCGTCCTTGGCCTGCGCGCTCTCAGCAATCAGCGCCAGCTCCTGCTGACGGAGAGCGGCGGCCTGCGTCCGCAGCTGTTCGGGATCGCGGGAACCATAGTCGGTGTTGTCGTTCTCATCATCAGAGAGAAGCCGGACACGTTCGGCGGCCAGCGACCCGGTCGCCACGAGACGCTCGCGCAACGAGGAGAGCGCGAACCAGCGCTCTTGCGCGCGAGCCACCAACGGCGCAGCCTCCTGCGCCTCAAGCTCGAGCGCCGACGAGCGCGAGCGAACGACGGACAGCGCGTCCTCGACCTCGGTACGACGGGCGATCAGCGCAGTCTCGTCGGCGACCTCCTGCTCGAGGGTGCTGGTCAGCTGGACCAGGTCGTCGGCAAGCAACCGAAGCCGTGCGTCGCGGGCATCGGCCTGGATCGTGGCCGCCTTGCGCGCCGCCTCGGCCTGGCGGCCCAGCGGTCCGAGCTGTCGGCGAATCTCACCGGTCAGGTCGTTGACCCGGGTGAGGTTGGCCTCCATCGCCTCCATCTTGCGCAGTGCGCGTTCCTTGCGCTTGCGGTGCTTCAGGACACCGGCGGCCTCCTCGATGAAGCCGCGTCGTTCCTCGGGCGTGGCACGCAGGATCGCGTCGAGCTGTCCCTGGCCGACGATGACGTGCATCTCATGGCCGATGCCGGAGTCGGAGAGCAGCTCCTGGACATCCAGCAAGCGGCAGGGCGTGCCATTGATGGCGTACTCGGAGCCGCCGTTGCGAAACATCGTCCGCGCGATAGTGACCTCGGCGTAGTCGATCGGAAGCGCACCGTCGGTGTTGTCGATCGTCAGCGAGACCTCGGCCCGCCCCAGCGGAGCGCGCCCGGCGGTCCCGGCGAAGATGACGTCCTCCATCTTGCCGCCGCGCAGGCTCTTGGCCCCCTGCTCGCCCATCACCCACGCAAGGGCGTCGACGACGTTGGACTTGCCTGCACCGTTGGGGCCCACGATGCAGGTGATGCCTGGTTCAAGCTGGAGCGAGGTCGCCGACGCGAACGACTTGAAACCACGCAGGGTCAGGCTCTTGAGGTACACGTGCGATGAGCTCCTCTGGTGCGGCGATGAACGGCCTCACTGTACCGGCGAGGAGCGCGACCGGCGAGGATTGCCCGCGATCGGGAGTCTGCTCCGCGCCCTGCCCAGAGTGCCCAGAAAGTCAGAGTGCCCAGAAAGTCAGAGTGCTCAGAAAGTCAGTGGACGGGTTGTCGGACCGCCTGGACATCTGTCGGCTGGTCTGCGCGCAGCCGATCGTTGTCATGTTGTAGATGTTCGATAACGGTCTCCAGATCGCGAACCCGCGACCTGAGTCGAGCGCTCTCCAGGACAAGACGATCGTCCCGATACGCTCGCTGACCCAGCAGCGCCTTGGCCATACCAACTCCGTGGAGATCCTCCGCACGTGCGAAGGGCGATGGACAACTCATTGAGGACGCCTGAGAAGCGCCAGCCCACATGGGGGCACTTCCAGAGTCCCACCGGCGTCGCCGCAGGTCAACGTCAGGGACTAGTCACATTTCGTAGAATCCGAATAGTCCGGTTTTGAGATCCCCCTTTTGGACAACGCACGCTTGCACGTACCCCGGGCGACGCGTCGTCGACGGCTCCTCCTCGATCAGAGCACGGAGCCGATCGATCGCCTCTGCCGGACCCTGTGCGCAGATCTCGACCCGTCCGTCGGTCATGTTGCGGGCGAAGCCGATAAGGCCCAGCTCCAGGGCACGCGCACGGGTCCACCATCGAAACCCGACTCCCTGGACGTGCCCTCGGACAAACATCGTGACGCGCTCCATGTTCCGAGCCTACGAGCCATGACGCATCAGCACATAGGCTCGGGACATGCACCAGGTCACCGCAGGCCGACCGATCCGTTGGGGATTCCTGGGCGCCGGTGGCATTGCCGCCTCGATGGCTGCCGATCTTCATCACGGCAACAACATGCTGTATGCCGTGGCGGCACGTGACGCTGACCGCGCTGCCGCCTTCGCGGCGCGTTTCGGGGCGAGCCACAGCCACGGCGACTACCGGTCCGTGGTCGAGGACCCCGACGTCGACATCGTCTACATCGCCACCACACACCCTTTCCACCGCGAACAGGCACTGATGGCGATCGATGCCGGCAAGCACGTTCTGATCGAGAAACCGTTGACCCTCAACGCAACCCACGCTCGCGAGGTGTTGACTGCGGCCAGGGACAAGGGCGCCTTCGCCATGGAGGCGGTGTGGATGCGGGCGAACCCACTGATCCTCAAGGCCCAGGAGCTCGTGGCCCAAGGAGTCATCGGCGACGTCGTGGCGGTCCACGCCGACTTCTCCATCGAGGTCGGCTTCGACCCTGCACACCGTCTCTTTGACCTGGCCAACGGAGGCGGAGCCCTGCTCGACCTGGGCGTCTACCCGATGCACTTTGCCTGGTTGTTCCTCGGCCGACCCGATACCCAGCAGGTGCTCGGTACGCTCTCCCCGACCGGCTCAGATGCCACCGTTGCTCTGCAGTGGGGCTATGACTCGGGCGCCACCGCACAGCTGCGGTGCGCCACCACGGCATGGACGCCCGGGCGGGCCACGATCGCTGGGACGGCCGGCTCGATCTCGGTCGAGCCGTGGTTCCTCAACCCCGGGAGGCTCGTGGTCACCACGAGCGAGGGTGAGTCCCGGGTCGACGGCGAGGAGACGGCATACGGCCCTCAGGTCGAGGAGGTCGAGCGGTGTCTTCGCGCAGGACTGCTCGAGAGCCCACGCGTTCCCCACGCGGACACGATCGCGATCCTCGAGCTCATCGATCAAGCCCGCGCCGACCTGGGGGTTCGCTACCCCGGCGAGGCCTAGCCGACCGTTCTGGGTCGCGGCTGGCACCGGGGACAGGAGTAGGACGAGCGGTTCATGAATGCCTCACGCCGGATGGGGCTGCCGCATCGCAGGCACGGATTGCCTTCGCGGCCATAGGCGTTCAGCGATCGGTCGAAGTAACCGCTGGCGCCGTTGACGTTGACATACAACGCGTCGAAGCTCGTGCCGCCCTGCAGCAGCGCTTCGAGCATCACGTCGCGGGCATGCTCGACCAGACGCCGAAGGGCCGGCTTCGACAACGCGGCGGACTCCCGTTCGCCGTGGATCTGGGCGCGCCACAGCGCCTCGTCCGCGTAGATGTTGCCGATACCTGAGAGGAGTCCCTGATCGAGCATGGACCGTTTGACCGCCGTATGCCGCGCCTTGAGTCGCGCGATGACCGACCCCTGGTCAAAGGCCGGCTCCAGGGGATCCGGGGCGATGTGGGTGATGCTCTCCGGGATGCCCCAGGTCCGCGGCGCCGCGCCCCCGGCTGGGACATGTGGATCGGGCACCAGATCGGCCAGGGCCATGCCACCGAACGTGCGTTGGTCCACGAAGCGAAGCTGCGGTCCGTCATCGGCGAAGTCGAAGGTCGCGTGCAGGTGAGCCTCGTGCGGCGCGCTGGCTGCCTCGACGAGCAGCTGACCGCTCATCCCGAGGTGGATGATGAGGCCCTGCGGATGACCATCGGGCGCCTCGAGCACCAGCCAGAGGTACTTGCCTCGACGTTCAGCGGCGTGAATCACGTTGCCGTGCAGTCGATCTGCCAGATCCACCGGCCCCGGCAGATGACGACGAACGACGCGGGCGCCAAAGAAGCCTGCCGTCTCGATACGGCGCCCCACGACGTGCTCGTGCAGTCCGCGACGGACGATCTCGACCTCGGGAAGCTCAGGCATCCTGTCGGGTGACGAGCTCGTCCTCACCCTGGGCGAACTCATCGGGGTCGTCAGTGTCGGGGCGGGCAGGCTCGACCTCACTGGAGAGAACCGCGTGCGCCCTGCGGTTCAGCTCGGTCCAGGCGATCTCGGCGGCCTTCTGCTCCGCCTCTTTCTTGCTGCGCCCCGAACCCGATCCCAGCAGCTCGGAACCGACCACCGACTCGGCCTGGAACATCTTCTCGTGGTCGGGACCCGTCTCGGTGACGCGGTACTCCGGCACCCCGAGCGACCCGGCGGCGGTCAGCTCCTGCAGGCTCGTCTTCCAGTCCAGACCAGCGCCCAGACCGGCGGAGGACTCCATCAATGAGTCGAGCAGGTGGTGGACGAAGGTTGTGGCGGCAGGCAGCCCTGCGGACAGGTAGACGGTGCCGATGACGGCTTCCATGGTGTCGGCCAGGATGGAGGCCTTGTCACGCCCGCCGGTGCTCTCCTCGCCGCGGCCCAGGAACACGAAGTCGCCCAGCCCCAACGTCCGGGCAACATCGGCCAGGGCGCGCATGTTGACCACCGCGGCCCGCAGCTTGGCGAGCCGGCCCTCGGCCAGGTCCGGGTGAGCGGCATACAAGCTGTCGGTCACCACGAGCCCGAGAACTGAGTCGCCGAGGAACTCAAGGCGCTCGTTGTTCGGCAGCCCACCGTTCTCGTAGGCGTAGGAACGGTGCGTCAGGGCACGCAGAAGCAGCGGTTCGTCGATCGGCTCACCGACCACCTCGAAGAGGCGGGCGG
>DATCNE010000200.1:0-3014 GCA_036565395.1 Dermatophilaceae bacterium
CTGGATGCCTCGCCGCAGATCTGGGCGGACGAGGTCCGCATCGATGTCGAGGTCCTGAATCTTGACGCCGCCTCGTATCGGCAGCTGTGCAGTGTCCACCAGCTGCCCGGTGGTGGAACCGATGGCACAGCGGTCAAAGCCGAGGTCCTCGACATCGTGGCGGCGCGCGGCAAGATGCAGAACCCTGTCACCGGCTCGGGCGGCATGCTCATCGGGACCGTGTCGGAGGTTGGCCCGGCCAGCCCGCTGGGTCTCGCAGCGGGCGACCACGTCGCCACGTTGGTGTCGTTGTCGTTGACCCCGTTGCAGATCACCGACGGCCTGGAGCGCTGGGACGGGCTGGGGGAGCGGGTGCCCGCCGCCGGTCACGCAATCCTGTTCGGCCGGTCCATCGCGGCTGTCCTGCCCACCGACCTCGATCCCGAGCTTGCCCTGATGGTCATGGATGTCTGCGGCGCGCCAGCGCTCGTGGCCCGGCTGGTCCGCGAGTACGCCGCGAAGGGTGTGGCACCTTCGGTGCTGGTCCTTGGCGGTGCGGGCAAGTCCGGGTCGATGTCCCTCGCCGCGGCTGCCGACGCCGGCGCTGGACGTCGCGTCGCGGTCGTGCCGTTCGAGCGGGAGGCGCTGATGCTGGAGGGCACCGGGCTCGCCGACCACGTCGTCATCGCGGACGCTCGCTCGCCACTGGGTCTGTCCTCCGCAGTCGAGGCAGCCGGCGGCGCCGCCGACATCACCGTGGTGTGCGTGGACGTTCCGGGCTGCGAGCAGCCGGCCCTGTTGTCCACAGCACAGGGCGGCACGGTGATCTTCTTCTCGATGGCGACGAACTTCGCTGCAGCCGCGCTCGGGGCCGAAGGTCTGGCCGCCGATGTGCGGATGCTGGTCGGCAACGGCTACGTCCCCGGGCACGCGGACTACGCCCTGAAGCTGCTGCGGAACAACTCTGCGGTGCGGGGCCTGTTCGAGGGCCGGCTGGACCGCGAGCAGACTGAGGCTTTGTGAGCAGCGAATCCACGTCGCCCGAATCACCTCGGTCAACGACGACCACGCTGTATCGCGGAGGGTTCGTCCACAGTCCGGCCGACTCCCGCGCGACGGCGATGGTCGTCGTCAACGGCCAGATCGCGTGGATCGGCGCGGACGAAGAAGCCGCGAGGCACTCCGACGGGGTCGACGCAGTCGTCGATCTGGACGGTGCCCTGGTCACCCCGACCTTCGTCGATGCCCACGTCCACACGTCGGCGACCGGCATGGCGCTGCGCAGCGTCGAGCTCACCGACGTCCGCTCGGCCGCGGAAGCTCTGGCCCGGATCGAGGACGCGGCTCGCAAGCGCCAGGGACGTCCGGTCTACGCCCCCAACTGGGATGAGGACACCTGGCCTGAGCATCGCCCCCCGACGGCTCACGAGCTCGATCGAGCGACCTACGGCGGCGTGGTCTACTCACCGCGGGTCGATGGTCACTCAGCCGTCATCTCGTCGGCCCTGGCGGCCGCGTCCGGAGCTCGCAACCTGCCGGGCTGGAACGACAGCGGGCTGGTCACGCGCGAGGCCCACCACGCTGCGCGCGACACCTTCCGCGACGGCATCAGCACGGCCGACAGGCGGGCCGACATCGGCTCCGCCCTCAAGGCCGCGGCGGCCGCCGGCATCGGGCTGGTGCACGAGAACGCCGGACCTCACCTCTCGTCTGCGGAGGACCTTGCCGATGTCCTTGCTGCCGGTGATCGTGGTGACGGGCCGCAGGTCATCGGCTACTGGGCCGAGCTTGTCGCGGACGAGGCGCAGGCTCGCGAGCTGGCCGAACGCCATGGGGTCCGCGGCCTGGCCGGCGACCTCAACATTGACGGTTCGATCGGCTCGCGGACCGCGTCGCTCCGGGCGCCGTATGTCGACGGCCATGGCCCGCGCGACGGTGACGGCACTGCGCACTGCGGCAACGCGTATCTCACCGTTGAGCAGGTCCGCGACCATGTCGCCGCCTGCTCCCTGGCCGGCATCCAGGCCGGGTTCCACGTCATCGGCGACGCCGGCGCTGACACCGTGGCTGAAGGCATGCAGGCCGCGGCAGCGCTGATCGGCTCGGCTCGGGTCGTGGCAGCACGGCATCGGCTGGAGCATCTTGAGATGGTCGACGCCGCAGGAATCAGGGCCCTGGTCGAGCTTGGCGTGACAGCCTCGGTCCAGCCGGCGTTCGACGCTTTCTGGGGCGGGTCTCATGGCATGTATGCCGCACGGCTGGGCCGCGACCGCGTCGCGGGCATGAACCCGTTCGCCAGCATGGCCGCCGCAGGCATGTCCCTGGCTTTCGGCTCGGACACTCCGGTGACGCCGTTCGCCCCGTGGGAAGCGGTCCAAGCCGCTGTCAACCACCACGAACCAGCCCAGCGCATCTCGGCGGAAACGGCCTTCCTGGCTCACACCCGCGGCGGCTGGCGCGTCGCCGGAATCGACGACCGTGGCTTCCTCGACCTGGGTCAGCCGGCGACGTTTGCGGTCTGGTCGCTCGGTGACGACGCCCCGACTGGCACCACCGGGCTGCCGGACATGTCGCCCGGGGCCGCGCTGCCCACAAACCTGCGGACCGTCATACGCGGTCGCACTGTCTTCGACCGTGAAGGAGCCCTGTCATGAGCACAGCGACCCCGAGCAATCGTGCCAAGCCCAAGCCCAAGCTGGAGCTCGATCCGATCGTCATCCGCAAGGCACGATCGTTGGCCCGCAAGGCGGGGGCGCCAGTGGTCAAGCTGACCCGAACGCACACCACCGTGTCGGTCGAGCGCGCGGTGCTGCGGCTCGCCGGTCTGTCCGGTGCCGACCATGACGGTGTTCCATGGGTCAACCACCTGGTCGACGCCGTTCGTGGCGAGGTCGGGCTCGAGCACGGCGTCACCACACCGGTATTCGACGCGTTGCGTCGCGGAGAAGCGCCCGACCTGCTGACGCTCGCCCAGAAGTCCGCGGCGGGCTCGGTGTCGTTCCGCCTTCCGCAGGGCCGCGAGAGCAGCGCCGCTC
>DATCNE010000201.1:0-22729 GCA_036565395.1 Dermatophilaceae bacterium
CCTCGACATCCACACGCTCACGCTCTCACGTCGGCGTACGCCAACGCCCAGCACGGCAACTGTCCCCAGCACGACGGCGCGTCAGCCGCCGAAATGCCCGTCCGGTTTGACGATCGGTGACCGGTCACCGATCCCTGGGACGAAAGTGCCGTGTCGGCCCTGCGATCGAAGCAGCCATCGCAACAAACGCGCATCAGCGCAAGGTGGACCGCGCGATACGGAATCCCAGGTCGTCGATCTGGAAGGTCGGGTGGCTGCGGCGCCGTACCGAGGCCCGGCAGCTCCAATGCTCGCCACACCACCCACCGCCACGTAGCACCCGATACGCGCCGTAGACCTCGGCATCGTAGACGTCCCAGCACCACTCCCAAACATTGCCCAGCATGTCGTACAGGCCCCACGCGTTGGGACAGGGCGTTGCAGAACCGGACCGCTTCCCACCACGAAACGCCCTCGACGGGCAACTGGTCGCCTTGTGCGGTGCTCGGCCGCTGGCCGGTGACTTGCGCGTACCGCGCCTGGGTGATCGGGAACGCCGCGAGCTGGTAAGGCGCAAGCTCGACCGACCAGGTGTGCTGCGTTCGCCGGTCCGACAGCGTCACCTGCCCCGGCGGGATGGCAATCATCTCGTTTCCTGCGCTCACATCCATAGGCAGGTGAGGCTATCGGCGCCTGCCTGACTTTGCGAACGGCAACCGGGGAACACTGATGGCCCCAGCCGCCGGATATCCCTTCACCGAAAGCGGATGGTCCTACGGGCAAGAATCACCCGGCACGGCGGTCGTTGCCGCAGGAGAGGCTGTCCAACGTGACGCCGGAGACGTCGGCAAAAGAGAATGGACTCGGCGACGATGCTCGAAGGCATTGAGAACATGCGCATCTCAACTCGTCGGTCCTGGTGAAATCGATTATGCAGTAGGCCTGAGAAGCCAATCGCGGCCAGGACCACCAGGGCGTTGCCAAGAACCACACCCATGATGGCGTCCTTCCGCGCGAGCTCGACCGACGGGGGTGGTCAGCTCGTCATACACCGTCGTCTCGCACAGGACGGCGGATACCGCCCCGCCAGCCATATCGCTGTTGGTGTCACGGGTCTTCGGGTCGGCGGGTTCTTTGTGTTTTCCTTGGAAACAGGCCCCCTGTGGGTTCTTGAGACCTGAGCGCAATCGAGAGGAGTGCCGGGTATGGCTCTTCGCCTGGTTGGGATCGATGCTGGGACTGTCGAGGGGCCGCTGGTCTTGGCGGGAAACCGATGAGCCTGGGTCGCCGCGGGCGAATCGTGCCGCTGCTGTTGTTGGTGTTGGAGTGCATCGGCTGCAGCGCAAGCGTGCCGCCTCAAGGCCAAACCACTCGGGGCGCAACGCAAACGACCCAGACCCCTTCCGGCTCTACGGCTAACTCTTCGACGCCGAGTGCAAGCGTGTCGACCGAGGTTGGCTCTCCACCGTTTCAGGCCAACCCGGGCGGTCTGAGCGACCAGCAGATGGTCGGCCAGCTGTTCATGGCCTACGTCTATGGATCAAGCGCGACGGATGCCACCGCGGTGCAACGAAACGCCAACCTCGCGCTTTACGGCGCGGCGACGGGCGCTGAGGTCATCCGCCGCTGGCACCTTGGCGGAGTCATTCTGCTGGATCACAACACCCTCGACCCCAGCAGGGCGGAGCTGTCAACCGGTAACGTCAACAACGCCGCTCAGATCACCAATCTGACCGCCGGGCTTCAACGAGCGGCGCTGTCCGATTCCGGGGTAGGGCTGCTGATCGCCACCGATCAGGAAGGCGGCAGGGTTCAACGGATCATCGACGGTGTGACCAGCCGGCCCGCCCAAGAGCAGATCGCCGGACACAGCGAGAAGCAGCTCCGGTGCAGCTACCTTTCCCTGGGTCGAGAGCTGCGCCGGCTCGGAGTGAACCAGGACTTCGCCCCGGTCGCCGATGTGGTGCGCACGGCCACCGGAGTAATCGGGGACCGGAGCTTCGGGCCAGATCCGGCGCTCGACGCGCGTGATGTCGTCGCCGCCGCGACCGGACTACAACAAGCCGGCGTACTTGCGACCCTGAAGCACTGGCCTGGACACGGCAGCACCTCCACCGACAGCCACATAGCCCTGGCGGTGATTCGCGAATCAGTCGCCCAATGGAAGGCCGTCGACCGACCCCCATTCCAAGCGGGCGCTGCCGTCGCGGCGAGTGTGATGGTGGGTCACCTCGCCTTTCCCGCGCTTGATCCCAGCGACGCGCCGGCCACGCTCTCCCCGCGGCTGGTCGACGTGGCGTTGCGTCGAGATCTGGGCTACCAGGGTTTGGTTGTCACCGACTCGCTCTGGATGGCACCGGTGCGAACGTCAGGTACCCCTGGCCATATCGCCCGACTCGCCCTCATGGCCGGGGACGACATGCTCCTCATGAGCCCGGATGTTCCAGCGGCCTACAGAGAGATCTTCTCGCTCATTGGTTCCGACCCGAAGCTCCGAACGACGGTGCAAGCCTCTGTGCGACGCATATTTGCCGCCAAAGCCAGACTGAAAGAGCGACCCTTAGTCCCTGACGGCTGTTGACTCGGGCGACCGCCCTCTGCCTTCACTTCAGGCGGATCGGCTTGCGAAGCGGTCGACCTGTCTCCGTCCCGTAGACCACCGATGCGGGCACCCTCCGGTGACAGGTAACTCCCTGCTCATCGTCGCCGTATCTCGTTGGCTATCGGAACGCACGGCGGGACGCCGTGCACCGCACCCGCGCTGAAGATCCTTGGTGAAGGCGCTGACACCATCGGGGTACTTGCCGCCTGGTGCGCAGGCTCAACTCCAAGCTGCTTTCGGAGGCCCAAGGGGCTGGGCCGGGTGACACCCAAGCTTCCACTTGCGAATGAGTTGACAGCGAGGGCACCCGCGTCCAGCCGCTAGGCGCCCCGGTTTAGACTTCGCCCACCACATCTCGCGCCCGGTCCTCCGCTGCGCTTGCGCAGGCCGGAGAACCGATGTTCATTCGCATTCCACGCACGCTGACCGCTGCCGCCATGGCCGCCGCCCTCATGCTGGGCACTGCGCCGGTCGCTTCTGCTGCGGAGCCGCGGCTGCCGGATGTGCAAATCATCAGCCCCACCTCTGACGCGGGCCCGCTGAGCGGCCCATTCACGCTCACGACCAGCGTCGACCTGGGCGACAGTGCGTTTCTCGAGCTGGCTCCGGCGTTCTCGTACGGGGTCAACAACGTGCTCGTGTCCCCGCGGACGGTCACAGCCGCGCAGTGCCCGCAGCTGTGCACCGTGTCCTTCGAGGTGGACCCCAGCGGGTGGGAGTCGCCGCTTCCCTCGAGCTGGGCCTTCCTGAGCGTGGGCTGGCGGTCGCCGCTGGGGGGCAGCAGTACCTCCGTCGGGATCAGCTATACCGCGCCGGTCGAGAACGTCTGGCTCAGCTCGTTCGGACGTGACGAGACTGTTGCGGTGGGCGGGTATCCCTCGTATGTGATGGACACCGGCGGCTCGCTGGCCATCTCGGGGCAGGATGAGCGCATCGCCGGGGAGGTCCTGGAGGCCCGCGTCTACCCCGGTCCGAGCTACGACCCGCTACCCACACCGGTGCTGAGCGCCACGGGCGTGTGGGATCCGGCCGCACAGCCGGCCGCCGGCCGGATCCGGCTCGAGACTGCCACCCTGCCCGAGGGCACCTACCGGCTTCTGGTGCGGGCGCGCGACGCCGCCGGCCGGTACGGGTTCGGCGTCAACAGCACACTGACGGTGCGCCACCACCCGATCGTCCAGTTTGACCCGCTGTCGCCGTTCCTGCTCCTCGGCACGCCACTGCCGGTCATTGTCTCGGTGAACCGGCCGCTACCGGCCGGAGTCATCCCCGGCAGTGTCCGGGTCAGCGTGGACGGCGGGCCCGCCCAGACCCTGTCCGTCGCTTACTGGGACAACATGAACGGCACCACCGGCCCGATACGAGGCAACGTGGAGGTGCCTGCGGCGGTCCTGCCCGCTGGTGTCCGGACGGTGACCAGTCGGGTCCTGGACAACAAGGGGCAGCCGTTGGGAGACCCCGCTACGGGACAGGTGCAGGTGGTCGCGTTCACCGAGACGGCAATTGTGCCCACCCTGGTCGTCGGCCAGAGCGTGCAAGTCCCGTTCCGCGGCAGCGCGCCGGCTGGGATGTCGTACAACTCGTGCACCTTCGGCACGTTGGAGCGCGGCCTCGTGACCAATAGCGGGAGCCTCTGCGCCCGCGGGGACACCTCGTACTCCCTGTCGGTTCCGTGGACCCCGTGGACCGCCGGGCCAGGCGAGGTTCAGTTCTACATCAGCACCGTGCAGGGCGTGGACAGCCCCTTACATCGCCTTCCGGTGACCATCTACGCGAACCGGGTCGCCACCCTTGCCGCGGTGTCCTCCTCGGCGTACGGGAGGCGGCCGGTCGCCGCAGTCACCGTGCGTGACACGAAGCGCCTGAACTTGCCCGCGGTGGCCGCGGTGGCGGTGTCCGTGGTTCTGCAGCGTAAAGCGGCCGGGACCAGCACCTGGGTGAACGTGGGCTCGGGCCAGACTGACTCCACCGGGCGAGCCCTTGTCGCGTTCACCAATACCGCCAGCGGCCGGCTGCGCGCACTGGTCGCCTCCAGCGTGCCAGCCAAGAGCGTGCTCACTGCTGAGCGGGCCATTACTTCCGTCAGCACGGTGTCGTGGGTGTCGCTCCCCACGGCGACCCGTTCAGGAACACTGGCATATGCGGCGGTGACGACCCGTCCTTACGAGCCCGGCGCGTCCATCCGGGTCCAGGCCAGGTTTGGGGGCGCTTCGTCGTGGATTACGGTTGGTTCAACGGCTGTATCCACGACCGGGACCGCCCGGGGCGGCTTCCGGCTGTACACCCGCGGGACATGGCAGGTCCGGGTCTTGCGCGTGGCCACAACGCTGCGCGCGGCTGGCTACAGCGCGGCCCGAACAGTCACGGTCCAGTAGCAGTGCGCCATGTGAGCCGTCCGCCCCAAGGACCTGAGAGTGCCCACTCCGAGGCAGAGTTGAGAGGCCGCCCCGACCGCCCCGCAGTCACCTTCTGGCGTCAGCTGAGCCGGTCCCCCGAAGACCAGTAGCCGATCCTCCCGCGGACTGAAAGAGCCACTGCGAGGCTCGACCTGAGCATCGCAGTCGCCCAGGTGAGCGACGCCGCCCCCGCACCCGAGGAGCGATACGCGCCGCCTAGGCTGCACGGCATGGATTGGCCCCTCTTCGACTTGCGCCTGAGCATCGGAGACGTCGCGCTGCGCCCGGTGACCGACGCCGACCTGCCGGCCATCGATGCGATGTTCCCCGACGACGACGAGCAAGATCCTCGTTGGGAACACTTCGCCGGCCTGTCGGCTCAGCGGAACCGTCACCGGCTCCTCGTGCAGCAGACCTGGCATCACCGCGGAAGCTGGTCGCCGTCGTCGTGGTGCCTGGACCTGGCGGTCGAGGTGTCAGGTGAGCTCGTGGGGCTGCAGGCGCTGGAGGCCGACGACTTCGCGAAGCTCCGCACCGTCGACTCGGGCTCGTGGCTGGCGGTCCACGCTCGCGGCCGCGGCACTGCCGTGGCGATGCGCACCGCGATCCTGGGGCTGGCCTTCGACCACCTCGGCGCGGTCGCTGCGATCTCCTCCGCGCGCGTCGACAACGCGCCGTCGCTGGCGGTGTCCCGCCGGCTGGGGTACGTCGAGAACGGCGTCAGCCTGACCGACTCGCCCACCGGCGTGGTCGAGCTTCAGCACCTGAGGCTGACCCGCGAGACCTGGGCGGCTCACCCGGTGAAGGTCACCGGTCTGGACGCCTGCCTGGCGTGGTTCGGCGTCAGCAACTGACGAGCACCGCCAGGAACGCCACCAAAGTGGAACGATGACCGGGCGTATCGGCGACAAGCCTCGCCGTCCGTAGGACGATCCTCACGCGGACACGAACGCGAACCCAACGCGGCATTATGCGAACGTTTGGCTTTGCCTGCGGAGGGTGACTGAACCGTCCCGGGTCGTGTCACGCCGAGCATCTGCCCGGGTTGAGGCGTGGTGACGAAGGCCGCGGTCAACTGGTTGCCGCCGTCGTACTCTCCGACGATGTTGGCGTCATCCCAGGCGTACCGGGTGATGCGACCGTTGTCGTTGACCTCGATCCGTCGGCCGAACGGGTCGTAGCGGTAGGTGCTGGTCGAACCACCGGGCCGGGCGACCTTGAGGAGCTGGCCCTGGGTTGACCACGTGTAGGTGATGATGTCGCTGGGGAAGGCACTGACCTCGCCTTGTTGAGGTCCTCAATTGTCATAGCCCCTCCTTCGTGAATGTGATCTCTGTCCACGACACCGGCGGAAGGACGATGGTCACGACTGAGCCGACACGGTAAACGGTGGTGTTGTCGAAGAGCGCTATCCGGTTCGGATCATGGAGGGTGTTCGCCGCCTCGACGTCGGCGTCGGACAGGGTCCGGGCACGGAGCGCGATGTTGGACCCGAGCAAGGCGATGTCGATCGTGACCTCCACCTCGTCCTCCTGAGAGCGGTTCACCGCAAAGACGGCCGCAGTTCCGGTGTCGGCGTGATGAGTGGCGACGGCGTCGACGATGGGGACGGAACCGTAAAGATCCGTCTCGTACGGGTCGCTTTCGACGCGAACGTCCAGAGACATACCGACGGCGTGCTTCGCCGTCGCAGCAAAGGGGAAGAACGTCGTCTGCCGCCACGCGGGGCCGCCGGGCTCCGTCATGATCGGTGCGATGACATTGACTAACTGAGCGAGTGATGCACTCGTCACCCGGTCGGCATGCTTGAGCAGGCTGATCAGCAGGCTTCCGAACACGACGGCGTCAGCAACGGTGTACACGTCTTCAAGAAGGCGTGGCGCCACTGGCCAGTTGTCGACTCCCTGAATCTTGTCGACTTTCTCGAAGCGTTCGTTGTACCAGATGTTCCACTCGTCGAATGAGATGTTGATGGTCTTGTCGCTGCCGCGAACTGCCTTCACGTGGTCGGCTGTCGCGACGACGGACTCGATGAAGCGGTCCATGTCGACGCCGGACGCCAGGAAGCTCCCTCGGTCACCCTTGTCCTCGTAGTAGGCGTGGCACGAGATGTAGTCGACCTCGTCGTAGGCGTGGCTCAGCACGACGCGCTCCCACTCACCGAAGGTCGGCATCGATGCACTGGATGACCCGCAAACCACCAGTTCGAGAGTGGGATCGAAGGACCGCATGGCGCGCGCCGTCTGCGCGGCGAGCTTGCCGTAGTCCTCTGCAGAACGGTGACCGAGCTGCCACGGGCCGTCCATCTCGTTGCCGAGGCACCACATCGACACCCCAAACGCATCCCGGCGGTCGTTCGCCACACGGCGATCGGCCAGCGTCGAGCCGGACTGCAGGTTGGTGTACTCGAGGAGGTCAAGCGCTTCGGTGATACCGCGCGTCCCGAGGTTGACCGCCAGCATCAGCTCCCCGTCGATCGCGTCGAGCCATGTTGCGAACTCATGAAGACCGACCTCGTTTGTCTCCGTTGAATGCCATGCAAGATCCAGGCGCCGGGGCCGTTCAGCCCGGGGTCCGACGCTGTCCTCCCACCGAAATCCTGAAACGAAGTTGCCACCGGGATAACGGATCGTCGTGACGCCGAGCTCCTTGACGAGCTCGATGACGTCCTGTCGAAAACCGTTCGCGTCGGCTGTTCCATGAGTTGGCTCGTAGATGCCGTCGTACACAGATCGTCCGACGTGTTCGACGAACGATCCGAAGAGGCGGGAGTTGATGGATCCGATCGTTGAGCTGGGGTCGACGGTTAGGCGTGCGTGCAGCATCTGGGATTCCTGTTCAAACTCGGATGTTCGCCAGACCGGCGAACGCGGCGGCATGGTGCTGGAACCGATCTGCGACGGGGTTCCTGCGGCGGTCGAGGTGGCCGCCGGGCGTCTCCACGAGGTCGAATAGCCCCATTCGCAGGAGGTGGTCGGCTCGGGGGTTAGTGCTGTGGCGATAGGTCCACTCGTACATGTCGAACAGAGGCCACCAGGTGTAGCCGACTACGCGCATGCCTTCCGCCCGCAGGTTGAGCAGTGTTTCGACAGATTCGTCCATCCATCGGATGCGCTCTTGCACGCTGCCCGTAACGGCGGTCTCGGTCAGCATGACCGGAGCGCCGTACCGCTTCGCGTAGCAGTGAAGCACCTCCCGAAGGCCGTCGGTTCCCGCGTCCTGGGATGGGCGCGGGTCAGCGAACCCGCCGGTGTGGCGGATGCCAGTCTCGAATACCTCGGTGGATTGTCGCGGGTAGTAGTTGACGCCCATCACATCGGGGGCCACAGAGTTGGCCGTGAACCAGTCGAGCTGATCGTCGGTTACTCCCCCTGCCCTGAGCATGCCGAGCAGCGGGTGCCCCTCGCGCACGGCACCGGTCACGAGGTCTTCCACGAGGTAGGACTGCTCGCGCAGTCGGGCTACTTCGTCTCGGTGCTCAGGAGACCAGACGTCACCGGTGTACCTCACCCCGGCGTCGACATGGACGAAGGTTGCCCGGTTTCCTAAGGTGTCTGCGATGGCACGCTGCGACATCGAGAATCCTCTCGCAAGCGCCGTAGCGACGCTCACGAGTCCGGAGCTCCCACTTAAGTAGGGGGGCCAGTATGCGTACTGACCGGAGAAGAGCGCGTGGATCATCGGCTCGTTGACGGGTGTGTAGTCCGTGGCGACGTCGCCGTATCGTTCCGCGAAGCGCTGGGCGAACTCCGTGACGTGATTGGGGTAGTCACGGTGAGTGAACTGGCCCTCGAGCCACAGGGGTGTCCCGTAGTGCAGCAGGTCCACAATGGGACGGAGCTCCAACTCACCGAAGCGTGCCATGACAGAGTCAACCCAGGCCCAGTCCCACTTCCCCGGCTCCGGCGCGACGCGGTACCAGGGAACGCCCCAGCGCAGCATCTCGGCTCCGACGTCTTGGGCGAGTTGTAGATCGGTGGCGAACTGCTCGTAGTGCTGCGTCAGCTCATACTCGTCGATGGGGCGCTCGCCCGGTCGGCTCTGCGGCACAAAGGTGTCCTCGATTCCGAGAGCAAAGTGCAGGCTGCCGTCGTCGAACCATTTCACGGGGTGTCTCACTTCAATCCGGTAGTGGCGACACTCTCGATGAAGCGCCGTTGAACGAGCAGGAACATGATCGCCAGTGGTAGTACGGCGATGAGTGCGCCGGCCATCATGACACCTTGGGGGATGATGCCGCCGGGTCCGGTCAGAAGGGTCAGCCCTGACGTGATCGTGCCCATCTTCGAATCTGTGGTAAAGACGAGCGGCCAGAGTAGGTCATTCCAGTTGTTCACGAAGATGAAGATCCCCAGGGTCAACAGAGCCGGCATCGCATTGGGGATCACAATGCTGCGAAATACCCGCCACTCAGAGGCCCCGTCGATCCGGGCCGCGTTGTCGAGGTCGCGGGGTAGCGATATGAAGAACTGTCGGAGGAAGAAGATGCCGAACGCGTCGGCGGCGCGTGGGGCGATCAGCCCTGCGAAGGTGTTGACCCAGCCCAGGTGCGAGACAAGCTGGTAGATAGGGATGAGGGTGGCCTGGAATGGGATCATCAGGCTGGCGATGATCACGATGAGAAGCACCTTGCTGCCACGGAAATCGATGCGCGCCAGGGCGTAGGCGGCGAGCGAGTCGAACACGAGGGCGAAGAGGGTGACGCCTCCTGCGAAGACGAAGCTATTGAGGATGAGGCGGCTCATCGGCAGCTCGGAGAAGATGGTCCTGAAGTTGTCAAGGGTCCAATGCGCCGGGAGCAGCGAAGGCGGGAACGCGTTAATCTCTGCGACCGGCTTGAACGCCGTGAGCACGATGATAATGATCGGTAGCATCAGGGCTGCGGTGACGACGAGAGAACCGGCGAAGAACAGTATCTTCACCAATTGGGAGCGACGACGCGATCGCGACCGCAGGTTGCTCGAGCGGGTGGCGGTCCTGCCGATGGTGGCACTCATGAGTTGTTCTCCTCTGCGCGGCGCCCGAAGAAGAGGAACTGGATGAGGCTGAGGATCAGCGTCGCGATCAGGAGGACGTACGACAATGCGGACGCGAAGCCGAGGTCGAGTTGCTTGAAGCCGGACTGATAGATCTCCATGACGATCGTCTGCGTGCTGCGGTAGGGACCTCCTCCGGTCAGCACGTAAATCTGGTCAAAGGCCTGAAGTGCTGCGATCAGGGCGATGATCAGGACAAAGACAATCGTGTTGCTCAGCATGGGCAGGGTCACGTAGGTGAACCTGCGCCAGTTGTTTGCGCCGTCCAGCTGAGCTGCTTCATACAGGCTCGTCGGTATCTCCTGGAGCCCGGCTAGGAAAATCACCATGTAGAAACCGAAGTTCTTCCACACCGCGACGAGCACGACTGTAGGCATGGCGAGTGTGGGGTCTTGCAGAACATTTCCGAGCCGGATCCCAACCGTCTGCAACCAGTAGTTCAGCAAGCCGAGCTGCGGATCGAGCAGGTATGACCACGCGAAGGCGGCCACAGCAAGGGAGACGATGAACGGCGTGAACAGTGACGTCCTGAAGAACCCGCGCAGCGGAAGCCTTGGACTGTTTATGGCAAGGGCGAGGATCAGCGCGAGGACGATCGCGACCGGCGTGAAGAGTGCGGCATAGATCGCCGTGTTGACGATTGAGTGGAGGATTTTCGGGTCGGTGAATATGCGAACGTAGTTGGCGAATCCGACCCAGTTCTCCTGCCCGAATCCGCTCGCATCCGTGAACGACAGGCGCAGGGCCGAGATCATTGGCCAGCCCACGAAAGCAGCCATGATGGTCAGACTGGGGGCCAGGAAGACCACGATGACCAGCCTTCGTCGGAACGTCCGGTTGAGCGGGGTCCGTCCGCCGAGTTGCGCCGGCGGACGGTAGGCACGGTGGCGCTGCACCTGACTCTGCATCGGCTGTGTTGCCATGACCGCTCCCCGCTGGTGGCGGGGGCCTGCTAAGCCCCCGCCTCGGTTACTTGGTCAGCGTGATGGTGATGCTGGTTTGAGCTTGGTCGAGAAGCTCTTTCGCGTTACCACCGGCGACCGCCTTCTGAGTGGCCTCGTCGACGGCTTTGAGGACGTCGCTGCTGTTGACTACACCGGGAAGCAGGGCGCGGCTGGTAGACGCAATGGCTGTGAGGCTAGCGACGACCGGGTTCGAGCTGACGTCAGCTGGGCTGACGTCGGTGCGCAGAGGCGGCCAGCCCGACCCGAGCGACCATTTCGTGTCGACCTTCTTCTCGTTGAAGTAGGCAAAGAACTTCTCGGCTGCGGCCTTCTTGGCGTCGTTCGTCTGAGCCGTGATGGCCATGGATACGCCGATGGCAGACGCTGCCTGGTCTTTTGGCCCTGCAGGGATCGCTGCGATGCCGTAGTCGATGTTCGCGGCCTTGGCCAGCGATGCCATCCATGGGCCACCGACGTGCATGGCGGCCTTGCCGGCGGTGAAGAGCTTGTCCGCTCCGATGCCGTCGAGACCGGTCGGTGAGATCTTGTTATCGTGGATTGCGGCCGCCCAGTACTTCAGCGTCTCCAGGTTCTGCGGGGAGTTTATCTCGGCAGCGGTACCTGTCGTGTTGGCGATGGATCCTCCGTTGCCGGCGAAGAGGCTGGACCAAAGCCCGTTTGCGACGGTCGAGTGGTCGGGCAGGACCAGGCCGTACTGCTGCGGGGTTCCACTACCGTTCTTGTCGATCGTCGTGGCTTTGGCTGCGGCGACCCACTCATCCCACGTCGTCGGGAACTTCGTGATGCCGGCCTTCGCCAGGAGGGTCTTGTTGTAGAAGACTGCCAGCGGTACGAAGCCGGTCGGCACGCCGTACTTCTCTCCCTTGACAGTCTCCATGGCAACCGCTTGGGGGTTCAACTGTGACGTGTTGCTCGTCGGGGAGTCGTAGAAGTCACTGAGGCTCACCAGTGCCTTTTTGGAGGCATATACAGGTAGGCGCTCTGCTGGCATTGCGACGATGTCGGGGCCGTTCTTGGAGGACAGGGCCGGCAGGAGCGTGTCGTCGATGACAGCCCACGTCTTGACCTGTGTCGTGATCGTGATGTTGCTCTGTGAGGCGTTGAAGTCCTTGACGATGCCGTCGAGGACGCCTCCGTCTGCTTCGGTGTAGCCGTGCCAGAACGTGAGCGCAACCTTGCCGGACGCCGGAGACACCGAACTTCCACTCCCCGTGGAACAACCAGTAAGGCCTGCGGCCATCACAGCGGCGGCTGCAACAGCAGCCATCAGCTTCTTCACTGAGCACCTACTTACTGCTCCTCACGACAGTGTCTAGGAGCTAGATTTGAATAGTGACGACACGTTTACATCGATGTAAATTAGGATGCTAGTGGATAGAAGAAACGATGTCAAACTACCTGCGCTTGGAGGCGCGAGCAGCCCGGATTGAGTTGGGGGACCTACAACGCCGTCCCGTCGCGGTCCGTCGAGTGACGAAGAGCAGCACGCGAGGAACCAGCGCGACCACGTACTGACACTCCCCCCACTCCCCCGACCCTCACCTCACATGTGGATCCGGGGTCAGGGTCGGGAACCTCTATGTGGGGGAAGCGCCGACCGTCGACTCGCGGATGATGAGTGAGTACTGCACTTCAACCTCCGCCGGATCGTTTCTCTCCGAGGTGCCCTCGATGCGCGCCGTGAGCATGTCGACAGCGAGCGTGGCGCTCTGGTCACGACCGGGCGAAATGGTGGTCAGGGTAGGGGTCGAGAAACGGGAGTCCTCGATGTCGTCGAACCCGGTGACTGCGACGTCTTCCGGGATCCGGCGGCCGTTCCTCTGCAGCACCCGCATAGCCCCGAGCGCGAGAGCGTCGTTGAAGCAGACTGCGGAGTCGAAATCGACGCCGGTCGCGAGTAGACGTTCAATCGCCTCGGCTCCGTGGATCCGGTGCCAAAGAGGGACAGTGACGACGAGTGCGGGGTCGACGTCAATTCCGTAGGAGTTCACAGCCTGCTCATAGCCCTGCAGACGCAGGGCACCCGTGCCGACTGGATCGTGAGGATGTGCTCCGATGACAGCGATGCGCCGCCTGCCGAGGGCCAGAAGATGTTCGGTCGCCGCTCTCACAGCAGCGACGTTCGACATCGTGATGTGATCCGCGGCGCTGTTCGGGATTCGTTCGCCCAGAACGACCAGTGGAAAATCAACGTCCAGGTACTTCGCCTCCTCCGGTCCAAGGGCCAGTGGGCTGAAGATGAGACCATCGATGGAGTGTCGCCGCATGGCGGCGATGGCGCTGATCTCAGTCGCCCGGTCCGCGCCGGTCTGCTCGATAAGAACCGTGTATCCGCGCGCCGCCGCTGCCCTGATCACCGCATCCGCCAGCTCAGCAAAATACGCTTGACTCAGCTCGGGAACGGCCAGACCGATCACCCTCGTACGACCCGATCGTAGATTCCGAGCCGACACGTTGATCTCGTAGTCCAGCTCGCGGACGGCGCTCATGACACGTTGCCTCATCGAGAAAGACACGTGTTCATAGTTGGCCAACACGTTCGAAACGGTCTTGGCTGAGACGCCGGCCAACCTCGCAACATCTTGCATGGTCGGTGCTGAGCCTGCCGAGCGAGCCATCGCGCCTCCTTTCCCATCCACCGACCGCCACAAGCGAACCGGTTGGAAGGACCGGCTGAACCGTCCAGCGTCGGGACCAACCTGTTCAAGGCTCCCCTATTTTCGAGATACCTGAGCGATCCGGTGGAAGGCCCCGCTCAAGACCCCGGTCGCGAAGTTCCTCAGGGCTCAGCCATCATCGACGCTAACGTACGCCCGCACGTTACGCCCGGTAGCGCTCATCGAGGGTATCCGCGTCAGGCGCCACAGCAGCAGTACGCGCTTGGGGAGTGACCCCAAGAGGAACCTTCCGAATGGCTCACATCGTGAGATTCGACGTCTCGCGATTCGACACGACAAAGGCCCCAACCGGCGTTTCCGCTGGTCAGGGCCTGGTCGTCTGTCTCAACACAGAGCGCGCCCGGAGGGACTCGAACCCCCAACCTTCTGATCCGTAATCCCCTCCGAAGTGTCTGACCACGTCGGGTTGGGTCCGTTCCCAGCACCAGAGCCGCCGATGTCAGGTCGGAGCATCCGATGCTGTCGGAAGGCGTCCAGAGTCCTTGTTAGCAAAACCGTTAGCACGCGCCTGGGGCGACACCGTGAACGTGGAAGTCTCCGTGCTGGTCGTAGCCCAGCATCTCTAGAAGGGAGCCATCGCATTCCAGATGCCTGCGTCCACCAGGGACACCGTGCGGGTTCTCATCCTGCACCTCGTGTGAGCTGGGGGCCTGGGGGCCTGGGGGCCATACAAAAGGTGGCGGCGTCGACCCCTCCCCCTCGTCCCCAGCGCTTGCAGGTCCGTCGATGCGTTCGGGGAGGCTGCAAATCAGAGCGAGTAGTTGCGCGGACTTAGGTCCCTGTCGTCGCGCGGAGCTGCGGCGGACCATGAAGGGACAAGAGGGAGGTCAACATGTCGAGCCCAGCCAATCCTGTCGCCGCCCCCGTACCTGCAGCCTCGCCAGAGGCCAGGCGGTCCCTGCGCTTCGCCTGGATATCCGTGGCCGTCATGCCCGTGGCATTCGTTGCCGCTATGTTCATTGGCGACGGGCTCCTGACGATGCAGGGTTACGAGTCGGGTAGTGCGGAATCTGTGCCAGTTGGCGTTGCCCTGAAGGCTGGCATTCCGGCGACGTTGGTGCTCATCGCTCCGGCGGTTACAGCCATGTTGTTCGGCTTCCGGGCACGACGGCGGGGAGCCAGCAACGGCATGATTCCCGCAGTGATTGGCATCGTCGTTGGAGGATATGTCGTCCTCATGAGCATTCCCGTCCTGATATTTGGCCAGTGAACACAGGGCTCCCGCGCCCGGGCCGGAGACCGAGTGGCAGGACTGCCGCACGCGGACTGGAGTTTGGAGTCGACCAGTCACGATAGGGATAACGCGACATCAGAACCGTTTTGGGAAATGGATTCAACAGGGGCGCCTCCCTGGCGGCAGTCTGCTCCGGGCTCCACTCCAGCTCCATCCGCTTCCGCTCCAACAGCGAAACACTCCTCGTCGACTTACTCGGCTCTCGAAGGGCGGTCGAGGACGGCGCGCCAGCGCCGCCCGCAGGCCGCTGCGGCGGCGAAGCCGGCGCTCTTGATCTCATAGAGGCCAATCCGGCAAAACACCTGCTGCGCAAACTGCTGCGCCAGATTGGGGATCTGCCCACCCCCGTCAACGGGGTGCCCACAAAGGGTCCTAACTGGACTGCCAACGGCGCAGCAAGGGTTACGCCTTGTGCCATCCGCCGTCCCACAACTGGGCACAAACCCACGAGGTGCCGGGTGCGTTGGAAGGCACCGCTAGGCGAGGACGAATGACCGGCACCTAGGAACACCAGCCGGAGCCCAAGCGCGCTATCCACCCCGGAGATGCGTGTTCGCTGTGCGTGCCAAGTGCATCCGGACTCCAAGACTGCGGCTGTGGCCCTCCTGCCCGACTGATCAGGATCGGGGCGAACGGGCCAGATAGAGGTGTTCGGGTCGCCCGGTGGTTCCATAGGCAAGGTCGAGGTCGATCACTTGCTGCTGGACCAACATCGCCAGGTAGCGTTGCGCCGTCGGGCGGCTCACGCCAAGACGTTCGGCAACTTCGGAGGCTCCCAACGGGGTCGCCGAGGATCGCACGATGTCGAGCACACGCGCCATCGTAGGCGGCAGATTGTGGCGGGTGGCGGAGGCGGTGGCGGGGGAGCGCAACAGGCCGTACAACGCGTCCACGGTGCCCTGATCTGCCTCTGGTGATCTTTCGAGCCGCTGACGCCACCGCCGGTAGGACTCGAGCTGCTCGCGCAGCGCTACGAAGGTAAACGGCTTGACCAGGTAGTAGATGGCGCCCAGCTGCATCGCAGAGCGCACGGACTCGATGTCCCGTGCGGCCGTCACCAGCAGGAAGTCCGGGACGTGTCCGGGCCCTTCTGACTTGGCGGACCCGGCTGACTCGCTCGTGAGGAGCCGAACCAGGTCCAGTCCGCTGAAGTCGGGAAGGTACATGTCTAGCAACAGGAGGTCGGGTCGCTCGTGCTTGATGATCTGATGGGCCTCCTGAGCCGAATGCGCTTCTCCGACAATGGAAAACCCTGGCACCCGTCGCACGCTCAGGGCGTGGGCGTGCGCCACGTGATAGTCGTCGTCGACGACGAGTGTGCGGATCACAACAACACCTCCAACTGGTCAAGCGGCAGCCGGACATCGAACCGGGCACCCTTTTCCGATGTCACGACGATCGAGCCCCCGGCCCGGAGGACCAATCGGTGGACCAGGGCGAGGCCCACGCCCCGACGCAGGCCGCCGCGTGGGGCCTTCGTCGAGTAGCCGTCCACGAACACATGCTCCAGCCGGTCCGGCGGTATACCCGGGCCGGTGTCCCATACCGAGAGGTTCACCTCGTGGTCGTTCCCCTCGAGCTGCACGACCACCAGCCGCGGGTCGCGCTCACTCCCGCCCGCGGCCACTGCATCCACCGCGTTGTCGACGAGATTGCCCAGAACGGTCAGGAGAGCGGTGTGATCGCCCGCACCGCGGGGCAGTGCACTGTTCGGATGGAGCCTCACCTCGACGCCTCGCTCGGCAGCGACGGTCATCTTGGCCAGCAACAGGGCCGCCACCACCGGCGGACCGATCCGGGCCCGCACATCGTCGCCCTCCAGGGTGGCCTGGGACGTGAGCTGCCCTGCATACGAGGTTGCCTCATCAATCTCACCGAGTTCGAGCAGCACTGACAACGCGTGCAACCGGTTGGAGAACTCGTGTTCCTGGGCCCGTAACGCGTTCGTGATGCTCTCGACCGAGTCCAGCTGTCTCAACAATGCCTCCATCTCCGTGCGGTCACGGATGGTCACCACCCATCCGGTCTTGCGGCCCGCCACGGTGACCGGCATCCGGTTGACCACCAGCAGGTTCTCGTCTGTGACCGCAAGGGCGTCGGCATCCGTAACCGCTCCAGAGAGGATGTCGTGCAGCCGACCCGGCGACACGAGGTCGTCCAGCTGTTGGCCGATGGTGGCTCCAGTCAGGCCAAGCAGTCGTCGTGCTTCGTCGTTGATGACGTTCACCCGACCCTGCGGATCGAAGCCGACCACGCCCTCACGGATGCCGTGCAGCATGGCCTCACGCTCTTGGACGAGCGCCACGATCTCCGCTGGTTCGAGGCCGAACGTCACTCGTTTGATCGCCCGGGCAAGGATCAGCGAAGCCACGACGCCGAGCGCAAGGATCAGGCCGGTGTACGGGAACGCGGCCCCGAACACCTGGGCCAGCTGCGCCGCGACTTTGGTCTCCAGGATCCCCACCGAGACCTCGCCAATGGGTTTGCCCGTCTGGTCGCGGATGGGTGCGCGTGCGTTCGCTGAACGGCCTAGGCTGCCGTTATCCACCCCGGTGTGGATGTGGCCGTCCAGGGCCGTGACCGGCTCCTCGATCCGTTGGCCGATCAGCGCGGGGTTGGGATGGGAGTAACGCAGTCCGTTCGCGCCGATGACCACGACGTAGGCCGCGCCGGTGTCCTTCACCACCTGGTTCGCGATCCCCCGGATGGTGCCGTGGGGATCTCCCGAGGCAAGAGCTGACGCCACGACCGACATGTCTCCGACGGCAGCCGCGATGTTGGACGCGCGCTCCTTGGCGTTGGAGTCGGCTGTTGATCGGGCGAGGGACATATACAGCCCGAGCCCGATAGCCATGGTGACGACGACGATCCCCAGTACTGCGATCAGGATTCGCGAGGCGAGCGTGCTGCTCTGCGGGCGCATGTCTCAGGATGGCTGAGAAGAATGCACAAAACCACTCTTATCGCGAGTATCCGACGGAAGGTTCACAAGACTTCCGGAGGTGCGGCTTGGTTCATAGTGTGACGGCCATCACAACGATGAGAGGGCGATCGCCATGGCGGCCATTGAGCTGCGCAACGTCACCAAGAAGTTCGCTACGGCGGACGGTGGCACCTTCACCGCATTGAAGGACATCAGCTTCACCGTGGAGGACGGACAGTTCTGCGCGGTCGTTGGACCAACAGGGTGCGGCAAGTCGACGACCCTGACACTGATCTCGGGTCTGGAGTCGCCCTCCGCCGGTGAGGCATTCGTCGACGGCAAGGCCGTCTCGGGTATCGACACCGGCACCGGGTTCGTGTTTCAGCAGGATGCGATCTTCCCCTGGAAGTCGGTGCTGGACAACGTGTCCGCCGGGCCACTCTTCCGCGGGATGGACAAGGCGGGCGCCAGGGCGCAGGCGAATGACTGGATCCGTCGGGTGGGCTTGAGCGGGTTCGAGGACCGCTATCCCCATCAGCTCTCCGGCGGCATGCGCAAGCGCGTCGCCCTGGCGCAGACGCTGATCAACCGGCCGCGAGTTCTGTTGATGGACGAGCCGTTTGGTGCCCTGGACGTGCAGACCCGCTCGATCATGTCCACCGAGCTGTTGACCCTTTGGGACCAGACCAAGCCCGCGGTCGTCTTCGTCACCCACGATCTCGAGGAGGCGATCGCCCTCGCGGACAAGGTCATCGTCCTCACCGCCGGGCCGGGGACGGTGAAGGCGGAGTTCCACATCGACCTGCCTCGGCCCCGCGTGGTGCAGGACATCCGTTTTGACCCACGATTCGTCGCCACCTACGAGCGGATCTGGGAGGCCCTACGTGACGAGGTCCAGGAGGCCTACGCCCGAACGACCACGTCGGGCGCTTCCCAAGCCGCACTGGACGTGGCGTGAACACCGCCGGCCGGGCCCGGGCCAAGCGCCGCCGGCTCGTCATCGCCCTCCAGCTCATCGTCCTTGCCGTGTGGCTCGGCGGCTGGGAGCTTGCCGCCCAGACCAAGCTGATCGACCCGTTCTTCTTCAGCCAGCCCAGCGCGGTCTGGGACCAGATCGTCACCTGGGCCACCCAAGGCACGTCCCAGGGCAGCCTCGGCGAGCAGATCCAGGTCACCCTCGAGGAGGCGGCGCTCGGCTTCGTCATCGGCGTGGTTGCCGGCGTGGTCGCGGGGATCACCTTGGGACGGATCAGGATCCTGGCCGACGTGTTCGCGCCCTACATCAAGGTGGCCAACTCCATCCCGCGCATCGTGCTCGGGTCGCTGTTCGTCGTAGCCTTCGGCCTCGGCCTGACCTCCAAGGTGCTGCTGGTCATCGTCCTTGTCTTCTTCGGGGTCTTCTTCAACGCCTTCCAGGGCACCCGCGAGGTCGACCGCAACCTGATGGCCAACGCCAAGCTGCTGGGAGCCTCACGCTGGAAGATCACCACGGAGGTGGTCATGCCGTCGGCGTTCACTTGGATCCTCGCCAGTCTGCATGTGAGCTTCGGGTTCGCCATCATCGGCGCCATCGTCGGGGAGTTCCTCGGCTCCGACCGGGGCCTGGGCAACCTGATCAAGTCGGCCCAGGGCAACTTCAACCAGAGCGGCGTGCTGGCCTGCATGGTCCTGACAGCCGTGATCGCGCTCCTGGCCGAATTTCTCATCACCCGACTCGAGCGACGCCTCTTGCGTTGGCGCCCGCCGCAGCACGGAGAGGCAGACCTCGCCGTCCTCTGACGGTATCCCGCCCGGAAACCGCACTCAGCTCCCGAATCTGCTCACCGTTCACAACCTCACTAAGGAGAACTCTCATGAAGTCTCGAACTCGCGTAGCCGGTTCCCTGGCTTGCGTCGCCGCTCTGGCCCTTTCTGGTTGCGCAAACAACGCCGCCACCGGTTCTGGAGCCAACGGCGCCAACGGGGCCGGATCGACAGCCAAGGCCACCGGCGACACGATCAAGATCATGGTCGGCGGCCTCAACAAGCAGATCTACCTGCCGTTCATGCTGGCCAAGCAGCTCGGCTACTACGACAAGGCCGGCGTCAACGTCTCCCTCCAGGACGAGGGCGCAGGCGTGGACGCCACCACCGAGATGATCGCTGGTCAGGTTCAGGGCACTGGTGGCTTCTACGACCACACGATAGCGCTTCAGGGTCAGGGCAAGTTCGCCGAAGCAGTGGTCTCGATGCTGCAGGTCCCGGGCGAGGTCGAGCTGTGCCGCACCGACCTCAAGGGCAAGATCAAGTCGCCGGCCGACTGGAAGGGCGCCCACCTCGGCATCACCGACACAGGCTCCTCGACCGACTTCCTCACCCAGTACCTCGGCAAGAAGAACGGCGTCGACCCCTCCCAGACCCGCCGCATCGGCGTCCAGGCCGGCGCGACCCTCATCGCCGCCATGCAGCACAAGAGCGTCGACTGCGCCATGACAACCGAGCCCACCGTGTCCAAGGTCCTGGCCGACAAGATCGGATACA
This sequence comes from Dermatophilaceae bacterium, assembly GCA_036565395.1. Taxonomy (GTDB): domain Bacteria; phylum Actinomycetota; class Actinomycetes; order Actinomycetales; family Dermatophilaceae; genus UBA4719. The sequence goes on from DATCNE010000201.1 coordinate 20,334, forward strand.
TCCTGGAGGACATGCGCACCGCGGATGGGGCCACTGCGGCCCTCGGCGGCACCTACCCGGCGACCTCGCTCTACATGCAGAGCGACTACGTCAACGCGCACAAGGACGTCGTCCAGAAGCTGGTCAACGCCTACGTGGCCACGCTGAAGTGGATCGCCGGCCACACGGCCACCGAGATCGCCAACCAGATGCCGCCGGACTACTACGCCGGCGTCGGCAAGGCGGCCTACATCTCGGCCCTCGACAAGGAGAAGGGCATCTACAACCCCACCGGGATCATGCCGGCAGACGGCCCCCCGACCTGCCTGGCAGTCCTCTCCGCCTTCAACCCCAAGGTGCAAGGCAAGTCCATCGACCTCACCAAGACCTTCACCAACGAGTTCGTCCAGAAGGCAACACCGCTCAGCTGACGAGGTTTAAAGGGTGCGGGCGACGGCTGAGGTCGCCGCCCGCACCATAATCTGCACATGCTCCGTTCTCGTGGCCTGCCGACGCAGGAGAAGTCTTCGCCGAGCCTGCTCCGCTCGGTGACGATCGCCCGGCGTTGGTCGATCGTCCACTGCGAACCTCTGAGACTCGCAGGGTCGTTGGCCGCGGTTGAAAACAGACGCACACTCATCCCTGGTGTCATTCCGGAACGTCCGGCTTTCGGCCATGTCTGGTCACTCTCTTGCGGATTGACCAAGCGTCCCGATTGCGGAACTGATACTGCAGGGGCGCAGGTCCGGTCCGAGCACCCAAGGTGTGTCCGGTAGGACCCTCCGGGGGGATTCCAGCTCCCGGACCCCTTATGAAGCAAGCCCAGGGGACCTAGGTCGCGCCCGCAGGTATCCCCAGGCGGGCTTGCCTGCGAAGTGGGTGCACTTAGCGTGCAACCGGGGAGATCCACCGAGCCACTGGCTGGCAAGAACGCTTGACTATTCACATGCACGAGGCTCTACGCAGTCGGGAGACGTGCCCTCATCGCAGGCAGTTGAGGACGATCTGAGGCTGAAGAGATTCTTGTTGGCCCAACAGGAGAATTTGCGGCCGAAATATTTTGGGCCGATTTTGCCCCAAGGTTTCGACAACTGTCCACAACTGTCCACAGGTCTGCGGCGCCATCCGATGCGTAACGGTGGAACCGCAAGATTTGCGGCGTGTCCACAGCCCCTCAGATCTAGTAGCGAAACCGGTTTCCGACCCATACCTTGAAAACCACGTACCGACATTTCAGGGGTGGTTTCGATGGCCGAGGTTCCCAACGACGTTGCGGTTGCACAGGATTCGCACGCCGGCGGGGCGGTGCTGGACCCTTTGGACTGGGACAAGGCCATGGTCGCCGGGTTGGCCCAGGACCAGGGCGTGTGTGTGCGCCCGCTGGCCAGGCGGTTGGTGGACCGGGTGACCGGTGAGGCGTCCACGGTGGTGTTGCCCTGTGGGTCAACAAGGGAGTCGCGGTGTCCAACGTGTGCGAAGCGGGCCCGGGTGCTGCGGATGCATCAGTGCGCGGAGGGGTGGCACCGCGTCGACGAGCTGCCCGAGGTCGACCTCGAGGTCGACCTCGAGCCCGGCCACGACGACGGTGCCGATGAGCTCGTCGCCGACGCCGACGCCGACCACGAGGATGACGATGAGGATGACGGTGGCGGGTCGGGTCGGGTGGTGCGTTCGACCCGGCGCCGCGGGGATGCTGCGGATCTGCCGGTGCGCCCGATGGAGGCCCGGACGGTGGGCCGGTGTTTCACCGCTGCGGACGGGAAGGTGTACCGGCCTTCGATGTTCATCACCTTGACCCTGCCCTCCTACGGGAGGGTGGTCCGGGGTCAGGGGGTGCCGGTGGACCCGGCCCGGTATGACTACCAGCGGGCGGCGTTGGATGCGATGCACTTCGCCAAGCTGGTCGACCGGTGGGTGCAGAACCTACGCCGCGGCGCGGGGTTCAAGGTGCAGTACTTCGCCGCGATCGAGCCCCAGCGCCGGCTGGCACCGCACGTGCATGTGGCGATGAGGGGTGCCATCGAGCGCCGGGTCATCCGACAGGTCACAAAGGGCACGTACTTCCAGCTGTGGTGGCCCTCCTTCGACGTCCCGTTGTATGTGCACCGGTCCCCGGTGTTTATCGACGGCGCCTACCGCGACCCGGACACCCACCAACCGCTGAAGACGTGGGAGGACGCTCTGGCCGAGCTCGACCAGGACCCCGACACCCGGCCGGCGCATGTGATGCGGCTGGGGTCCCAGGTGGACGTCAAGGGGATCCTGGCCGGGACCGCGGACGCCGACCGCACGATCGGGTACCTGACCAAGTACCTGGCCAAGTCGATGGCCGCCCCGATGGGCGACGGCCAGGAGTCCGGCAGTCCGGCGGCGAAGCATCATGACCGGTTGGCGGCGGAGGTCCGCTGGTTGCCGTG
>DATCNE010000202.1:0-4168 GCA_036565395.1 Dermatophilaceae bacterium
CTGCTGCCCTTGGGCTGTCGCTCTCCAGATGCGAACTCTCATCGGCTCCTGGTTCGCCAGGCCTAGCGCGGCTTGAAGAAAGCCCTTCCGACGGCAAAGGCTGGTTTGCTTGGCAGGCGCATTGCACCGATTGTCGGCGGCGTGGTCGCCTTAACAGGTGATCCCAAGTCAAGACCCGCCAGTTCGGCGTGAGCGTCTCTCACGAAGTACATCCTGCGCGGGGTCAGGGTGGCCCAATGTCCGCTCGGCACCGGCCCTGCGAGCTGCACCTCTCCCATCCCGAGCACGACAGAAGCCATCAGCTCCATGCCTCGAAGCACGAACGACGACCGCCAGGCCGCCTCAGGCAGACGAGAGCTGGCGGCATTGAGGGCTCTCAGGTAGGGCGGTTCGGTGAGTGACATCGTCCACCGCAGTCCCGGCGGTTCGGCTGTGACCTCGAGATCCATCGGGCCGATCCAGGTGAGGTCAATCCGTGCGGAACGGTTTTCCTTGGCTGCTGCCCCGAAGTAGCGGGGACAAGCCGTCTCCATGGAGGCCCCGTCGACAAATATCGTCCAGGTGCCCTCAGGGGTCCGGTGCCAAATCGACTTGTAGGGGGCGAAGGAATTGTGGGGGAAGGCGCGCAGGACAAGGACGTGCCCGGATGTAAACGGCATCGCCATGACGCCGAAACCCTCGACCCACTCGTGGCCTGGCCACGGCGACGGCTGAACCGCTGGACCGAGCGATTGCAGCTCCTCTGCGAGCGAAACTGAGCCAACCGCCTTTCGGTCCAGCTTTTGACCTGCAATACGCCTGGGCTGTCTCAAGCGATCCTTTCAAATGCGTTTACTTGCCAAAGCAGACCCCGCTCGTTGAACCGGGTCCTGAAGCCGTGCTGCTGGACGGCGGCCTGAATCACCCTAGTCAAGCGGCTTGCGGGCTCGAATTGAGTAACCCAAGGTTCCGAACTCTCTAGCGCTTGCCTCTCCGCTCGCGCCCGCAAAGGCGTCGACCGGATTCGCCAGCTCGACGCCGAGAAGGCCCGCGCCGGTGATTACCGTCTCCCACCCTGCACACGGCAGGGCGCCGGCGATTCAACCAGTCCAGAGATCGATGTCTCGCAGGGCTTCCTCGGGAACGGGGCGTTCAAGGCAGATATCAGCCACTGTCATGCGGCCGCCCGGCTTCAGCACCCGAAAGATCTCTCGGTAGACGCCCAGCTTATCTGGGCAGAGATTGATCACCCCATTGGAGATGACGACGTCAGCCCATCCATCTTCGACCGGGAGATCCTCGATCAGCCCCTCGCAGAATTCGACGTTCTTCAACCCCATCTTCTTTGCGACCGAACGGCTCCGCTCGAGCATCTCGGGAGTCATGTCGACTCCGACCACGCTTCCTTCGCTGCCAACCCAGAGCGCTGCAAGGAGAGAATCCATGCCACCCCCGGATCCGAGATCGACAACCTTTTCGCCGGGTTTCGGGCCGCCCCAATAGAACGGATTGCCCATGCCCGCAAACGCCTCGCATGCCTCTTCGGGGAGGTCGCTCAAAGGATACGGTGGGTAGCCCAGCCGAACCGCGTGCGCACGGCCGGTATGGAAATGATGGACATGCTGAATGCCACCCGGATCAGCGGCCACGTCGCGATATTTCTCACGAACCTGGTGGCGAAGCTCGTCGAGATCGACCAACTCGAGAATGTCAGCCATCGTCCTCTCCCAGAGTGTGCCCGCCAACGGCGGCTTTTTGGGCAATTGCCATTACGACCTCGCCGCTGTACACGTATTGCTCGTCACCTGCGCCGGCCAGCCGTTCGCGAATTCGGCGAAGGCACGCCTCACGATCGCCATCGTCCAGCGACAGAAGCCGCAGTCGCGAGGTACTGCGCGTCTGGTGTTCGAAATAGTCTTCTGGCCGCCATCGATACTCGATCGATTCCGACCACACTCGCGCAACGCCGAAGCCGGCCTGCTCCAAGAGCGATGTCACCTTGTGCGCGCTGTCGCAGCAGGCACGGTTATCTGTCGCCGGCAGCTCGAGGACACGGGCGCCGGCTGCTTCCAGCTCTTCGTCCCAGACGGCATTCGCCATCGGCACACGTTCAGCGCCCCAAGTGACGGTCCCCACCGTGCCGGACGGCTTTAGAACGCGGTACACCTCGCTAAGACATCGTTCGGGGCGCGGCACGTGAAACAAGACGAAAGCGACCACCGCAGCATCGAATCGGTTGGCGGCAAGCGCCAGGTTCTGCACGTCCATGAGGGCAAGCGAACCCAAGTGCTTTTGCCTTGCGAGGCGAAGCATGCCGTCCGAACGATCGACACCGAGAATCATCGCGTTTGGAGCCGCTCGCCGCATGGCCGGCATCAGTGCGCCGGCCCCGGTGCCCACGTCGATGATGCACTTAGCAGCGCTTAGCGATAACTGACTGATGAGAAGCTCGCCAGGCGGACGGATGACAGGGCTCCAGAGCTGGTCGTAGGCGTCAGCCCGTTGCGAATATCGATGGGCGAGGATCGCCGTCTGCTCATCCGCCGAAAGGTCGGCCCGGTTCATCGGTCCGCAGTCGAACTGCTGACTCCGTCCGACTCGACACCATTCCCGGCGTCGGCCCATTCCGGCAGCCCGTCGGTCAGATATCGGGCAGCGTAACCGTGCTCACGGAGGGTACGTACCGCCTCCGGCGCAAAAGCGCAGTACGGACCACGGCAATAAGCCACGACCTCCCGCTCGCGTGGTAACTCCCGCAGCCTCTGCTCCAACTCCGCAAGCGGAATCGAAACCGCGCCGGCAACATGCGCTGCTTGATACTCCTCGGCCGGTCGGACATCGACCACAACCAATGGTTCGCCGGACCTGAGTCGAGCCAGAAGTTCATCGCCGCTGATCGCTTCGAGGCCTTCCCGCGAACCCAGGTACGCCTCGACGAGGCCCTGTACGCCGGGCAACCTTTCAGCCGCCAACGAGCGCAATGCCACCCAGAACCGGTAGACGGCCGGCGAGGCCAGACGATACCGAACGCGCGTCCCGTCCCTGGTCGCGGCCACAAGTCCGGCCTCCTTCAAGACCTGCAGGTGACGGCTGGTGTTGGCGACCGACATTGCGACCTGGCGCGACAGCTCCTCGACGCTCCGCTCGCCGTTGGCCAGCACGTCGACGATCTCTACCCGGCGTCCGCTGGCGGCGGCCTGCGCTACCCGGGCGAACTGATCGAAGAGCTCGATCTTCAACGCTCGCTGTGTCATCGGCCTCAAGTATCCGCACTTTCATCTGATCTGTCAAGAATTCAATTGATCTCTTGACAATTTGAGAAGTAGGCCCGAGAATGCCGACCAACGGACTTCCGGAGGTGATTGAGATGATCGAGCAGAGGCGCGTTCCGACAGCCGAGGCAGACGTGGCGGCGACAGCTGAGCGCGCACCTACGCGGAAGTTCCTGGAGCTACTGGCAGCGCGCGACTTCGAGCGTCTGGCTGCCACCGTGGCGAGCGACGCCCACGCTCGGTTCCTGCTCCCACACGGGCTGGAGGAGTACGACGGCAGAGACGCCATCGTCGCCCGTGTCAGGAGCTGGTTCGAATCGGCGTCGGTCTTCGACCTCACGTCTTCAACAGAGGACGAGGTCGGAATGCGACACCGCATCAGCTGGCGCTTCAGCGTCGTGCGTGATGGCTCACGGCAGGTAATCGAACAGCTCGTTTACCTGGATCTCGGGCCTCAGGGCATCGAGCAAATCGATCTCCTCTGTTCAGGATTCCAGAAAGAGCTCAGCGTCACTGCCGGCCCGACCCAGGTCTTCGACGCCGGCGACATGGGCTGCGCCGACGGCCTGGCTCAGGAGTTCCGACGCCAGATCGCCAAGGTCTCGATAGGCGAATCGCTGGAGGTCGTCGTCAGCGATCCGGCCGCCAAGGAGGATCTGCCTTCTTTGGCAAGGCTGCTCGGGCAGCGGATCACGTCAACCGAGGCGCACGACGACGGGCGCCTCACCATCACTGTGGAGAGACAGAAATGAACGAAAAGCTCATCTTCAACTGCACCTGGGGCCGCGAAGAGCCGGAGCGGGCAACGCTGCCCTTCATTGCCGCCAACATCGCGGCCACGACAGGACAAGACGCCGTCGTCCTCTGCACGATCGAAGCGGTGCGCCTGGGGTGCAAAGGCGGCAGCGAGGGCGTCG
>DATCNE010000203.1:0-13676 GCA_036565395.1 Dermatophilaceae bacterium
GGCGTACAGACCTTCCGGAGTCACGGCCCCGACCACGATCCGACCGTCATCGGTGAGCAGCGCCGAGAACACGGTGCCGGCCATCAGGTGCCCCGAGCCCCAGCTGCCCGACACCTTGGGGAGCAGCGTGACGAACTTCATCAGCTGGGCGATCGTCTTGTCGGTCGTGGCACTCGTGCTCCCACTGGTGGTGGCGCTGGCATCAGGCACCGGTACCTTGGCCACCAGAACGGTGCCCCAACCCTTGCCGATCACCGTGGGCATGTCGGCCGAGCTCGGTTGGGGTGCAACAGTATTGGCCATTGGACCGGCAGCCGTCTTGCCTTCGGTCACCGTGGTGCCAGGCGGTGGGTTGAACGCGAACTGGGCCGCGTCAGGTCGGGCGAAGTCCACCGCGCTGAACGCCACCTCGAAGACCGGATCTGCCACCTTCTTGGCGAAGACCTGGACCCGCAACGGAACATGCGCGGTGCCGTCGATCGCGATCCGGACCTGTGCCACCAGCGATGTGGCCTCCTTGGGCTTCAGCACCAGCTCGTATGCCGAGCGGCCTGCCACTGTCGCCGTTCCGCTGGTCGTCACCTCACTGCTTGGCGTAATGGCCGCCAACGCCTTCTCGGCAGCGTCCTGGGGCGAGGTGGGCAGGTCTGTGGGAGTCGGCATGGCGGACTGATCGGGAGTCGTCGCCCTCTTGTCCGCAGCGTCATGGGTGGGCAGAACGTAGTGCGTGGCCGTCTTGTCCTTGCTGGCCCACACCCAGACGTCCTGGCCGTTGCGGATCACGTCGGACTCTCCCAGGGTCCCCAACACGGCCATCCGCGCCTTGTCGGGACCGGCGAACCAGATCCGCATCGTGTGCGTGCCCGAGATCAGGGAGGTCAGGTCGGAGCTGCCGGTGCCACCTGAGGCGCCGGCGATGGGCAGATCCGGCAGGCCGAGATCAGACTTCTGGACCACGGTCCCGGACAGCCCTTCCAGGCGTGCTTGCTGCACATCCACCAGCAGCTGCGCCGCAGTACGAGCCGGCAGTCCGGCGTCGGCGATCGCTTGCACACCCCGGATCGCCGACCCTCCGCCGACAAGGGCCACCGCGGTCAGGGCAGGGACCGTCCAACGCAGGGCTGGGTTGCGTTCGAAGATGCTCATGGATCCATCCTCCACCCGTGCGCCTGTGAGCCAACTGAGAACCCCTGCGGCCCTGCGTGCACCATGGCAGGCTGTGTGCCGTGCGACTGCTGGTGGTCGAAGATGAGCAACGCCTCGGGGCGGCGCTCCGGCGCGGGTTGACCGCGGAAGGGTTTCTCGTGGACGTGGCCGCGGATGGGCCCGCCGGCCTCGAAGCCGCCCGTCACGGTGGCTACGACGCGGTGGTCCTGGACGTGATGCTGCCGGGTATGTCGGGCTACAACGTGGTCCGTACCCTGCGCACCGAGGCGAACTGGGTTCCGGTCCTGATGCTTTCGGCCAAGGACGGCGAGTACGACCAGGCGGATGGGCTGGACTACGGAGCCGACGACTACCTCACCAAGCCCTTCTCCTTCGTGGTGTTGCTGGCACGGCTCAGAGCGCTCACCCGACGTAACCTGCCTGCCCGCCCGGCGATCCTCGCGTCCGGTGACGTCACGCTGGATCCGGCCAGCCATGAGGTCGAGGTCGCCGGAACACCAGTCGCACTGACGCCACGCGAGTACGCCCTGCTGGAGTACTTCCTGCGCCACCCCGGCCGCGTCGTCAGCAAGATCGAGCTTCTGGACAACGTCTGGGATGCAGCGGAGAACGTGGACCCCAACGCCGTCGAGGTCTACGTCGGTTACCTGCGACGCAAGGTCGGGCGCGATGTGCTGCTGACCGTACGCGGCGCCGGCTACCGACTCGCCCCATGAGTGGTCGCCTGCGCGGGCTCGGCGTGAAGCGGCTCGGCGTGAAGGGGCTCAGTTTGCACGGCCTCAGCCTGCGCGCCCGACTCATGGCGGTGGGTGTCACCGGCGTGGCGTTGGCCCTCGCGCTCGGCAGTCTCGTGCTGTACGCCGTGCTGACCGTCACGGTGAACCGCACCGTGGACGACAGCGCGTTTGCCAGCGCCCACGCAGTTGCCGCAATGGTCGACAGCAACACCGTGCCGGACCCATTGCCGGTCTCGGGATCCCAGATCGTCCAGGTCGTCGACAGCTCGGGAGCCATGGTCAGCGCCTCGGTGACCGCGGATCGCCTGACTCCACTGCTGCGCTCGCCCGAGCTGGTCAAAGCCCTTGCCGGAGAACGGATCTCGGTCCCCGGAACCAGAGCAGGTCTGGCCGGGAACTTGCGCGTCATCGCCGTTCAGGCAGGTCCACCCTCCGCCGCCCGCAGCATCATCGTGGCCGTCCCGGTCAGCGACATCGAGGAGAGTCAGCGCGTCCTGCGAAACACCTTGTTGGTCGCCTACCCCCCGCTGGTCGTCATCATGGCCCTGATTGCCTGGCGGGTCATCGGCTGGACCTTGCAGCCGGTCGAGACCCTGCGCTCGGGGGCGGCACGGATCAGTGGCAGCGACCAGGACGAGCGACTGGCGGTTCCTGAGTCCGCTGACGAGATCCGCGCGTTGGCGCTCACCCTGAACGACATGCTCGACCGGCTGGCCGCCGCCCGCGGACGTCAACGCGCCTTCGTGGCCGATGCAGCCCACGAGCTGCGCAGTCCTCTCGCCAGCATGCGCACCCAGCTCGAGGTGGCCCAGCATCTGGGTGAGGGCGGTGAGCTTGCGGCCGACCTGCTGGCTGACGTGACCCGCCTCTCCGCGCTGGTCGAGGACCTGTTGCTGCTGGCGCGGGCCGGACGGGACGCCACCCACCCACCCGTGCGCGAGTCCCTCGACGTCAGAGCCCTGTTGGTCGCGACTGCCAACCGCTATGCCAGCGCGCGAGTGCCGGTGACCGTCGCCACGGGACCGGCTGTGTACGCCGCCGCCAATGCCGAGGAACTGCGTCGAGTGCTGGCCAACCTGGTGGACAACGCGGTGCGCCATGCCCGCTCTGCTGTATCTCTCGAGGTGCGCGCCGAAGGCGGGCACGCGGTGCTGACCGTGGCCGATGACGGACCCGGCATACCGGCTGCTGAACGAGAGCGGGTGTTCGAGAGGTTCGCCCGGCTGGATGACGCCCGGGACCGGGACGCGGGAGGAACTGGCCTTGGGCTGGCCATCGTGCGTGAGCTGGTCCGTCGCTCGGGAGGATCGATCTCGTTGCAGGACAACCCTTCCGGGGCCGGAATCGTCGCGGTGGTCCACCTCCCCCGCTGACTTCGGCAGCCGTGGTGAGCACTGATGTGCTCTGTTCGGCTTCTTATGCTCTGCCCCCAGCGGTGGGGCAGAGCAGCGCGGCGCCGGGGTCAACACCGCCCCCTGCTGCGGGGCAGAGCATAGGAGCGGCGGTGACCGCCAAGGCACCGGTCCCGCGTCTGCCTGTCGCGTGGCAGTTGTGCACAGCAGTTGTGCACAAGGGTCCACACGATTGCCCCACCATCCACTGGCGCCACCGCAGGCATGGACGGCTCGTCGACGGTCAAGCATGGTCGAGGCATGGATGAGCTCGACTCCGATCGTGAGGCTAAACCCGTTGTCGCCGAGGTCGGCCGGGCCTTGCGGACGGCCCGGAGGAGACGAGGACTGAGCCAACGTGAGCTCGCCCGGAAGATCGGCGTCAGCAAGTCCCGGCTGGCGCGTCTCGAGAGCGATGCCGGGCCGCAGAGTCTGGAGATGGTGGCGCAGGTCCTGATGGCATCGGGCTTCCGACTCGAGGTCATCGACACATCCCGAACGGCACCGCAGGAGGGTGATGCGGCAGCCGCGGCACGACTGGAGCTGTGCGACGCGAGCGGTCGACGCTTTCCTGCCCACCTCGACGCATACCGCCTGGAGTACCCACCTACGTACTGGTTCGTCCGCAACGGCGGATGGACCACGTCAAAAGCGTTCCCTCAATGGACCTTCGAGCGGCGGTTCAGTCCTGGTCGGGAGACTTGGTCGTGAGCTCCTTGGCCAACAGCTCGGCGATCTGTGCGGTGTTGAGCGCCGCGCCCTTGCGCAGGTTGTCGCCGCAGACGAACAGCTCGATGGTGTTGGGAAAGTCCAACGCCTGGCGGATCCGCCCGACAAAAGTAGGGTCCGACCCCACGACGTCGGCCGGGGTCGGCCACTCGCCGGCTGCCGGGTCGTCCAGGACCACGACTGAGGGAGCTTCGACAAGAGCCTGACGAGCATCTTCTGCGGTCAGTGGCTTCTCGAAGACGGCGTGGACCGCGAGCGAGTGGGTCGTCACCACGGGCACGCGTACGCAGGTCGCCGAGACCTTGAGATCAGGGATGGCCAGGATCTTGCGGGACTCGTTACGAACCTTGAGCTCCTCCGAGCTCCAGCCACCGTCCTGCAGCGAGCCGGCCCAAGGCACGACGTTGAGAGCCAGCGGGGCAGGGAACGGCGAGTCCTCGCCCAGCTTCTCGTTGACCGTGGCACGCACGTCCCCCGCGTGCTGACCGGCCTCACGCCGGCCCGACAGCACGGCAATCTCGTCATAGAGACGGTCGATGCCCGCCTGGCCGGCACCCGACGCGGCCTGGTAGGACGCGACGACGAGCTCTTTGAGACCCCAGCCGGCGTGGAGCGCACCCAGCGCGTCCATCATCGTCAGGGTCGTGCAGTTGGGGTTGCTGATGATGCCCTTGGGCCGATGGCGAACCTGGGCGGGGTTGACCTCGGGTACGACCAGCGGCACGTCGGGGTCCATCCGGAAGGCTCCGGAGTTGTCAACGACGACCACGCCGTGCGCCACGGCGATTGGAGCCCACTCTGCCGAGATCTCGTCGGGGACGTCGAACATCGCGACGTCAACGCCGTCGAACACCTCGGGGGTCAGCGCCTGGACCACGAGGTCCTCACCTCGCACGGTGAGGACCCTGCCGGCCGAACGCTCGGAGGCGACCAAGCGGATCTCGCCCCAGACGTCCTCGCGCTGACCCAGGATGCCGAGCATGACGGTGCCGACCGCGCCGGTCGCGCCGACGACAGCGAGGGTGGGTTTGCGAGTGCTCATCGTCCTGTACCTCCGTAGACCACGGCCTCGCCCTCCGAGGAGTCAAGGCCAAAAGCGGTGTGAACAGCCCGCACGGCGTCGTCGAGCTGGTCATCTCGGGTGATGACCGAGACGCGGATCTCCGAGGTGGAGATCATCTCTATGTTGATGCCGGCAGTGGCCAGCGCCTTGAAAAACGTAGCGGACACGCCTGGGTGCGAGCGCATGCCGGCCCCCACCAGCGAGAGCTTGCCGATGTGGTCGTCATACAGCAGCGAGGCGAAGCCGACCGCCGGCTGGATGCGCTTGAGTGCCTGGACGCCGACCTGGCCATCGGTCTTTGGCAGTGTGAAGGAGATGTCGGTCAGTCCGGTCTCCACGGCAGAGACGTTCTGGACGATCATGTCGATGTTGATCTCGGCGTCGGCGACAGCCTGGAAGATCTCGGCCGCCTTGCCGGGGTGGTCCGGGACGCCAACGACGGTGATCTTGGCTTCGCTGCGGTCGTGAGCGACACCGGCAATGATCGGGGCTTCCACGTTGTCTCCTTCTTCTTCTGCAGATTGAGTGACGATCAGCGTGCCCTCGCGGTAGGAGAACGAGGACCGCACGTGGATCGGGATGTCGAACCGCCGCGCGTACTCGACGCATCTCAGATGCAGGATCCTTGCCCCGCAGGCGGCCATCTCGAGCATCTCCTCGTTGGAGAGCCGGTCGATCTTCCGGGCGTTCGGCACGATCCTCGGGTCGGCGGTGAATACGCCATCGACATCGGTGTAGATCTCACAGACGTCCGCATGCAGTGCGGCGGCAAGTGCGACCGCGGTGGTGTCCGAGCCGCCACGGCCCAGGGTCGTGATGTCCTTGCTGTCCTGGCTGACACCCTGGAAGCCGGCCACGATCGCAATATCCCCGTTGTCCAGCGCACCTCTGATTCGACCCGGCGTGACGTCGATGATGCGCGCCTTGCCGTGCGAGGAGTCGGTGATGACCCCGGCCTGGGATCCGGTGAACGAACGTGCCGTGTGGCCGAGGTTGGCGATCGCCATGGCCAGGAGAGCCATCGAGATCCGCTCACCTGCGGTCAGGAGCATGTCCATCTCGCGGCCGGGGGGGAGGGGGCTCACCTGTTTGGCCAGGTCGAGCAGCTCGTCCGTCGTATCGCCCATGGCGGAGACCACCACGCAGACTTCGTGGCCGGCCTTGCGTGTCTCGACGATCCGCCGTGCCACGCGCTTGATGCTCTCGGCATCGTTCACGGACGACCCGCCATACTTCTGGACGACCAAGCTCACGTGAGGCTCCCGGCTGAGGCGGACGGCGGAAAGGCCAGTTTACTGATGCTCAGCTGTCCGCGGCGGTGAGGCCGCATACCGAGATGTCGCCTTTCGTGCCTGCCGGCGGTGAATCACATCGAGACGACGAGCGGGGCCAGCAGAATGTCCGGGAGCTCGCGCTCCACGGACTGCAAACGCCACCGGTCGCTGAACACCGCCAGCAGCACCCCGTCGTCGCGGGTGAGCACCTCGACCGCACGTTGCCCGCGCAGTCGCTCTCTGCCCTCTTCGTCGGTGCGACGGGCCAGCGTGTAGTCCAGCCGGTCGAGCGAGATCGGCGAGCGGTACTCGCCCGCCATCCGGTGCACGGCGACCTCGAACTGCATGGGGCCGACGGCCGCCAGAACCGGCGCCTGGTCACCTCTCAGGTCCGAACGCAGCACCTGCACGACACCCTCATGGTCCATCTGCTCGATGCCTCGCCGGAACTGCTTGTATCTGCTGGAGTCCCTGGCCCGGGCCACCGCGAAATGCTCGGGCGAGAACGACGGGATCGGCGGAAATGTGACCGCCCGCTCGGCGAAGAGCGTGTCACCGACGCGCAGCGCGTTGGCGTTGACCAGGCCGACGACGTCGCCGGGGAAGGCTCGGTCGATGCTCGTGCGCTCGCGACCCATGACCTGTTGGGCGTACTTCGTCGCGAAGGGGCGGTTGGTCCCGGAGTGGGTGACCACCATGCCGCGTTCGAACATGCCGGAGCAGATACGCACGAAGGCGAGGCGATCACGGTGGGCGACATCCATGCCGGCCTGCACCTTGAAGACGAAAGCGCTGAAGGGAGAGTCGATCTCACGCGCAACACCGTCGGCATCCGGCCGCGCGCCCGGTGCCGGCGCCAGGTCGACAAGGGTGTCCAGCAGGAACCGGACACCGAAGTTGAGGACGGCCGAGCCGAACATCACCGGGGTGCTCGTGGCCGCCAGGAATCCCTCGGGATCGTGACCGGCGCCGGTCGCCACGATGAGATCGCTCTCCTCGACGGCACGTCGCCACGCTTCACCCTCAAGAGCTTCGGCTGACTCGGCGCTGAAGTGCTCCTCGGGAGCCACCGTTGCGCCGCCATCGGTGCGGGTCAACTTGAGGTACTCCCCCGTCGCCATGTCCAGGACGCCACGGAAGTCACCGGCGATGCCCACGGGCCAGTTCAACGGGGCCGGCTGCAACCCGGTCCGCTGGTGGATCTCGTCCATGAGGTCGAGGGCTTCCTTGCCCGGGCGGTCCCACTTGTTGATGACCGTGATGATCGGGATGTTGCGGTGCCTGCAGACCTCGAAGAGCTTCATCGTCTGGGCCTCGAGGCCCTTGGCCGCATCCACGAGCATCACGGCCGCGTCCACCGCCGACAGCACCCGGTAGGTGTCCTCGGAGAAGTCGGCGTGCCCAGGGGTGTCGACCAGGTTGATGACGGCATCGCGATAGGTGAACTGCAGCGCCGCGGAGGTGATCGAGATCCCGCGGTCGCGCTCGATGTCCATCCAGTCGGACACCGTGCCACGCCGGCCGTCCTTGCCATGCACCGAACCGGCCCGCATGAGGACTCTGGCGTGCAGTGCCAATGCTTCGGTCAAGGTCGACTTGCCGGCGTCAGGGTGACTGATAACGGCGAAAGACCGTCGCCGACCGGCCTGTTTCAGGGTCTCGGGAACTGCCATTCGCCCCATTTTGGGGGCTGCGCTCGTCATGCTCATCGGACTCAATGTTACGGGACGAAAGGCGCACGCCTCGCCTGCTGGCTCAGAGGTGCAGGCTGGCTCAGGGGTGCAGGGCGTCGAACTCGGCTTCAGCGACCGTGTCGGAGTCAGCGTCGAGCCGGATGTGGCCAAGCACCGCCTGCAAGACCCGCAATGCACGCGTCGCGCTGTCACCCCATGACGACAGGTAGCTGAACTGCCACCACCACAAGGCCTCGCTGACCCGACCGCTCTCGTAGTGCTGCAAACCATGCATCAGCGCGGCAGCCACGTCGGCAAGATCGTTGGACAGGGAGCCCTTGGCCACCGCGACACCGACCAACGGGTCGACGACGTGGACGTAGTCATCCAGGCCCTCGAACAGATTGGCCAGGCCCTGTCGCACCGGGTCCACGTCGACGTCGGGGCCGGGGTCTGCCTCGAACCGCTCGTCGGGAACCACGTCCGTGATGGCGCCAAGGCGGGCACCCGCGACGAGAATCTGCGAAACCGCCAGCAGCAGAACAGGTATCGCGGTGTCGGGCGACGAGCCGGAGGCAACCTCAGTGACCGCCGACAGGTAGGCGCGGGCGTCGCGCGCAGACTCTTCACCGAGGTTCAGCAGCTCATCCACCATGACCAGCTCGTCAGACATCGATCAGTCTCCTGCCCTCAAAGGCCCGACCGAGAGTGACCTCGTCGGCGTACTCCAAGTCTCCACCGACCGGCAGCCCCGAGGCTAGACGTGTGACCTTCAGGTTCATGGGGCGCAGCAGGCGGGCCAGATAGGTGGCCGTCGCCTCCCCCTCGAGGTTGGGGTCGGTGGCGATGATGATCTCGCTGACGTCAGCATCAGCCAGCCGGGTCAACAGCTCCTTGATCCGCAGGTCGTCCGGGCCGATGCCCTCGATCGGGCTGATCGCTCCGCCGAGCACGTGGTAGCGCCCATGGAACTCGCGGGTTCGTTCGACGGCCACGACGTCCTTGGGCTCTTCGACGACGCAGATGCAGGTCAGGTCACGACGAGGGTCCAGGCAGATGCGGCACTGTTCGGCTTCGGCGACGTTGCCGCAGATGCTGCAGAAGCGGACCTTCTCCTTGACCTCCACCAGCGCCTTGACGAGCCGATTCACATCGACCGCGTCGGCCTGCAGCAGATGGAACGCGATGCGCTGCGCGCTCTTGGGACCGACGCCTGGAAGTCGTCCGAGCTCGTCGATCAGGTCCTGGACCACGCCTTCATACACATCGGTGAGCCTATCCCTTGGCTGTGGCCGAGATCCCTCGACGCACCTGCGATGGCGGCGCGGGAGCGGCCGGTTGAGGCCGGGCGCGGCTACTGGTCGAGCTCGCCAATCACCATGCCACCCAGGACCCGCTCAATGACGGGCTGACCCATGTCGCCGGCCTCCTCGATGTTCTCGTCATCCGCGCTGACCACGCTGTCGTCGGCGACCGATGACGAGGCGTTCGTCCTCCGTCTGGTTGCCTCTTGGGCTACGGCTGCCTTCGCTCGCTGCCTCGGTGTTGAGGGCCGGTCCGGGGTTGGCGTTTGCGCAGGTATGGCGGATGCGTTCGGCGTGGGCGGTGGCGGTGCGCTGGCCGACTTCTCGGACCGAGCCGAGACGTTCCAGTCGTCATCCGGCTCGTCGTCGGTGGCTACTGCGTCGCGGGGTGCCGCGTCAGCCGATACCGGGTCAGCCGATGCAGAGTCGGTGGGTGCCGCGTCCGTGGAGAGCACGCCCTCGACCTTCGTGTCCACGCCGATGACCTCGATGAGTGCCTGACGGACGACCTCGGCGTGGTTGCGTCCGCGCAAGGCTGTCAACAAACCGTCGGTCGTCAGACCCAACAGCAAGCGTTCTCCGTTGTAGTCGAGGACTCTCGTGTTCTGCGAGACGAAGCTCCACGTAACCCTCGAGATCGTGGCGATCTTGGTCAGGACGTCGGGCCAGGACCGACGGATCGCGTCAGTGTCGATACCGCCGGTCATCGGTGCGACCCGGCGCGTCTCGACCGGAGACGACTCAACAGGCTGAAGGCGCTGCGGCTTCGCGACTACCTCTTTGGCCGGCGCTGTGACCGGCTCTGGCCTGGCGACCGGAGCACCCTGCTCCTTCGCCGGACGGGGACCGGGAGCGGGGGCGGGCGCCACGGAAGTACTCGCGGTGGCTACCGGCGGAGCAGCTGACGTCGATGTACCAGTCATCTCGAGGCGACGTTCGAGGCGATCCAGGCGTGCGGCATACCCGCTCTCCCCGGAGGCGCCCGGCAGTAGGAGCCGGGCACAGATCAGCTCCAGCTGCAGCCGAGGCGCCGTCGCTCCGGTCATCTCGGTCAGACCGGCGTTGACGATGTCGGCCGAACGCGACAGTGCACCAGGCCCAAAGGCCGCGGACTGTTGAAGCATCCGCTCGAGCTGGTCCTGCGGGATGCCACGCAACACCGACGAGGCGCCCTCGGGGACGGCAGCAACGACGATCAGGTCGCGCAGGCGCTCGAGCAGGTCCTCGACGAACCGCCGCGGGTCGTGGCCGGTCTCGATCACCTTGTCGACCTGCCGGAACACGGAGGCACCGTCGCCGGCCGCGAACCCATCGATCGTCGCGTCGAGCAGCTCACCGTCGGTGAACCCGAGCAATGCCGCAGCATTCTCGTAGGTCAGTCCTTCATCGCCGGACCCGGCAATCAGCTGGTCGAGCACCGACAACGAGTCACGGACCGAACCGCCGCCGGCACGAATGACGAAGGAGAGAACGCCAGGCGCGACAGGGACCTTTTCGGAGGCGCAGATCTCGCCCAGATAGTCGTGCAACGGCAGAGGGGGGACGAGCCGGAACGGGTAGTGGTGGGTCCGCGATCGAATGGTGCCGATGACCTTGTCCGGCTCGGTCGTGGCGAAGATGAACTTCACGTGCTCAGGCGGCTCCTCGACGATCTTGAGCAAGGCGTTGAAACCCTGCGTCGTGACCATGTGCGCCTCGTCGATGATGTAGACCTTGTAGCGCGACAGCGCCGGCCCGTATGACGCCCGCTCACGCAGGTCGCGCGCGTCCTCGACCCCGCCGTGGCTGGCCGCGTCGATCTCGATGACGTCGATGCTGCCCGAGCCTCCGCGAGCAAGGGCAACGCAGGAGTCGCACACGCCGCACGGGATCGGAGTCGGCCCCTGCTCGCAGTTCAGACAGCGGGCCAGGATCCTTGCGCTCGTCGTCTTGCCGCAGCCCCGCGGCCCGCTGAACAGGTAGGCGTGGTTGACCCGTCCGGTCCGCAGCGCCTGCATCAAGGGCTCGGTCACGTGCTCCTGACCGATGACGTCGGCGAAGGACTCGGGCCGGTAGCGGCGATACAGCGCTGTGCTCACGGGCCCAATCTAGTCGGCTCGCCGGACACCCCTGCCAGTTCACGCTCAGGGCATGCAGGACCCCCCGCGTACCTGGAAGAGCTCACCTGCCCTTGCTGCCTTCCGGCCCTGGGGGAGTTGGGTGAGGTACCACCACGCGAGGGGTCACTAGCCACTCTAGACGAGAGCCGCGGAAGGTCCGGTATCCGGCGCCGAAGGCCGATTGTGGAGTGCGACGCCCCCTCGGGTAGCCTCCTCGACGGAGGATTCGCATAGTGGCCTAGTGCGCGCGCTTGGAAAGCGCGTTGAGTGAAAGCTCTCAGGGGTTCAAATCCCCTATCCTCCGCCACGCGCACGCTGTGTCCCGTCCCAGGACGAAGGAAGCCCTCGGACCCTCAGGCTCGGGGGCTTCTCCATGTTCGGGCGAGGCTCGTACGCTCAAGGCATGGCCAGGTACTTCGACGTCCACCCGCAGGACCCGCAGCCGCACCGCATCGCGCAGGTCGTGGCCATGCTGCGTGACGACGCCCTCATCGCCTACCCCACGGACTCCAGCTACGCCCTGGGGTGCCGACTGGACAACCTGACCGGAGGGGACCGCATCCGCGCGCTGCGATCCCTGGACGACAAGCACCACCTCACGCTCGTATGCGCGGACTTCGCCCAGCTCGGCCAGCTCGTGCAGCTGGACAACACCGCTTTCCGCGCGATCAAGGGGTCGACGCCCGGCCCCTACACGTTCATCCTGCCTGCGACCAGGGAGGTGCCGCGACGGCTGGCGCACCCGAAGAAGCGGACCGTCGGCGTGCGCATCCCGGACCACCCCGTGGTGCAGGCGCTACTGCGTCAGCTCGGCGAGCCACTGGTGTCGAGCACCCTGCTGCTCCCTGACGACGAAGAACCGATGACCGACGGCTGGCAGATCAAGGAAGACCTCGATCTCTTGATCGACGCCGTGGTCGACGCCGGCGCCTGCGGAAAGGAGCTCACGACGGTCGTGGACTGGTCCGAGGGATACCCGGAGGTCGTGCGGGTGGGGATGGGGGATCCGGCGCGCTTCCAGTAGGTCGGGGAACCGTCCGCCGATGCCAGTTGGAATCAGGCTCAGCCCGTCGCGGCAGCCGGCGGATCGATGACGACGATGCGACCGCTGTACATGCCCATGCTGCAGCTGTAGTTGTAGGTGCCAGCCGCGAGCTTCGGCAGCTCGATCACGTTGCGGCCCTCGGCCAGCACACCGTGAACACCAAGATCCTGCGAGGTCAGGCTCGCTGCGCAGGAGAACGGCGCGGTGGACGTGATCACCCAGTGAGTGGGTCGTCCCGCGTAGACGATGGCGTCTGCGGGGGAATAGCCGGTGGCGCCCTGCTCGGTGCTGACGGTCTGGTCGACGGAGGTGATCGTGACGTTCGAGCTGACCGCCTGCGGAGTGCTGGTTCCGACGCTGAAGCTCACGCTGCTGAAGTCGGCACCGGCGAGGCGTAGCGCCGACGTCGCGTTGATGACGGCAAAGCCGACGACGACCACGCCCAGAGCTCGCAGCATGACGACCTTGCGGGTGCCCTTGAACAGTGTCGGTGCGCCGGCAAGAGCGAGAAGAGCTGGCGACGTACCGATCGCGAATGTGGCCATGATGGCTCCGGCGGCCCGCGGCGATCCGGTGGAGAACGCGTAGAGCTGCACGGCCTGGGTGAAGCCGCACGGCAGGAAGAAGGTCGCGGCGCCGGCGACCACTACCCCCGCGGTCCTTCGGGCCGAGACGTCACCGGTGAGGCCCAGCCGATCGCCAACCGCAGCGGGAATCGTCGGTGACCATCCGGCGATACGCGGTGACAGCTCGGTGAGTCGCACGCCGACCAGCAGCATGGTGACGGCGACGGTCGCCATCAAGGCCACGACGACCGGCTGCGGCATGGCTGCTCTTCCCCCGAGCGCGCCCAGAACCACGCCAAGCAGGCCGAAACCGCCGATCCGACCCGCCTGAAACACGAGGTTGGTCCGCCAGGCCGAGATCCGAGCCGAGCCGCCTTTGGCAGTGGCGCGCCCGGCGGCGCTTGCCGAGATGGCCAGGATGATGCCACCGACCATGGCCATGCATGTGGACACCCCTGCGGCCAGGCCCAGCGCGAGAACGAGAAGAAGTCCGCCGGTGCTGAGGTCGCCGATCCGTCCGGTGATGTCGCCGACGCCGACCGCCCAGACGAGAGCTGCAACGAAGACGGCGGCCAGCCCGGCGCTGCGCCATACCTGAGGGTCGCGGTTGAGCCACGGCGAGCCCCCG
>DATCNE010000204.1:0-15018 GCA_036565395.1 Dermatophilaceae bacterium
ACACCTGGCCGTATGCCGTCACGCACCGCCCGCGCGCAGCTGCGCCTGGTCGGGCCCGGCGAGCGCGCCGTGGTGCCGACGACGCGACTCACCCGTCGCGGTCGTCTGTTCATCACGCTCGTGGTCTCGGCCGCGGCGATGACCTTGGCCGTTGGGCTCGCGAGCTCAGTCAGCGCAGCAGGTCCCCAGATCGACCACGCCACAACGGTATTCGCCGGCCAGACCCTCTCCGAGGTGGCCGCAGCCCAGCTGCCGAGCCTGCCGATCAGCGAGGCGGTCGCCCAGATCCAGCTCGCCAACGACCTGAACACTTCTCAGGTGCACGCGGGTCAGCAGCTGCTGATTCCGTCGTTGCCCTGACCCCCGAGGCCATGACCCCCGAGGCCATGACCCCCGAGCAAGTCGTCTGCCGGTCGGACGTTCAGGCGGGGCGGGGGCCGTTTCGGTCAATCGCGTTCCGGCTCGGCCGGGCGTCGCCGAGGGCGAGCAGGTCGAGCTTGATGCGGGCCCAGTCGCGGTCGTCGTGATCGATGGACCCGTGAAGACCGGGCGCGTGCGGGCCCTGCCGACGGTTCGTGCGCTCCAGGGCTGCGATCAGCAGGACTGCCATGACGATCAGTAGTAGAGCTTCCATGGCAGTAACTGTGCGCCGAACAACTTCACGCCACTAGTGGCAGGACTGTCGCGGTACGACAAGTTTCTGCCATACTTGTTGGCATGCTGAAGACCGTCGCAGTGGTGCTGTTCGATGACGTCGCGCTGTTCGAGTTCGGGGTGCTCGCAGAGGTGTTCGGCATCGACCGCGTCGACGACGGAGTTCCGAAGTTCGACTTCCGGGTATGTGCGTTCGAGGCGGGCAAACCGCTGTCGGCCCGAAACGGGACGCAAGTCATTCCGCCATACGGTCTTGAGGGGCTCGTGGGGGCCGACCTCGTGGCCATCCCGGCGACTCGCATCCGTGAGGGCTTTCCGCCGGAGGTTCTGGAGGCGTTGCGTCAGGCCGCGGCTGGTGGCGCAACGATGATGTCGGTCTGCTCCGGGGCGTTCGTCCTGGGGGCGGCAGGGTTGCTTGACGGCCGGCGGTGCACGGCGCACTGGATGAATGTCGAGGAGCTGGCGCAGCGTTACCCGGCAGCCAAGATCGACCCCGACGTGCTCTTCGTCGACGACGGTGACCTGATCACCAGCGCCGGCACCGCAGCTGGTATCGACGCCTGTCTTCACCTCGTGCGACGTGAGCTGGGCAGCGCCGTGGCGACACGCATCGCGCGCCGGATGGTGGTGCCGCCGCAGCGCGATGGTGGGCAGCGGCAGTACGTCGATCTGCCTGTGCTGGATTGCCAGTGCGAAAGCCTGACGCCTGTGCTGACCTGGATGCTGGAGAACATCACGATCGATCACCCCGTCTCGTCGTTGGCCCGCCGAGCTGCCATGTCGGAGCGCACGTTTGCTCGCAGGTTCGTCGCCGAGACAGGGACGACACCGCACAAGTGGCTGAGCATGCAGCGGGTGCTTCATGCTCAAAACCTGTTGGAGCAAACCGACCTGGGCGTCGAATCTGTAGCAACGAGAAGCGGATTCGGCACCGCGGCTCTGTTGCGGCATCACTTCCGGCGCGTCGTCGGCGTGGCTCCGCAGGACTACCGAAGGACGTTCTCGTCGATGTCGACACCTCCGGCCCACGTGAACTGAAACGCGCTCGTCCCCTGGCAGACCCGCCGATAGCTGGTTTGTTACATCGTTAGCGCGATGTCAAGGAGTAACGGTGATACAAACCGGCTAGCGGGTTGAGATCGAGCGCGTGGGCGGTCAGCGCGTGACGAGGCGCGCGTTTGCGGTCTTGACGGTCAGCGGTTGGAGACTCCCGGCGACGGTGACGCTGTCGGGTATGGGGAGCCAGGGTCCGCCGGCGACGCTGAACTCGCCCCCGTACGTGATGTCGATGTGCGTGTTGTAGTTGCCGGCCGTGGGGTACGCGTGGGTGATGTCGCCGTCCGGATAGGCGCCGCCGGCTGATGCGGTCGGGCCGAAACTGGTGCCGTCACCAAAGACGTATGTATAGGCCTGGACCGTGGGCCGGATCCGGACCGGGGTGCCGAGCAGGGTGACTGTGTCGATCTCGCCAGGCTGGAACCCGGCGGTCGGCCAGCTCACCTCGAAGTACGTGGCCAGCGTGACGAGAGTGACGTTGCCTTCGGGTTGGATGTGTGCCGTCGGCTTGGCCCAGGGAGTGTTGTGGAACGCGGCCAGGATCTGGCCGAGGCCGAGGACGGGTTTGCCCGGCACCAGATCCGGGAAGCAGGTAGTGCCGATGGCCGTCCACCCGCCCAAGGGGTTGCCCGAGGCGTCGAGCTCGCGACGGTACAGCCGGACCATCGGACCCTGTCCTTGTTCCGGTGTGTTTCCTGCGCAGCCCTGGATTGCGCCCGTACACGGGACGTCTGCAGTCGTGTCACCCGGGATGTTGGTCGGGCAGGCGTACACGCTCGTGTACTCGAAGGTCCGTTTGTCGGCGGAGCCCGTCGTGATATCCAAACCCTTCGTGGCCCGGTCAAGTCCAGCGTTTGTCACGCTGGTTTGGACACCCTCTTGGGCCACCTCGCCACCATAATCGGCTGCCGCCGGGCCAGCTGAGAAGACCAAGAGTGCGAAGCAAGCGGTGGCTGCCTGGCCACCTCTCATCGGCCAGCTCATTTCATGATCTTCGTGGATGCGACGGACCAGGCCTGGCCGGTGTACAACAACTCAAAATTTAGCCTTAGGTCCTTGCGGTCGTCAGTGACATACGTCTTTCCAGTTGCATCGATCTCGCTCCTGCGTTCCTGCACGACGTTTGCGAGGACAGCGAAACGGTTCGTGCTGGTGCTGCCCAGCGCAGCTATGACCTTGACTGTCACCGGGTTTCCGTCGTAGCGGTGTCCCTCACTTACCAGCCGGGTCGCAGTCTTCTCATTGGCCGCGCAGGCGATGGCCGACGGTTGGCAGAGAGGTGACAGGATCCCGGCGCTGGGAGCAGTCCATGCGACATTCAAGCGCTCGTAGAAGTAGCGGACGAAAGCTTCGGCGCCGGCGGGGGTGTGGGCACGGGCGGCTACGGGGATGTTGGGGTCGGTCGTGGGGGAGACCGTCGGGGGAGCTGTGGTCGTGGGCGAAGAGGTCGAGGTGCTCGAGGACGACGCGCCAGGCTTCGCGTCCCCACCGCAGGCGGCGAGCAACATGGAGACCGCCAAGGGGACAGCCATCAGCGCAGCCGAAGTCTTCTTCACCCTGGCATTATGCCCGATTTGACACGTACAAGCTTTTTGTCCACAGGCAGGGACCCGGGAGTCCGACAACCCCGACACGCCGAGCCGATGCGGGATTCGCGGAATGGCTTGTCCCGGCAGCCGGATGGTCGTAGCATCGCTACATGTAGTAGTTACACGTACGTAAGTTGTCCACATATAGTTGTCGCAAGGCAAATACGGTTATCCACAAGTCCTCCCCACGTGATCCTCACGTGATCCCCAAGTCATCCACAGGTTGTCCCCAGGCGGCCCCGCAAGTGGTCCGTCAACAGCCACCAAACAGCCCCGCAGACGGGCCACACGGCATACCAACAGAGCAAGCACACGGCATACCAACAGGAAGGGCAGGGACACACCATGCATTGCCCTTTCTGCCGCCATACCGACAGTCGCGTCGTCGACAGCCGTGTCGCCGACGACGGCACCGCGATCCGGCGCCGGCGTCAATGTCAGGAGTGCAACCGACGTTTCACCACGGTCGAGACGGCCAGCCTGTCGGTGGTCAAGCGCAGTGGGGTGACCGAGCCGTTCAGCCGCGGCAAGGTGCTGGTCGGCGTACGCAAGGCCTGTCAGGGACGTCCGGTCAGCGAGGACGACCTGGCCCGGCTCGCGCAGAGGGTCGAAGAGGACATCAGGTCGCAGGGGAGCGCCGAGATCGACGCCCATGAGGTCGGGATGGCCATCCTCGGACCGCTGCGAGAGCTCGACGAGATCGCCTACCTGCGATTTGCCAGCGTCTACCAAGCCTTCGACACCCTCGAGGACTTCGAGTTCGCCATTACCTTGCTTCGCGCCGAGCGTGAAGTGAGCAACCGAGAGCGCGACCCGGCCCCGGGGGCACCCCCAGTACGCGGAGGTATGCCGGGCAGCTAGTCCCAGCACGAACCCAGTTAGTCCCAGCTCGACCCCAGCACGAACAGCACGACCCCAGTACGAGCCCCATCACCGGCAGCGTTGTCGGTGGGGGCAGCAAGACTTAGACGACCAGAACAAGGCCAGGAGGCCACTGATGACCGAGACGACCGGCGCACGAGCAGGTGCACGACGCAGCAACGGCAAGAAGGGTGTGAAGGTTGAGCGCATCTTCACCACTCCCGGCGTGCACCCCTATGACGAGGTCACCTGGGAGCACCGCGACGTCGTCCAGCAGAACTGGAAGACCGGCGTCACGATCTTCGAGCAGCGCGACGTGGAGTTCCCGGACTTCTGGTCGGTCAACGCCTCGACGATCGTCACCACCAAGTACTTCCGCGGCGCCGTTGGCACGCCCGAGCGTGAGCGTGGGCTCAAGCAGCTCATCGACCGCGTCGTCCTGACCTACGTCAAGGCCGGCAAGGACTTCGGCTACTTCGCGACGCCTGAGGACGCCGAGCTGTTCGAGCACGAGCTCACGTGGGCGCTTCTGCACCAGGTGTTCAGCTTCAACTCGCCGGTGTGGTTCAACGTGGGCACCAGCTCACCGCAGCAAGTGTCAGCTTGTTTCATCCTCTCTGTTGACGACTCGATCGACTCGATCCTCAACTGGTACCGCGAAGAGGGCTTCATCTTCAAGGGCGGCTCCGGCGCCGGCGTGAACCTCTCGCGCATCCGCAGCTCAAAGGAGCTGTTGTCCTCGGGCGGTACGGCGAGTGGTCCGGTCAGCTTCATGCGCGGCGCGGACGCGTCGGCTGGCACCATCAAGAGCGGCGGCGCCACGCGTCGAGCGGCCAAGATGGTTGTGCTCGACGTCGACCACCCCGACATCGCGGAGTTCGTTGAGACCAAGGCCCACGAGGAGCGCAAGATCCGGGCCCTGCGTGACGCCGGCTTCGACATGGACCTGGACGGCAAGGACATCATCTCCGTGCAGTACCAGAACGCGAACAACTCGGTGCGCGTCTCCGGCGAGTTCATGCGCGCGGTCGAGGAGGGCAAGGAGTTTGGCCTGAGGGCGCGAGGCACCGGTGAGGTCATCGAGACCGTCGACGCCAAGGAGCTCTTCGAGAAGATCGCCAAGGCCGCGTGGGCGTGCGCCGACCCGGGCCTCCAGTACGACGACACGATCAACGACTGGCACACCAACCCCGAGACCGGTCGGATCACCGCATCTAATCCCTGCAGTGAGTACATGTCGCTGGACAACTCGTCCTGCAACCTGGCCTCGCTCAACCTGCTGAAGTTCCTGCGCGACGACGACACGTTTGACGCCGTGACCTTCCAGAAGACCGTCGAGCTGGTCATCACCGCGATGGACATCTCGATCTGCTTCGCGGACTTCCCGACCGAGCCCATCGCGCAGACCACCCGTGACTACCGTCAGCTGGGCATCGGTTACGCCAACCTCGGCGCGCTGCTCATGGCGACGGGCCACGGATACGACTCCGATGGTGGCCGGGCGCTGGCTGCCTCGGTGACGTCGCTGCTCACCGGTGCTGCCTACAAGCGCTCCGCCGAGCTGGCTGCCGTCGTTGGTCCGTATGCCGGGTACGCCCGCAACGCCGACGCCCACAAGCGGGTGATGCGCAAGCACCAGGGTGCCAATGACGCTCTGCGGACACTGAATGCGATGGATGGTGCGATTCATCGCCTGGCCACCAAGGCGTGGGACGACGTCGTCAAGCTCGGCGAGAAGAACGGCTATCGCAACGCGCAGGCCTCGGTGCTCGCTCCGACAGGCACCATCGGCTTCATGATGGACTGCGACACCACCGGGATCGAGCCGGACTTCTCACTGGTCAAGTTCAAGAAGCTCGTCGGCGGCGGCTCGATGCAGATCGTCAACCTGACGATCCCGCGTGCGCTGCGCAAGATGGGCTACACAAACGAGACCATCGAGGCGATCGTCGAGTTCATCGCCGACAAGGGACACGTCATCGACGCGCCGGGTCTCAAACCTGAGCACTACGAGGTCTTCGACACCGCGATGGGCCAGCGCTCGATCTCGGCCATGGGCCACGTCCGGATGATGGCGGCCGCCCAGCCGTTCCTGTCGGGCGCGATCTCCAAGACGGTCAACCTGCCCGAAGACTCCACGGTCGAGGAGATCGAAGAGGTCTACATGCAGGGCTGGAAGCTCGGCCTCAAAGCGATGGCGGTGTATAGAGACAAATGCAAAGTTGGCCAGCCGCTGTCCGATGGTGGGTCGACCGCCAAGGACAATGCGGCGGACAAGGCTGCCGGCATCGCGCGGGCGGACGAAAAGGAGAATGTGCGGATCGAGTACCGCCCGGTCCGCAAGCGTCTTCCCAAGCGTCGCCCGAGCCAGACCATCTCGTTCTCCGTGGGTGGCGCCGAGGGTTATCTGACCGCCGGCTCCTACCCGGACGACGGCCTGGGCGAGCTGTTCCTGAAGTTCGGCAAGCAGGGCTCGACCCTGGGCGGCGTCATGGACGCGTTCTCCATTGCCGTCTCCATCGGCCTGCAGTACGGCGTGCCGCTGGAGACCTTCGTCGAGAAGTTCACCAACCTGCGCTTCGAGCCGGCCGGTCTGACCGACGACCCGGACATCCGGATGGCGCAGTCGATCATGGACTACGTGTTCCGTCGCCTGGCGTTGGACTACATGGACTTCGAGACCCGTTCGTTCATCGGCATCCACACCGCCGACGAGCGCATGCGTCAGCTGGAGACCGGCTCGTATGCCGCGCCGGTGGACTCCGAGACCGACGAGGACGTCGAGGAAGAGCTCGAAGGATTCGCCCAGTCGGCCCAGCTCGCCAAGAAGGCCGACAAGCAGCCGTCCACGAAGTTCGAGCCGGTCGACAAGTCCGGCTCGGGCGTTGCTTCGGCCAAGCTGGTCGAGGGCGTGCACTCCTCGGCTGAGCTGTTGGAGCGGTTCGCGGGCAAGTCCGCCGACGCTCCGATCTGCCTGACGTGTGGTACCAAGATGCGGCCGGCTGGCTCCTGTTATGTGTGCGAAGGCTGCGGAAGCACCAGCGGCTGCAGCTGATCGCTCAGAGCAAGACCGAGGGGCCCTGACGGACTTCGTGGCCCCTCGGTCTTGCTCGTGGGCTGTCACCGCATAACGGTTGGCACGGAGCAGAGGTTCGGAACGTTCAGTGAGAGGAATCGTGTTGCAGTCCGACCCGATTCGCTACAGATGCAGTTATGCAACGACGGTGGAGGCCGTGAATGTTTCGGTTGGCATGGGTCGATCGAGGCGCCACGTGATCGCGATCGGGCGATCGCCGGTGTGGCTGACGTATTGGCCAGTTCCCAGGAAGAGGTAAGGAGCGGTGCCGAGCTCGTAGACCTTGTGCTCCCGGGCAAAGAGCAGGATGGCGCTGCTTTCACGAGCGTGATTGATGTACCTCTGTCCGGTCGTTGAGGTGATCGAGGTCCGGGACTGAGTCTCCCAATGGAACAGCGACGGACTGATCGCATAGTCCTGGTACATAGTCGTGGGGGAGTAGTCGGTCTCCGACTTGGTAAGGGTGATCAGGAAGGCGTCGGAATTCCACTCCTCAGCCCATAGGACGCCCGTTTGGAAACCACTCGGCAAACGCTTGAGGTGGGCGTAGTCCAGCGCCGCCACGATCTCCTCGCGCGAATAGCGGGCGTGCGTACGCAACGGCGATGATGTGAGACGTCCGGGCATCGGGGCGGCGACATGTTGGGCATGATCGAAAGCATTCTCAATCACGGCGATGAGCTCATCGCGAGCAGCCGGCTCCGATCGTAGAGCGATGAATCCATCCGCGTACGAATCGAATTCGCCGCCGTTGGGCCATAGCGAGAAGAACAGCATTCGGGCGTACCGCTGTTCGACCGAGGTGAGTTCCTGGTACGTCGGACCGTCATCTGCGAGCAACCCCTGGTAAGCCTGAACGCGTTCCGCATCGTCGACGTGCGCCACTGCGCGGACTCGCTTGAGCAGGGCCGCCTCGTGAACTCCGCCTGTCCGGGTCCGGAATCCGGCCTCTCGACGGAGTCTGGTCCAGCTCCTGTCACCCTTGAGAAAATCGCCTACCTCGAGTCCGGACTCGCGGAGGAATTCGGCCAAAGACAGGTCGCCGGATGAGCGGAGCTCAGCCACGATCTGCTTCCAGTTCGTACTCAGCTGACCCTTGATGTTCGCCAGAACAATCTCTTGTGACTGCCGGTCCAGCACGATCTGCGACCCAGCAGGCAGGAATGGAAACCCCTGCTCGACCTGATGCTGGAGACCGGTCTTCGTGGCCCCGGTGATCGCACGGTAACGAGTGTCGAAACGGAACTCCTTGCGCTGATGACCGACGAAGTCGATGGCCGTGAGAACTGGTTTGTCCAGTGCTCGGCGAAGGCCGCGACCGAGCTGTTGCAGGAAGACGGTTGCACTCTCAGTGGGTCGAAGGAAGAGCACGGTGTCCATTGAGGGAATGTCGACACCCTCGTTGAACACGTCGACGGTGAAGATGGCGTTGACCTCGCGGGCAGCCAATCGACGCAGGGCATCTGCGCGGTCGGCCGACCCAGGCCCACTTGTGACCGTGAGGGAGGGGATCCCCGCCTCGTTGAAGACGTGAGCCATGTACTCGGCATGCGCAATCGAGACGCAGAAGCCGAGGGCGCGCATCGAATGAACGTCCGAGACCTTGTCGAGCACCTGCTTCAGGACGATTCGGGCGCGAGCATCGTTGCCCGTGTAGACGCCAGAAAGGGCCGCCTGGTCGTACACGCCCTTGCTCCATTCCAGATGGCTTAGATCGACACCGTCGCCTACGCCGAAGTAGTGGAAAGGGCAGAGCAAGTCCGCGCTCAGGGCATCCCAGAGCCTCAGCTCGGCGGCGATTCGTCCACCGAAGAAGGAGCGGACGTCAGTTCCGTCTGCCCTCTCTGGTGTGGCAGTCAGCCCGAGCAGCTCGCGCGGCGCCAGATGGCCAATGATCCGGCGGTAGGTCATCGCCTGCGCATGGTGGAACTCGTCGATGACAACTACGTCGTAGGCATCTGCCGGGATGTTGGTGACGCCATACGCAGTCAGGGACTGCACGGAGGCGAAGACATGGCGCCACCGCTCGGGGCGTGCGCCGCCGACATACAGCTCACCGAAGGCGGGGTCTGCAAGTACCTCGCGGTACGTGCGCAGGGACTGTCTCAGGATCTCCTCGCGATGGGCCACAAACAGCAGCGAGGGACGCTCGTTCGGGGGTGCTGGGCAGAGGCTGCGATAGTCCAACGCGGCAATGACGGTCTTCCCGGTGCCAGTCGCGGCAACTACGAGGTTTCTGTGACGGTCATGAACCACCCGCTCAACTGTGAGCCTCTCCAGGATCTCGGCTTGATGGGGATATGCCCGGACCTCGAGTCCAGACAACGACAACGTCACCCGATCGGTTTGCCTCCGGCCAGACGCCTCCGCGAGTGCGTCGTCCAGCCGATCACGATCGCGATCCGGGTCATAGCTCTCGAATGTCGAGTCGTTCCAATAGGTTTCGAAGGTTGCTGAGAACTTCTGGATCAAAGGCGGAGTGGCAATCGCGGAAAGCCGAACGTTCCATTCGACGCCCTCCAGCATGGCGGAACGGGAGAGGTTCGAGGAACCGACGTACGCCGTGTTGAACCCGGTGTTGCGACGAAAGAGCCAGGCCTTGGCGTGAAGACGGGTGCGCACGGAGTCGTACTGGATCTTGACCTCAGCGCCAAAGTCGCGGACAAGACGATCAAGGGCGCGGCGCTCGGTGGCACCCATGTACGTGGTGGTGATCACTCGTAGCGGGGCGCCACGCCGTTTGAGGTCCAGCAACTGCGGCTCGATGACTCGCAATCCGTACCATTTGACGAAGGCGCACAGCAGGTCGACTTGATCGGCGCTGTCCAGTTCCGCCCTGATCTCGTGGCCTAAGGAAGGCTCGCCGTGGGCATTCGTCAGCAAGGCCGCGTCGGATAAAGGCGTCGCAGGGCGGTTGGTGTTCCGAACTGGTGAGCCCGGGGCGGCGGGGGCGACCAGCGAGAGGAGTTGACTTGGCGATACAGCGAGCTGGTCGTCGTGTGCACCGAGCTGCTGTAGGAGCGCGTTCACCAGGTCGCGCCGACGATCCGCGTTCGACTCTGCGGCCAGCGCTCGGACCACTGCGTCACGGATGTGTCGTGCGAGCACATCAGGCTGCTCGGCGGCGTCCACGAGGTGGGTGTTCGAGGTCAGTCCCGAACCTGCGACCTCGTCGAGCATGGTTTGGAGCCTCGTCGTCAACAGGCTTTCGTACAGTCCCTCGAGCACCCCTGCACCCTTCGCGTCGCGGATTCGTCGTCAGCTTGCCACGCCGAAGTGACGGAGGTCGTCAGATTGAGGATGCCCGGCCTGGCGGAACCTCAAGACGAGCGGTCCGCCAATCCCTACACTGGCGCCGTGCGGGCCTTCGTAGGTGTGACCGACTCGAGTTGGTACCACTTCCTGCGCGCCCGTCCAGACCTGAACGAGGTCAACTTCTGGCGTCCCAGTGGCCACGGCTTTGGCGCGTTGTCGTCGGGTGAGCCGTTTGTCTTCAAGACGCATCGTCCCAACGACCGTCTCGTCGGTGGTGGCTTCCTCAGCGGGTCGACGAAACTGCGGCTCTCCGAAGCTTGGGATTTCTTCGGAGAGGCAAACGGGGTGCCCAGCCTCGAGGCGATGCGAGCCGTCATCGGTGGCTACAGAACGCGCGCTTTGGAACCGTTGGAGGACCCGGATATCGGCTGCATCCTGCTTCGTGACGTCTTCTTTGTGGACGAGGCTGACAGTGTCGCGCCCCCGCCAGATTTCGCAGCCAACATCGTGTCAGGGAAGTCGTACGACTTCGCTCCGGGTTCATATCTGGAGAGTGTCCTCGAGTCGCTCCTGTTGCACTCGCAGGCACCCACGTTGGTGCCAGGACCGGTCTTCGGGGATCCGCGACTGGTCGCGCCACAGCTGGGCCAGCAGGCATTCAAGGCAGTGGTTTTGACCGCCTACCAGCGCCGATGCGCAATCACTGGTGCCAAGATCCAGCCGACGCTGCAGGCGGCGCACATTCGTCCGGTGTCGTGCAATGGGCAGAACCGAGTCGATAACGGACTGTTGCTGCGATCGGACATTCACACGCTCTTCGACTGCGGGTACATCGGCGTGGATCCTAAGCGACGGCTGAGGGTGAGTCCTCGTCTCCGGTCAGACTTTGGCAATGGCGAGGAGTTCTACTCCCGGGAAAGGGAGCCCCTCGCTGTCATGCCGACTCGCGCGGCGGATCGCCCCCGCGCCGAGTTCCTCGAGTGGCAAATGGACTCTGTCTTCCTCTCGGTGTGATTCGTTGTGCGTACGCGCCCGTAGCCCGTTCGCCAGGCTGGGTTGGAAGCGGCGGATACTCTCGGCACCATGCGAGCACCGGTTCAAGACCGATGACTGATCACACGATTGACCCGCTAGCCCTCGGCCAACGGGTTGTTGCTGTGTTGGAGACCGGCCTGCGCACGGCCACCTACAAACTGGCGACGTTGATGGCCCTCGTCGATCACTCCGTCGAGTACCTTCCCGACAACCCCAATGACCAACTCACGATCCCGATCACCAGTTTGGCCGAGCGAGTCCTGGAGACGTATTGGCGCCAGGTGGTGCCGCTTCAGGGCTTCGGCCAGCTACGTCAGTCGAGCCAACCCAATGCCCGCGTTCTGCGCGCCGTCCAGCGACTTCGAGACGAGGCTGCAGCGAGCCACATCGCCAGCCCGGCCGTGGCGCGCGAACGACTACAGCCGGCATACGGCAGCGCGATTGCTGACATCGCACTCACGCTCGCGCAGCAGCCACTCCATCGACTTCAACGAGTGACGGGCGCGGCCTCGGGTCCGCCATTCCTTTATGACGACATCTGGCTGCACGACCGCGTCTCGTGGCGAACCATCAACGAGAACGGCGGGGCTATCACCCTGTACCCCGGCGTTGCCTCCGGACTGGCCCGGTTATCCGGGCTGCTGAAGCCCACGCTGGAGATCTTGTGGATCCAGGATGTGGTCAAGCTCAACGCCGGCCTTGCTGATGAGGGTCAGGACGTCGCGGGCCATCTCTTTGGGAGAGAGCGCATCTCGCTTAGGCCGATTCGCTCAGCGCTTCTGGATGCTTTTGGGGCGAGGTGCTTCTACTGTGGCGCCGGACTGGCATCGAGCAGTCCCATCGACCATGTGCTCCCTTGGTCACGCGTCGCGATCGATGGACTGGCCAATCTCGTGCCGGCGTGCGAGCGCTGCAACTCCGACAAGTCAAACGCTTTGCCGGCGGTCGACACCGTGACTCGGGTTCTCGGCCGCGATCGGTCAGTTTTGGACCAGATCGGGCTTCAGGTCGGCTGGCCAGTGCAATACGAACGGGTCCGACGTGCTGCGCGGGGGCTGTACCGCGGATCACCCGAGGGCGCCCCCACCTGGCAGTCGAGGAGGACCTTCACCCCTCTTGACCTCCGGTTCGCCTCGGTGCCGTGGGTCGAGTACGACGTCCGTCACGTGTCCGCTACCCCCGAAACGCTGTTGAGCTGACCTCGATCCCTCACGTCGGGGCTGTCGGCGCAGTGAGCAGTCTGGGCCGCGGTTCGGTCACATGTCGGGCAGGCAGGTGCCTCTCCCGAGCGCCGCTAGGCCGGTGAGGTCTCCCGCGCCGAAATCGATCACACCGGGTCGGGTTTGCGGATACATCAGTTGGTTGGCAGCGGTGACGTGGTCGAGTCCCACGAGGTGCCCGAGTTCGTGCAGCACGACGGCCCGGACGACCCGGTTACCGCCCGGGCGTTGGAGGACGCGGGTCAGCTGTCCGGCATCCAGCTCCACTGCGCCGGTGACAAAAGCGCTGGGCCGGTTGGGGAGACCGGTGCGGGTGCTGCCGCCTTCACCTGTCACATCAGCGGCAAAGTCGGGGTTCTCATTCGGGGTGACCCATGAGATGAGGACAGGTGCCCAGCGGTTCCCGTACCTATCGGGTTGGTAGGACGCGCGCTGGCGCGACGGAGCTTCGGAGGTTGCGCCGTCGTACACAAAGCGCAGACCCGTTGCCTGGGAGACGCGCTTGACTGCGTCCGTGACGATCTTGGCGCCGCCTGCAGGTTGACCCTGTTGTCGAATCACATAGTGGATCGGGCGGCACGGGTCATAGGCCACAGGGGTTGCGCCATCGGATTGGTGGGCGGCGAAGCGGTACGAGCCGCTGGATCCAACCAGGGGGGCTGGCACGCCCAGAGGGTGATCAGATTCCTCTTGACCGGGTGTCGGCCAGTTCGCCGGGCGCGATGTCAGCGCGTTACCGACCGCTGGCTTCAGGGTGCCGCTGGACTGCAACCACGCAGCGGCACCCACGATCGCCAGAACAACGAGCGCTGGCATGACACCCCGCGACCACCACCGCCATCCGTGACTTCTGCGCTGTCCGTGTCTCCGCTGCCGTTCGCGACTTCGGCGCTGTTCGGCCAGTGCCGACTCGTAGGTGCCCCGCCACGGCACAGAATGTCGCGGAGGACGGCCCAGTGCCTCGTCGACGACCCATTGAGGAACTCGACCAGAGCGGGAACGAGGCACGCCTGTGTAAGTCGTTCGAGCCTTTGTCGCGGAAGGGCGATCTTCGAATCGACCAAATGGCGGCGCGGGTGGTGGCTCATGAGGTTGGCTGGTCCTCGGTGGCTGCCGCGGCGCTGTTGAGTCAGACTCGGCCGTGCTCGTGCCCTGGCGCAGAGTCGCGTCGTACTGGGACCGTTTGACGGGGTCCTTGAGAGCGTCGTACGCCTCGTTCACAAGGTCCAGGATTGCCGACGAACCGCCCATGTCCGGGTGCGCCTGACGAAGGAGTCGCCGGTATGCCGCCCTGAGCTCCGCCTCGGAAGCAGTCTGTGCGACCCCGAGAATCTCGTAGTGCGTGCGGACGGCTCTCAACTCGCCCCTTCCCTGGTCGATATCGACAACGTGAACCCGCCTAAGGAACTGACCGGATCGCTGCGTCTCGCGGCGCGGGGCCATTCAAAGGCGGCGACAATCCCACCAGCCGCAAAGGCGGTGGTGTTCAGGACGAACCGTAGAAGCAACCGCGTCGCCGCGTCTGTTGAATCCGACAAATCTGACCGAATGAACTACTGCGACAAGCCGCCGATTGACAGTTGTGCTTCAACCTCTCCACCCAAGAGCCTGATTCGATCCTCATTCGAGACCCTACCGACGCCTCCTGGAAACTGCGCCCCAACCAGACTGCTGTCCAGACAGACCATCGAACCATCAGCCAAGCGTCGGAGGTGACCGTAACGTGGCGCGACGCCGGGGGGCTTCTTCATCAGTCTTCGGTGAGTTCACCGCGTTTCGCGTGACGTGCCCGCAGACCTCTTTGAGTTAGTCGCACTGACCTGAACCACTTACCCCAGAACGCTCGGCTGGGCATCTCGCCATTCGCGGGAGGGTCCCTCCTGCAGGAAGGCGAACTCGGGTGAGCCGGCGGCCAGTCGCGCGCCTGCAAGGATGAGCACATGGCCGACATGCGCCGGCGCAGCCCGGAACCACCTCCCGGGGCGCCGCAGATCCAGCACAAGCCGGGGCTGGCCAACGAGATGTTGCGCGAGCTCGCACCGCTGTTGGCGGAGGAGGGCATCGACGTCGATGACATTGATGTGCCCGACCTGGAGACACTGCAGGCGGCGATGAACCGCGCCGTCGAACGCAGCAACATGGCCCGGTTCACCCCGGTCGGGAAGGCCCGCGAGCACGCGGTGACCACGCTGCGCCTGGTTGTCGACGCCGTCATCGAGGAGGACACCACCCTCGCCGCGGCGATCCTCGAGTCCGTGCCTCCCGAATCGCC
>DATCNE010000205.1:0-2250 GCA_036565395.1 Dermatophilaceae bacterium
CGTCCCCTGGCCCGAAGCGGCCAGCCCGACCGAACCCACCACGCCCGTGAGGAAGAAGACGCCCACACCAGTCTTGCCGTCGACACAATCCATCAACGTCAATCGTGCGCGCGGATAACATCATGAGTTATGACGATCCAGAGCGACATCATCGCGTGGGGGCTGGAGCGCCCAGGGTGGCAGCAAGAGGTCCTGGTCGCGCTCGCCAACGGTGACGCGCACGGATCGGAAGCCATCGCTGGTCTCGTCGACGAGGTCCTGGCCGGTAATACCAGCGCGCCTACCCAGGAAGCCAAGAACATCCAGGTGAAGTCGTCCGTAGCCGAGCAGGTCGATCTTGCGGCGCTCGACGATCTGCATGGAGTGAATGCGCTCGTGGATGAGCAGCGCCTCGACTTTGGTGCAAGCGGGCTGACGGTTATATATGGGGACAACGGGAGTGGTAAGTCCGGGTACGCGCGTTTGATAAAAGCGATGGTGAATGCCCGGCACCGTTCGGACGTCTTGCCGAACGTTTTCCGGGAGACACCGGACCAGCCCCAATGGCGTTAATTTAGCCTCCAGTGCGCTAGGGTCTTGGCATGGCGCGTGTGGGGCAGCAGATCGCGGGGTTGGGTGAGGACCGGTTGCCCGGTCAGATCGCTGTGGGGGTGTTGACGAAGGTGTTCCCGCCGGACTTGGTTGATGAGGTGGTGGCTGCGGCGGGTGTGCGTGAGCAGCGGATTCGGGTGCTGCCGGCCAGGGTGGTCGTGTACTACAACTTGGCGATGATCGTGTTCTTCCAGTCCAGTTACGGACAGGTGTGGACCAAGCTGGTGGGCGGGCTGGACTGGGCGAAGAGCTTCCGGATGCGGGTGGCGGTGGGGATGTCGCCGTCGCCGGCGGCGATCTCGATGGCCCGTTCGCGGTTGGGCTGGCAGGTGATGGCCGACCTGTTGGAGCGGGTCGCTGGGCCGTTGGCCGGGCAGGAGGACGGCTGGGCGTACGTGGCGGGTCTGCGGCTGGTCGCCTTCGACGGGTTGACGATGGACGTGCCCGACACGGCGGCGAACGCGGCTGCGTTCGGGCGCCCGGGTGGCGGGGCCGGGGCGGGGGCGTTCCCGCAGGTGCGGGTGGTGGCGTTGGCCGAG
Source organism: Dermatophilaceae bacterium (assembly GCA_036565395.1). Classification (GTDB taxonomy): domain Bacteria; phylum Actinomycetota; class Actinomycetes; order Actinomycetales; family Dermatophilaceae; genus UBA4719. Next base: position 1,131 of record DATCNE010000205.1, read on the forward strand.
TGCGGGTCCCGGGCGGTGATGGGTGCCCGCTGCGCGGGCATCAGCACCGGGGAGCAGGGGCTCACCGGTGAGCTGACTCCGTTGCTGGGTCAGGGTCTGCTGGTCGTCGCCGACCGTAACTTCCTGTCCCACGCCGCCTTGACCCAGACCCTGGCCACGGGCGCACACGTCCTCTGGCGTGCCAAATCCGACATCGACCTACCCGTGGTTTCCGTGCTCGACGATGGCACCTACACCTCCCGGGTCGCCGACCCCAATGCGTCCCGGCGGCTGCGCCGGCGCGGTAAGTTCGGCGCGGACATCCCGGGGATCACCGTCCGGGTCATCGAGTACTCCGTGTCCACCGAAGCCGGCACCGACGTCTCTGAGCTGTTCTGCCTGGTCACCGACCTGCTCGACCCCCAGCAGCTGAGCGGCCACCAGGCCGCCGATGCCTACGCGCAGCGTTGGCAGATCGAGACCGCGTTCGCCGAGCTGGAGACCGGTGTGCGCGGCGGTCCCGGCGTCGTACTGCGCTCCAAGAGCCCCGACATGATCCGCCAGGAGCTCTACGCGCTGCTGTGCACCTACCAGGCCATCCGCACCCTGATCTGTCACGCCGCCGCCGCGGAAGGACTCGACCCCGACCGGATATCCTTTACCCGCGCCAAGGAAGCCATCGCCGCCCGCGTCAGCGACGCCGCGGCGTTTTCCCCCCACTGACCTCGCCGACCTCCACGACGACCTGATCGCCGAGATCACCCACCCCCGCCACCTCGTCCCCCTGCGCCCGCCACGCTCCTACGCCCGCGCCCAGAAACGACCCGGAGGCCGCTTCCGCACCAAGAAACCCGCAGACAGGCCACCCCTGACTCCCAGAACGAAGATCATATTCTGGAGACTGCCCCTACCGACCTAAACTTAACGCCATTGGGGCAGGGCCCCGGCAAAGTCATAGTTCACGGCGCGTCGAGTGACGACACGCCGGTGATGGTGTAGAAGCAGCGCGGACACCAGGGCTCCTGACGTGACCCGGGCGTGCATAAGGTGGAACTATCCGGCGGGGCGAAGCGACAAGACCAGAGTCGCCACCGTCGACACATACGCGCTGGCCGACGTCGCTGAGCGCAGAGAGCTGGCG
>DATCNE010000206.1:0-30671 GCA_036565395.1 Dermatophilaceae bacterium
GTCGGGGGCCCGGTGCGCGAGGGCATGGACGCCCGTCCGGTCGAGAGTCGTCGACCCGAGAGCGCCCCGAGGCTGCCGCCTCCGCCGGCGTAGCGGGTCGAACGCGGCGCCGTGCGTCGGGGTTTGTGTGCGGTGCGCCCGCCCGAGAGCAGTGCCCGCAATGGAGCAAGGGTGTCGTTGCTGATGCGGCCTGCCCAGATCAGGTCCCACAGGACCCCCGTCAGCGATTGGTCGTCCGTGCTGGCCACGGCGTCCGAGAGGGTGCGGAAGAAGAAGGCGCCGCCGCCGGCGAGGGCATCAAGCACGTTGTGGTGCAGGTCGGTGAGGTCGAGCTCCTCGGACGGAGCCGCCAAGGTCAGGTGGGCGGTCTCGGCAAGGTGCAGCGAGACCCAGCCGTCGTCGCCGGGCAGGGAAGTGTGCCCGCGCCAGATTACGTCCCCTCTTGCGGTGAGCTCGTCGAGCAAGGCCGGGCTGTATGCCGCCACGCGGCTGGGCAGCACGAGCGTCTCCAACGCGCTGGCCGGCAACACCGCTCCAGCAAGCTGCTCGACGGCACGCAGCACGCCTTCCGTACCACGCAAACCGGTGCCGACTCCCTGCCAGGAGGGCAGGAAGCGGGCCAGATCGACGGCCGGAACGGGCTCGACCTCGGCCCGAAGTGTCGCCAGCGAGCGCCGACGAAGGGTGCGCAGAACCTCGGCGTCGCAGAAGTCGGTTCCGTGGACGCCACCACCGCACTCGATCGGGCGCAGCTCGCCCTCCACGACCCGGTCTGAGGCCACGAGCCGTCGCAGAACGTCGGCCACGACTGCCATCCCGAGGCCGAGCCACGCGGCGACGTCCCGGGCGGTGAAGGGGCCGTGCGTCCTGGCGTAGCGGGCCACCAGATCGCCCAGCGGATCCGGAACCGGCTCGAGGAAGGTCTGGGGCACGCCCACCGGCAAGGCGACGCCCAACGCGTCACGCAGCCGTCCCGCGTCCTCGATGGCGGCCCAGCGCTCCTCGCCGCCGATGCGCATCCGGATCAGCCGCCGGTCGCTCTCGAGGTCGACCAGCCATGCTGACACATCCTTGGCTGTGGATCCTTCGACACAGCGCTCGAGGATGGCCTGAAGTGGTTGAGCACCCAGCACCCGCAACAGATCTGCGACATCCTCCATGCCTCGGCAACGCCGTCCCTCAGCCAGGCGCTGCAGCTCGGACTCGGTCCGCGCCAGCGCCTCAGGGTCGAGCAGGTCGCGCAGGGCAGCGCCCTCACCACGACCGAGCAGCTCGGCCAACAACGTCGGGTCGAGTGACAACGCCGCGGCACGTCGCTCGGCCAGGGGTGAGTCGCCTTCGTAGAGGAACTGCGCGACATAGCCGAACATCAGGCTGCGGGCGAACGGTGACGGCATCGGGGTCTCGACCTCGACGAGGCGCACCTTGCGAGACCCGATGTCGCGCATCAACGCGGTGAGGCCCGGCACGTCGAACACGTCCTGCACGCACTCGCGCACCGTCTCCAGGATGATCGGGAACGACGCGTACTGAGCTGCCACCGCGAGCAGCTGGGCCGACCGCTGACGTTGTTGCCACAGCGCCTGACGGCGATCGGGACGACGGCGGGGCAGCAACAGCGCACGTGCCGCGCACTCGCGGAAACGCGCTGCAAACAAAGCGGATCCGCCGATCTCGGTAGTGACGAGATCGTCCACGTCATCCGCGTCGAGCGCGATCAGGGACATCAGCTCGAGCCCGATGCCAGTCGATCTGGTGCCGATCGACGACGTGCCGGTCGACCCGCTGCCGGTCGACCCGCTGCCGGTCGACCCGCAGCCGTTTGACCCAGCGTCGTCGAACTCGATGTCCGGCAGCCGGAACACGATGCCGTCATCGCCATGCATGGCCTGCACGTCGACGCCGAACCGCTCGCGCATCCTGGCCGTGACACACAATGCCCACGGCGCATGCACCTGTGCGCCGAAGGGGGAGTGAACCGCCACGCGCCAGTCGCCCAGCTCGTCCCGGAACCGCTCGACCACGATGTTGCGGTCGTCGGGGACATGCCCGGTGGCCTCGCGCTGTTCGTCGATATAGGTGAGCAGGTTGTCCGTGGCCCAGGCATCGAGGCCCGTTGCGGTCACCCGGGCTCGCGCCTTGTCGGGACCGAGCCTGCCGATCTCACGGACGAACTCGCCTACGGCACGCCCCAGCTCGACCGGCCGGCCCAGGGAGTCGCCCTTCCAGAACGGCAGCTTGCCGGGCTGGCCGGGCGCCGGAGTGACGAGAACCTTGTCGTGGGTGATGTCCTCGATCCGCCAGGTCGAGGTACCGAGGGTGAATACATCGCCGATGCGCGACTCGTAGACCATCTCCTCGTCGAGCTCGCCGACGCGGCGCCCCGTGCCCTCGCCCGAGGCGAGGAACACGGCATACAGGCCCCTGTCCGGGATGGTGCCCCCGCTGGTGACGGCGAGCCGCTGCGCTCCGGGCCGGCCGGTGAGCGTGCCAGTGACGCGGTCCCAGACGAGTCGCGGTCTCAGCTCAGCGAACTCGTCACTCGGGTAACGCCCGGACAGCATGTCGAGGACCGACTCCAGGATCGACCGGGGGAGTGCGGCGAACGGAGCAGCCTTGTGTACCAACGTCTCCAGGTCATCAACGGCCCATTCGTCCATCGCGCACATGGCGACGATGTGCTGGGCGAGAACGTCGACAGGGTTGGTTGGCACGCGCAGCGACTCGATCGCACCGGCACGCATCCGGTCGACCACCACGGCGGTCTGGACGAGGTCGCCGCGAAACTTGGGGAAGAGCACTCCGCGGGACACCGCGCCCACCTGGTGACCGGCTCGCCCGACCCGCTGCAGCCCGCTGGCCACGCTCGGCGGCGACTCCACCTGGATGACGAGATCAATGGCGCCCATGTCGATGCCGAGCTCGAGCGAGCTGGTGGCGACCACTGCGGGGAGGCGACCGGCCTTGAGGTCCTCCTCGATCAGGGCGCGCTGCTCCTTGCTCACCGAGCCGTGGTGTGCGCGGGCCAGCACCGCCGGAGCGCCTCTCGACGTGCCTGCCTGCGCCATCATTTCCGCGGGCGTCCGGGCAGTGTCGGCACGGCGGGTGTGCGAGGTGACTGCGACCGTTGAGTCCGGATTGCCTTCAGTGGCAAGGGATTCGAGCTCGATGCGCTCCTCCCAGATCTCATTGAGCCGAGCGGTCAGGCGCTCCGCCAAGCGGCGGGAGTTGGCAAACACCAGGGTCGAGCGATGCTGCGCGATCAGGTCGACGATGCGCTCCTCGACGTGTGGCCAGATCGAGGCCCGGCGCTCCGGGCCGGCAGCCGCGCCGCCGACGTCCGCGGTCACCTCGCCAAGGGATGACATGTCGGGGATGGGGACGACCACCTGGAGGTCCCACTCCTTGGTCGACGGCGGCTGGACGACCGTGACAGGGCGACCCCCGGCCAGGAAGCGCGAGACGGCCTCGACCGGCCGCACGGTCGCGGAGAGGCCCACTCGCTGAGCAGGCTTGTCCAGCAAGGCATCCAGCCGTTCGAGACTCACTGCCAGGTGAGCCCCGCGCTTGGTCCCTGCGATGGCGTGGATCTCGTCCAGGATGACGGTCTCGACGCCGATGAGAGCCTCACGTGCCTTCGAGGTCAGGATCAGGAAGAGCGACTCGGGAGTGGTGATGAGAACGTCGGCGGGTCGCCGGGCGAACAGCCTGCGGTCAGCCGATGAGGTGTCACCGGACCGGATCGCGACGCTGACCTCGGGCTTGGCGAGCCCCAGCCGGGTGGCGGCGTGACCGATGCCGATCAGGGGCGAGCGCAAGTTGCGTTCGACGTCCACGGCAAGAGCTTTCATCGGCGAGATGTAGAGGACGCGGCACCGGCGCAGGGGCTCGGCCGGCAGGGGGGTGGACGCCAGAAGGTCCAGCGCCCAGAGGAACGCCGAGAGCGTCTTGCCTGAGCCGGTGGGCGCCACGACGAGGGTGTGGTCGCCGGAGCTGATGGCGTCCCACGCCCCGACCTGTGCGGGTGTGGGCGCGGCAAAGCTGCCGCTGAACCAGTCTCTGGTCGCGGGGGAGAAACGCGCGAGGACGTCGCCGTTCGTCATGACCAGACCAGCCTGCCACCTTTGCTCACTTCAGGCCGGTTTGCTCAGTTGAGGCCGGTTCCGGGGCAGATTATTGGTCCAATGAGCGGTCTGAACTGAGCAAAGCGCGCATTGGTCGTATTCGGCGGCGCTCGCGTTCCGCCGCAAGGACCTGTAACGCTCCTGGTTGGCCTGGCCGACACGTCCAGCACGGCCGCGTCCTTGCCAGCGGCGAGCGCAGCGGGCTGGGCTGCGAGCGCGGCAGGTGAATAGGTGCCCAAGGGCTTCCAGATCGCCGCGGTCGACATGGATGGATAGGGCAATACGTCCCCCCCCGGGGATCTCGACCGCAGGTCGTCCCCCACCGAAACCTCGACCGCTGGCGGCGACCAGCTGTCCAGGACAAGCTCAGCCGAAGGGCGGGCTGTTGGTCGTGATGGGCACTGGCACCGTGCGGGATCCGTCGACGACTTCGCGGCTGCCCAACGGGGCCGTGAGCGCGATCCGAACCAGCTTGATCTGGTAGTCCGCGGTGCAGGCCCGGTCGGTCGGCATCGGGGTGCGGGTGAGCGTGACGACGACCCGGCCGGGCCGCTCGGCGACGTCGTGGCGCACTGCCTCGCTCGGGCAGCTCCCTGAGTCGCCGTACTGGACGACAAGCACCTTAGGGTCGGCATCGGCATAGGCCGCGTCGAAGGCGAAGGCCTCGCGATTCCCGAGCGACGGCGGCCCGGAGCCACTCCTGTCATTCGCCCGAAGTGATACGCCGATGACCGCCGCGATCACTGCGAGTACCGCAAGCACCGCGACGGTCGCGATCGCGGCGACGGGGACCCATCGGCTGCGGTTCATGTCGATGAGACGTCCCTAGGCGCCGAGCGGTTCCGGCAGACTGACAGCGTGATCCCCTCAGCCGAGACGGCGAACCCACCAGCGCTGCGCCGCGCTCCCGAGGTCCTTGCCGTGCTCGGCGTCTCCTTGGGGCTGTCCGGCGTCTATGCCCTGCTGAGCTATCTGAGGGCCGAGCTGACCGTCAAGGGTGGCATCGCGGCGACCACTGCAACTGTCGCTTCGGGTGCGAAGACCTCTCACATGGGGCTCGACATCGCCTACGACGTCACGGGCCTCGTTGCGGGGCTCATGCCGGTGCTGCTGGTCCTGGTGCTGCTCTCGCGCGACCCCGCGATTTCTGGGTTCGGGATCGGCCTTCATCGTCGCCCCGCGCCCCGAGAGCTGTTGCAGGGTGCGGGCTTTGCCGCGCTTGTCGGCATACCTGGACTCATCTTGGTCTGGGCCGCCCACAACCTCGGCGTCAGCGCCAGTCTGGCAGTCGTGGACGTCCCGGACACCTGGTATCGCGTCCCTCTCCTCCTGCTCCAGGCTGCCCAGAACGGTGCGCTGGAGGAGATCGTTGTTGTCGGGTACCTGCTGACCCGGCTGCGTCAGATGGGATGGTCGAACGGTCGAGCGCTGGGGGCGAGCGCGGTGCTGCGGGGGAGCTATCACCTGTATCAAGGGCTCGGCGGCTTCGTCGGCAACCTCGTGATGGGGCTTATCTTCGCCTGGTGGTTCCAACGGACCCGTCGGGTCCTGCCGCTGGTCGTCGCCCACTTCCTGCTCGATGTGTTCGCGTTCGTGGGATTCCTCTATCTGCGACAGCACGTCAGCTGGATCTGAGCGCAGCAGCAAGATGAGGCGGGTGGGGTAGATCGGAACGATTACCTGGCGCGATCGAACGCCCGGGCTAGACGCGAAGGCATACTCCGTCGCGATGTGAGGCGCGAGGACGGCACCTTCCGCGACTCCGTCGTTTTCAGCGTCCTGAAAGAGGAGTGGCCTGAGGTGATCTGGCCTTGAGGCCCGCCTCAAGTAGCGGCAGGACTCTTGGTTAGCAACAGCGCTCACAACGATCGCCACACCTGGCGCCCGCGTCTCCACGAGAGCATCGGTCTACGACAAGAAGGCACATATCAAGCAGAAGAGTGCGATCGGGACCAGCTCCAAAGGGGCAACGCCGCATGCTCGCTCCGGGGAAGGCGGGATGGGTTATCGCTAGGTGGGTCCCGGACCGGCCATGGTGGAGTGCACGTCGTCATATACCGCGGTCACCTCAACGTCCATACGCACGATGCCTGGGACCCGACGGACAAAGTCGCTGACGACCAACACCTGGCTGAGCAGCAGGACCGACCCTTGCAGCACCACGACGCCGTGACTGACCGTTGCCGAGATCGCGGGCGAGGCGGAGCTGTCCACCAAGGCGATGGCCTCCTTGACCGCAGCGAGCAGGTCCTCGTCGGAGTGAAGGAAGACCGTGAGAAGGTCACTGCGAGTCACGATCCCGATCAATCGACCGTCGCGATCGACCACTGGCAGTCGGCCGATGTGCCGTTGGTGCATTACTCGCGCGGCCTGGCTGAGCGGCTGCTCTTGGTCGATGGTTACCGCGGGCGACGTCATGATCTCGGCTGCCGTCAACCCGACCGACCGCACTCGTCCACGATGCTGCAGACGCGTCCGAACATGCTCTGCAGTCAACTCATCGCCCAGCAGGTCGCTCACGGCGACTATGCCGAGCACACGCCGCGCGTCATCGACCACGGGCAGCGCGTGCACATGGTGATCCCCGATCGTGCGGACGAGCTCACGGAGGGTCGTTTCGGGACAGGCCACCCGGACGTCTCGGGTCATGACGTCGCGCACCAAGTCGCGCCTGGCACCCCCGACAGCCTGCGTCGATCCTTGCGTGTGCGACGTTCTCCGGGACGGCTGAGTCATGACGCGCTCTTCTCCGTGGTCCGCGCCACTGGGGCGAGAACCACCAAAGCCCGGAGTATTGCCGGACCAGCCGACGCTTCCGAGGCGGAAGTGCAGCAATACCAACGCTACGCTCGAAATACGCTCAAAGACATAGTCAGAAGACCGCAGTCACGGGTGCTGATTCCCATGGCCTTTGTTCCCCAGGGGCATACTCGCCAATCGTGAGTTGACTACGGGATCTTGCTTGAGCAGATCCGCTGCCCGCTGGCTTGAGCCTTGCGACGCATGCGCTTTTCTGACTATGTGTTTCGACGTATCGCAAGCGTAGCGTTGGTATATGAGCACTTCCATCCTTGGAGGTGTGGCTGGTCCGGGGCCACTCCGGGCGTTGTGGTCCCTGTGCTGCGTACCAGAGGCCACGGAAGAGAGTTCGCCATGACTCAGCCGTCGAATAACCCGCAACACGCTCTCCTGGGCCTCTTGGACAGCGCCCGTGACAGGTTCCGGGCCCGGACTCCCGACCACATGGCCGCGAGTCCAATGCTGCAGCAAGTCAGGATGTACGCCCTGGACGACGTTGTGGTCCTTGAGGTAGCCGGCCGGCTGGGCGATGTGGTCGAGGATCTGGATCGAGCGATCCAGCTGGCTTTGTCCGACGGGCCCCGCGGCGTGGCTTGCGACCTGTCCGCCGTGCTCGAGGATGCCGACCCAGACGCGGTGGACATGCTCGCGACCGCAGGACGGCACGTGCAGGACTGGCCCGGGACTCCGGTCGCCGTGGCATGCCGAGACTCGCGGGTTCTCTCGGCGCTGAAGGCCCACCCCCTGGGCGCGCACCTCATCGTGACCAAGTCGGCACTTACTGCGGTGGCAGAAATACTGGCGTCCCCCACGCCGGCCGTTGAGCGGATACACCTCGCGCCACAGCAAACCGCTGCCCGCGACTCGCGGGACTTCGTCACTCGTACCTTGCTGAAATGGAAGCTGGGCTCGTCAATTCCCTGTGTCTGCTTGGTGGTCAGCGAACTCGTGACCAACGCGGCCTTGCATGCCGTCACCGACATCGACGTGTCCCTTGCCTGGAACATGACAGCACTACGCCTGACCGTTGCGGACCGGAGCTCCGACCTGCCGCACCCACAGCACTATGACTTTGACCGACACCGCCGCGGGCTCACCATCGTCTCCGGCCTCTCACGTGCCTTCGGGGTCCTGCCCACGGCCCCCGTTGGCAAGGTCGTCTGGGCCGTGTTCGACGTCCCCAAGCCACACGCCTCGACAAGACCTCGCCATCACGAGCCTGTCAGCGCAACCACCGAGTCGCCCATGCCCACCCAGTCCGCCAGCCCAGCCGCAGCAGGACGCCCAACTCCCTCAGCACAGCTCAAAACCCAGCGCGCATTCGCCCAGCACGGAGCCACCCATGTAGCCACGGTGGCCCAACCGCAGTTCTCCCGACCGCTCACTATGGAACAGATGGGTCGATCACAGGGCCCGCCCCGGGGCCGTTACAGCGACTCGTCCAACTACCTGGGCTAGACAGCGACCGTGTCCGATCACGGCTGGCGCTCGTCCCCAAGATCGCGTGGGTCCAGCCCAGCGAGGCGCCTGAGGCGCTCGATCTCCTGCTGCAGGTCGATCACCTTGAGCTCACGCTCGAAATCACGCATCACGCTGAGCCGCTGGGACTGCTCGAGATCCTCCATCCACGTGAACGCCTTGTCTCGCCAGTCGGCGATCTCGCGCTGGTCCCGCCGCTGACCAGTCAGGTCGCGGACGATCCCGCACGCGCCGATGACAGAGCCGTCCGCGTCGAGGATCGGTGAGATGGTCAGCGAGACCGGGAACGTCGTTCCGTCCCGCCGGACCCGAACGCTCTCATGGCGTTCGACAGTTTGGCCCTCCGTGGCCTTCGCCATGAGGGCGGCTGCTTCGTCGAGCTGGTTCTTGGGACTCACGGTAAGAACGGATTCGCCGATCATCTCCTGGCTGGAGTAGCCGAACATCTTCTCAGCGCCCGGGTTCCAGCTCGTGATGATGCCCTCAAGGGTGACGCCAAGGATGGCGTCCGTCTCGCCGCTGATGGCCGCGTTGGCAGACTGGAGGAGGACTGCCAGCTGATGGAGCCCCTGTTCTGCCGTCCGGCGGACGGTCACGTCGAGAGCGATCGAGGACACGCCGAGGATCGTGCCGTCCGCGTCGAGGATCGGTGCAAGAGTCATGGCGACCGGGACCAGCGTTCCATCCTTCCGCACCAGCATGCTCTCAACGTTTCTGGGACTACGGCTGGACCTGACCTGCGCCAGGATCTCGTCCATTTCGCCGGCCAGGTCAGGGGAAGTGAGGCGGCTCGCGGACGTGCCGATCATCTCCTCGCTCGTGTAGCCCAACAGCCGCTCGGCGGCCGGATTCCAGCTGGTGATGATGCCCTCGGGTGTGCTGCTGGTGATGGCTTCCCCAATCGACTCCACCAACGCCGAAACCCGGTCCGCCCCGGGGCGACTCCCTCCAGCCTTCCTGCGGTCGCTGAGTTCACGGACACTCGCGGATACGCCGATAACAGTGCCAGCCGCGTCCTTGACTGGCGAGACGGTCAGCGAGACCGGGAACGTCGTCCCATCCTTTCGGACGCGACAGCTCTCGTAGTCCTCGATCGACTGACCGGCGCTGATCCTCGCCAGGATCGCGGCCATCTCGCCGACTCGATCCTCGGGACCCAGAAGCATGACGGACCTTCCGATGATCTCCTCGCTCGAGTAACCGAACAGCCGCTCGGCGGCCGCGTTCCAGCTCGTGACGATGCCCTCAATCGTCGCGTCGACGACGACATCGTCGGAATACTCGACGCCAGCCGCCTGTATGTCCGGCCTCTTGCGCTCTGTGAGGTCGCGCACCGCCGCTATCGCCAACGGGCCATCCTCGGTCTCGATGTGCGACACGCTGAAGTCCACTGGGAACTCGGTGCCATCCCGGTGCCGTCCTGTCTTCTCAGGGCCGAGCCCAGGGGGTCGAAAGAACGGGTCCGAGAAGTAGCCCGCATGAAGGGCCGTGTCGACCTCACGCCTGGTCTCCGGCACCAGCATGTCGATGCGCTGACCCACCATGTCGTCCCGGCGATAACCGAACAGAGACTCCGCGTGGCGATTGACGAACCGGATCACGCCCGCTGGGTCGCACACCACCACGGCAGCGTCCATCGCCTCCAACGAATTCTCAAAGCTCGCATCGCCCAACCTCAACACTGCGATCTCAACTCCCGCCCTGTGCGAGGCGTGGGTAACGGGCACAGAAGAGGGGCTTGATCTGCGGACGCACCACTGTTCAGAATCATGCGCCGATCCCTGCCTCTGCCACACCGGAAATGCAGTTCGCGCTATATCAAAGAAGGTACCGCAAATGGTCAAGAGTTGGTCATGACTTGGCAAAGATTCCCTAGCGTGGAGGGGAGAGATTCGAGCATGGTGCACCGGATCATCGCGCTCGCTCAGGGCAGCCCCGGTAGGCCGTTCGGAAGGGGAAGCAGCGAAACGGTCGGAGTCGAGGTCGGCAGCGGCAGGGGCGGGATCACGATCGGAGATGGGCTGACGATGATGGGCCCAACGGTCACTGGGGACCGGACCGCAGCTGTGGTGCCGCTGGTGGCGATCAGGAGTGGCGACACGAACGGATCCACCAACACCCCGACGAGTCCGGTGATCGCCCCCGTCGAACGGGAGGTTGCGACGCTGCTGTTGGTGACTGTCGAGGCTAGGCCGGTGGAGGCTGCGGACGGCGACGCGGTCACCGAGCTCACCGAGGTCACCAGCGCAGCGCACGGCTGCCCGCACACCGCGATCTTGCGGGCCAATGTGGTCTCGGTCTCCTGCAGAAGGGTGATGAGCGCGTCGACCTGGGGTCTGGACGAGTCCGGCACCAACGGGCGTAGCGCCTTCAGCTGAGGCAGTGCGCGAACGTCGAAGTCCTGGACGGCGATCAGTGCCTGCGGGTTGCCGGAGCGGTCGAACTCGCCCAACAGCGCTCGCTGCCCGGCGGTTACCGCGTCGAAGCCGCTGAGCAGAGCCTGGTTGACCAAAGCTGGATCGACCTGGGCCCCATCACGTTCGACGAGCGCCCCCGCATCGCTGATGTGTTCCTGGGCCTGGGACAGCAAGGTCGTCCCACGGTCGAAGTCAGAGCCGGCCAGCTGGACCGCCGCCGAGTCGAGCAGCGCCTTGACCGGATAGAACAGGCCTCCGGGCAGAGCGGACCGCGATGCGCCTCCTATGACGGCGCCGACCAGCAGGAGCGACGCGGTGGTCCCCGCGAGAACACGTGGGAGCCCGCGGCCGATCGCGAAGACCCTTGGTTCGGCGGTGGAGCGACGTGTCCTGATGTCCTGTCCCTTGGCGTTCCGAGCGATGGGGCGGGCCTCGCGGGCGGGAAGGGTCATCGCCTCGGCGCGTATCCGAATCCGGAGGGCGCTGACGAACTCTGCTCCGGGGCCACTGACGAGTGAGGTCAGGGCAGGGATCCGGCCCGCGGTCGCGACGAGCTCACATACCTCCATGTCCGTGCTCTTGTAGCCTCCGAGAGAGCGCTCGAGGAGGTCCGCGCGCTTGCTGCCGAACGGCATACGACTGGTCCTCCCTTCTTCGTGTTCCCATCCGCTGTGGCCTTCGGGGCGGGTGGGTCTGTATCTGTTGCGACCTGGTCTGTATCTGTTGCGACCTGCTGTATTGAGAACGAACTCGTGGGGGTGAAGTTACGTGGACGGTGGGTCGGGCGCCCTCATGGCACCTCGCCCCCGAGCTCGCGATGCAGCGCACGCACCGCTCGAAGCTGCAGCTGCTTGACCGCGCCCTCGGACTTGCCGATCACCAGGGCGGTCTCGGCAAGTGACAGGCCGTGCATGAACCGCAGGACCAGACACTCGGCCTGCTGGGGCTTGAGGGTCTTGATCGCCTCAAACAGACGAGTGTCGCGCAGGTTTGCGAGCACCTCGTTCTCGGGGCCTTCGACCCGCCGGTCGGCGTCGATCATGTCGGCCGTGGTGACCTCCATACGAAAGCGCGCGGACTTGGCGTTGTCGGTGATCAGGTTGCGCGCGATGGTGACGAACCACGCGGCGATGTCCTTGCCCTGCCAGCTGAAGGAGTCGATCCGTCGCAGCGCTCGGATGAAGGTCTCGGAGGTGAGGTCCTCCGCCACGTGGGACGAGCCGACCCGCACGTAGATGTAGCGGTAGACCAGGTCGACGTAGCTCTCGTAGAGCATTCCGAACGCGTCGGCATCCCCACCCTGGGCAAGCTCGACGAGGGCGGCCACGCGTTCCATGTCGGGGGGCGCGACGCCTGCGGTCTGGACCGAGGAGCGTGAGCTTCCGGACGTCGGGTTCCGGGCGGCGGTGCCGTCGGTCACGGACAGGGCGATCCAGAGGCTGTCCAGGAATGTCCGGGTCGCCAGGGGGAGGCCGTGATCTGCCACGGCGGCATGACCAAAAGGCGTCAGCGAAGTCGCGCCACCGATGCCTTCATGCCAATCGATAGTGACCTCCCTGTCCGGACAGTCTCCGTCACCTTTGGGTGTTTTGTCAGCGTCTGAGCCGCAGTTTCTTGCCGACGGGGACGGTGCACGCCCCCATCAACACCGAGAACTCACGCCCGTAACCTGCGGGCCACCTGCTCGTTCTCTATGAAATGGATTGCCGAGAACCAGGGTGAGGTGCAGCAGTGGGTGTCGAGATCAGGGTTGAAGGACTGACCAAGTCATTCGGGTCCCAGGTGATCTGGAGCGACGTGACGTTGACCCTGCCCGCCGGCGAGATCTCGGTGATGCTCGGACCGTCCGGCACCGGTAAGTCCGTGTTCCTCAAGACGCTGGTCGGACTGCTCAAGCCTGAACGTGGAGCGATCTGGATCAACGACCGGGACCTGACCAAGGTTCGCGAACACGACCTCTACGAGATGCGCAAGCTCTTCGGCGTGCTGTTCCAGGATGGTGCGCTGTTCGGGTCGATGAACCTCTACGACAACATCGCCTTTCCGTTGCGCGAGCACACCAAGAAGACCGAGGCGGCGATCCGGTCGATCGTCGGCGAGAAGATCGAGCTGGTTGGGCTGCAGGGCGCCGAGAGCAAGCTGCCGGGCGAGATCTCCGGTGGCATGCGCAAGCGGGCCGGCCTGGCCCGAGCCCTGGTGCTCGACCCGGAGATCATCCTCTTCGACGAGCCGGACTCAGGCCTCGACCCGGTTCGCACGGCCTACCTCAACCAGCTGATCGTCGATCTCAACGCGCAGATCCAGGCAACGTTCCTGATCGTCACCCACGACATCAACACGGCGCGCACCGTGCCCGACAACATCGGCCTGCTCTATCACAGACATCTGGCCATGTTCGGGCCTCGCGAGATGCTGCTCTCCAGCGAGGAGCCGGTGGTCCGCCAGTTCCTCAATGCCCAGCGCATCGGCCCGATCGGCATGTCTGAGGAGAAGGATGCTGACGAGCTTGCTGCCGAGTCGGGCCAGGAGCTGCCGCCGCTGCCGCCCATCCCGCTTCAGCTCGACACGAGCAACGGCATGGTCCGTCCGTCGGCGCGCCCGGCAGGCGAGTGGGGTCGGGCGAACGGAGTGACCCCGCCTCCGGGGTCTTTCCAGTCCGCCAACCCCGCTCACGGGTTGGCCCAGACATGAGCCTCACTGGAGCTGCCTCCGGAGCCGTCTCCGGAGCCGTCTCCGGAGTCCTGAGACAGACGGGGTCCTTCTTCGCATTCGCCCTTGACGTGTTGAGGGCTCTGCCGCGGCGGCCGTTCCAGGGCAAGGAGCTCATCCAGCAGTCCTGGTTCGTCGCCAGCGTCACGATCCTGCCGACGACGCTGGTGTCCATCCCGTTCGGGGCGGTCATCGCCCTCCAGCTCGGCACCCTCACCCGCCAGCTGGGCGCCCAGTCCTACACCGGCGCGGCGAGCGTGCTGGCGGTCATCCGCGAGGCTTCCCCGATCGTGACGGCGCTGCTCATCGCCGGCGCCGGCGGGTCGGCGATCTGCGCAGATCTGGGCTCGCGCAAGATTCGCGAGGAGATCGACGCTCTGGAGGTCCTGGGGATCAGCCCGATCCAGCGCCTGGTCGTTCCCCGCGTGCTCGCCATGATGCTGGTCGCCGTTCTGCTCAATGGTCTGGTCTCGGTGGTCGGCGTGTGCGGCGGATATTTCTTCAACGTGATCATCCAGGGCGGTACGCCGGGGGCTTACGTTGCGTCCTTCACTGCTCTTGCCCAGGTTCCCGATCTGTGGGCGGGCGAGATCAAGGCTCTGATCTTCGGCGTCATTGCGGCGGTTGTCGCCGCCTACAAGGGCCTCAAGGCGGCCGGCGGTCCGAAGGGCGTCGGCGATGCCGTCAATCAGAGCGTGGTGATCACCTTCATGTTGCTGTTCGTCGTCAACTTCGTTGCCACAGCCGTGTACTTCCAAGTTGTTCCAGGAAAGCTATGACCCAGATCAAGACGGCCCATCGCAAGTCAACCCGCCTCCAGACACTGGCCGGTCGACCCGTCACAGCCCTCGACGACCTCGGCGGTCAGCTGCGTTTCTATGTCCGCTCGCTCGCCTGGAGTGGGCGAACCTTGCGCCGATACAAGAGAGAGGTCATCCGTCTGCTGGCCGAGGTGAGCCTGGGCACCGGTGCCCTCTCGGTGGTCGGTGGCACTGTCGGGGTCATCGCCTTCCTGGCCTTCTTCACGGGCACCGAGGTCGGCCTTCAGGGCTACTCGTCTCTCAACCAGCTGGGCACCGGCGCCTTCACCGGCTTCATCTCCGCCTACCTCAACACCCGCGAGATCGCCCCGCTCGTCGCCGGGCTGGCGCTGGCCGCCACCGTGGGGTGCGGTTTCACGGCCCAGCTCGGTGCGATGCGCATCAGCGAGGAGGTGGACGCACTTGAGGTCATGGGTATTCCGAGCCTTCCGTTCCTGGTGACAACCCGGATGATCGCGGGGTTCGTCGCCGCCATGCCGCTCTACGTGCTGGGCCTGCTGTCCTCCTACGCGGCCACGCGGTTCATCACGACCAGCTATTTCGGGCAGTCCGAGGGGACGTACGACCACTACTTCCACCTGTTCCTGCCCCCCATCGACATCTTCTGGTCGTTCGCCAAGGTCATGGTGTTCGCGGTCGTGATCATCCTGATCCACTGCTACTACGGCTACACCGCATCCGGCGGTCCCGCCGGCGTGGGCGTGGCGGTCGGCAGAGCGGTCCGTACCTCCATCGTGGCCATCAACATCGTCGACTTCTTCTTCAGCCTGGCGGTCTGGGGCGCCACCACAACGGTACGGATCGCGGGTTAGCCCATGATCGGCCCCAGCAGTGGACCATCTGGTCTCCTCTCCCGGATCAGCAACCACGCCTATGGCGTGGCGTTCCTGCTCACGATCCTGTTCCTTGTCGGCCTGGCCATCGCCTCGTTCCAGAAGCGGTTCACCCCGGTCGTGCTGGTCACCCTGAAGGCTGAACGGATCGGCAACCAGCTTCAGAACAGCTCCGACGTCAAGATCCGCGGGCTGATCGTGGGCGAGGTCCGGTCCATCACGAGCACCGGCAGCGGCGCGAGCATCCAGATGGCGCTGCAGCCCGACCAGATCGCTGGCATCCCGGTCAACGTCTCGGCCCGGATCCTGCCGAAAACCCTGTTCGGAGAACGTTATGTCGACCTTGTCATCCCCGCGAACGCTGCAACCGAGGCCATTGCTGAAGGCGACACCATCAGCCAGGACCGCACGACGGTCGCGATCGAGCTCGAGAAGGTCTTCGACGATATGCTGCCGCTCCTGCGCACGGTCAGGCCCGAGAAGCTCGCGGCCACCCTCAACGCGCTCGCCACTGCGCTGGAGGGTCGAGGCACCCGGCTCGGCGAGAACCTCGTCAAGGCGGACCGTTACTTCGCCACGATCAACCCGACGATGCCGACCATTCAAGCTGACATCAGTGGGCTGGCCGACCTGGCGTCGACCTACGCCGCTGCCGCGCCCGACCTCCTGCGGATGCTGAAGGCCCTGACGACGACCAACGCGACGATCGTGGACAAGCGGGATGCCCTGGCTGGGTTCCTTGCCGGGACGGCGGGATTCGCCAACACTGCCAAGGAGTTCCTCAACGCCAACGGCGATCGGATCATTCAGGTCGGACGGGTGCAACGACCCACACTCGCGCTCGCGGCCCGCTACGCACCGGAATACCCCTGCTTCGCAAAGGGACTGGCGGACTGGACCCCTCGGGCGACCCAGATGTTCAGCAACCACTCGTTCCACATCACCCTCGAGGTGGTCAAACCGCGCGCGCCCTTCAAACCGGGGGAGGAACCGGTCTGGGGCGAGCACCGTGGCCCGTCCTGCATGGGTCTTCCCGACCCTGGCTACACCCAGGCGAACCCCAGGCCCGGAATGAAGTTCGCGGATGGCACCAACGGCTTCGGCAACCAGCCGTCCATCTCCGTCCCCGGTGCGTTGACCGGTGCGTTGACCGGTGCGGGCTCGGCACTTCCGTCCTACTTCGCCTCGCCGAAGGCCGCCGGGATCCCTGGCGCGGACTCGGGGCTTGCAGGCAGCGCTGACGAACAGCAGGTGATCGCACGGTTGCTCGCCCAGGGTGACGCCGACGCCAGCCCCTCCGCCATCGTCACGCTCCTGGCCGGTCCCCTCCTGCGCGGAATGGCGGTGAGTCAGTCGTGAAGACCACATCGAGTCTGGTCAAGCTGATCATCTTTGCCTTCGTCACGCTCGTCACGTTCGGAACGCTCGCGGCCACCATCGCCAACATCTCCTTCGGGGACCGATCCACCTATACGGCGGTCTTCAGCGACGTCACCGGGCTGGCGAAGGGGCAGGACGTTCGCATCGCCGGGGTCCGGGTGGGAGAGATCACCAAGATCGGCATCGACAAGGACCGCACCAGCGCCGTCGTGGACTTCCGCGCGGCCCGGAGCAGTGTGCTGACCAGAGGGACCATCGCCACCATCAAGTACCGCAACCTGGTTGGCGAGCGTTACCTCGCCCTGAGTCAGGGCCCGGGCCCGGCCACCGTGTTGCGCGACGGTGACACGTTGGCGAGGGATCACGCCCAATCCGCGCTCGACCTGACGGTCCTGTTCAACGGTTTCAAGCCCCTGTTCGCGGCGCTCTCGCCCAAGGACGTCAACGATCTCTCCGCCGAGATCATCTCCGTCCTGCAGGGCGAGGGCGGCAACATCAACTCGTTGCTGACCCGCACCGCCTCTCTCACCTCGACCCTTGCCGATCGCGACCAGGTCATCGGGCGCACCATCACCAATCTCAACGCGGTTCTCGGGACGGTCGACTCGCACGACAAGGCTCTGGGGGACCTGCTGGACCAGCTCCAGAGGTTCGTCTCCGGACTGGCCGGCGACCGCGCCGCAATCGGCTCATCACTGACCAACATCAACAACGTGGCCGGGCAGACGGCGGATCTGCTCGCGAACGGTCGTCCGGCGATCAAGGCGGACGTGGCCAACCTTCGGTCGCTGACCACACTGCTGAACAAGCCGTCCAACACCGCGGCCTTTGAGAAGTTCCTCTCGACCAGTCCGGGCAAGCTCGAGACGTTGACCCGCACAGCGACATACGGCTCCTGGTTCAACTTCTATCTGTGCCGCTTCAACGGCAGGGTGGTCCTGCCCGATGGGGCCACCACGTCACCGTCGTATGCCGTGACCTCAGCGAGGTGCTCGTGATCCCCTTCCGCGAAAGAAACCCCATCCCGATCGGAGCGATCGGGATCGGCCTCATCGGCCTGCTGCTGTTCGGTGCTTTCAACGCACAGAATCTCCCGCTGATCGGCAGCGGGGACGGATACCACGCCGCATTTACCGAGGCCGGTGGCATCCGCAAGGACGACGACGTGC
Source organism: Dermatophilaceae bacterium (assembly GCA_036565395.1). GTDB lineage: Bacteria > Actinomycetota > Actinomycetes > Actinomycetales > Dermatophilaceae > UBA4719. Next base: position 17,732 of record DATCNE010000206.1, read on the forward strand.
GCATCGCCGGTGTCAGAGTCGGCAAGGTGACCGGGATCGAGCTCGAGGGCTCGCACGTGAGGGTCGACTTCAGCATCAACGCGGACGCTGTGTTTGGTCCGCAGACGGGTGCATCGATCCGGATGAAGACCCTGCTGGGTCAGAAGTACGTCGCGTTGGAGCCGAAGGGGGCGGGGCAGCTTGCGCCGGGCTCCGAGATCCCACTCGTGCGTACCGTCTCGTCCTACGACATCGTCAATGCCTTCGCGGACCTGACGACCACGACGGAGCGGATCGACACCGGGCAGCTGGCCGAGTCGCTGGATGTGATGGCCACAGAGTTCCAGGACAGCCCCGCACACGTGAAGTCGGCGCTGAGCGGGCTGTCCCGCCTCTCGAGGACCATCGCCTCTCGCGATGTGGAGCTGCGCACGCTGTTGGCCCGGGCCAACAGCGTCAGCGCCACCGTGGCCTCTCGAAACGACACGACGGCCACGCTGATCAAGGACGCAGACCTGTTGCTCGAAGAGCTGGCAGCCCGACGAGAGGCGATCCACACCTTGTTCACCAACACCTCGGACCTGGCCATTCAGCTCACCGGTCTCGTGAAGGACAACCGCGCTGCGTTGAAGCCGGCTCTCGATCAGCTGACCCTTGTTCTCGCCGTCCTGACCAAGCACGAACAGGACCTCGACAAGACGATCGCACGATTGGCGCCGTTCACCCGGGTCTATGCCAACACCCTCGGCAACGGACGCTGGTTCGACACCTATGTCTCCAACCTGACGGTCCCGATGGGGGTGCTCAAGCCATGAGAATCAACAAGGTCGTTGCCTCGGGGGTCGTACTGGCAGTGTTAGCAACGGCATTCGCCTTGTGGCCACGTCAGGACAGCATGAAGGTCACGGCGATGTTCTCCCGCGCCGTGGGTCTCTATCCCGGATCCGACGTCCGGGTCCTCGGCGTGCCGATCGGCACCGTCACGTCCGTGACCCCCAAGGGCGAACAGGTCGCGGTGGAGTTCGAGTACGACGCGGCAGTCAAGGTCCCGGCCACCGCCAAGGCGGCCGTCGTCGCCCCGTCCCTGGTCAGCGATCGCTACGTCCAGCTGCTGCCGGCATACACGTCCGGGCCGGTCATGAGCAACGGAGCCACCATTGCCCTTGACCGCACCGCAGTCCCGGTCGAGCTGGACCGGATCTCCCAGAGCCTGGACGATCTGATGGTGGCACTCGGCCCTGAGGGAGCAAACAAGGACGGTGCGCTCTCGCGGCTTCTCGATACGGGCGCCAGGAACCTGGAAGGCCAGGGCACCGCGATCCACGACACCAACCATGACCTGTCACTGGCTCTGCAGACACTGTCCGGCGGCAAGAACGACCTGTTCTCCACGGTCAAGAACCTGCAGTCCTTCACCAGCACCCTGGCCACCAACGACACCCACGTGCGCAGGCTCAATGCCGACCTCGCCAGCGTCTCGGACCAGCTGGCCGGTGAGCGTGGCGACCTCGGCGACGCACTCAGGAACCTGGCGATCGCGCTGAACGAGACATCGACGTTCGTGCGCGACAACAGGTCCGTGCTCAGGACCAACGTCGACCGGCTCACCAGCGTGACGACCACGATCGCCCGGCAGCGCGACGCCCTGGCCGAGTCCCTCACCAACGCCCCCGTCGCGGTCAGCAACCTGCAGAACGCGTACAACCCGATCAGCGGCACCCTCGACACGCGCAACAACGCCGAGCAGCTCCACGACCCGGCCTTGTTGGTCTGTGCCCTCATCAACGGTCCAACGGGCACCGGCAACACCGACCTGTGCAAGAACATCCAGACGCTGATGGGAGCAACCCGATGAACCGCCGCACGGGTATGCCGCGTCGGGCCGCGTCCGCTGTTTCAGCCAGCGTCACCATCGCCCTGACGATGGCGCTGACGGCGTGCCAGGGTGCCTATGACCTGCCCCTTCCGGGCGGCGCGGCCGGTGGCAGCGACGTCTATCGGGTGACCGCTGAGTTCGCCGACGTCCTCGATCTGGTGCCACAGTCATCGGTCAAGGTCGACCAGGTGACAGTGGGCACCGTCGAGAAGATCGAGCTCAACGGCTGGACGGCGCGTGTCACTGTGCGCCTGCCGACCTCGGTCAAGCTGCCCGACAACGCCGTCGCCGAGCTGAAGCAGACCTCGCTGTTGGGTGAGAAGTACCTCCAGCTCGAACCGCCGACAGGCATCGCGCCAGTGGGCGTCCTCGGCAACGGCGACAACATCCCGTTGGCCCGCACGGGACGCAACACGGAGGTGGAGGAAGTCCTCAGCTCGCTGTCGCTGCTGCTCAATGGTGGCGGGGTCGCGCAGCTCAAGGTCATCCAGTCGGAGCTGTCAGATGCGTTGGGGGGCAACGAGACCCAGATTAGTGACCTCGTTGTTCAGCTCGACACCTTCGTCGGCGGCCTTGACAAGCAGAAGGCGGAGATCGTGCGTGCGATTGACGGGATCGATGTCCTCTCCGCCAAGATCGCCGCCCGCAAGGGGGATCTTGCCGCCGCGTTGGAGGCCCTTCCCAAGGGCCTGAAGGTGCTGGCTGACCAGCGAAAGCAGCTGACCGAGATGCTGACCGCGTTGAGCAATCTCGGCGCGGTCGGGACCAAGGTCATCGCGGCCAGCAAGGCGGACACGGTGGCCAACCTCAATGCTCTGACTCCCATTCTTGGCCAGCTGACCCGTGCCGGCGACGACCTCCCCAAGTCCTTCCAGCTGTTGTTGACGTATCCGTTCCCGGACGAGGCGTCCAACACCATGCCCGGTGACTACACCAATCTGTATGCCACTGCAGATCTGAACCTGCGCAGTCTGGCCGCAAACCTCGGGTCTCCTTCGGCACCAACGGTGCCCGGCCCGGGGCTGCCCGGCATACCTGGACTTCCGCCCCTTCCGCTGCCCTCACTCAGCGGGCCTACGCAGGGGTCGGTGACTGGTCCGGTCCCCACCACGTCGACGTGCGCCACCCTCTTGTGTCTCGGTCAGGGGGGTGAGCGGTCCCAGGCATCCCCTTCCGGTGACGGCTCTGACGACTCCTGGCTCACACTCATGCGCACAGGGGGTGCTGCATGATCCGGCGAGGGACGCAGGTCCAGCTCCTGGTGTTCGCGCTGATCACCTTGGTGACGGTCTCGATCCTGTCGGCCAGGTTCGTCGGGCTGACTGACAAGATCATGGGCGGGACCTACCTCGTCTCGGCCGACTTCGCCGACTCCGGGGGCATCTTCAAGGGCAGTGAGGCCACCTATCGGGGCATCACGGTCGGCACGGTAGAAGCCTTGAAGCTGAAGAAGAACGACGTCCTGGTGCAGGTCCGGTTCAATCGCGGCATCCAGATCCCCAAGGACACCATTGCGGTCGTCGAGAACCGCTCCGCGGTCGGCGAGCAGTACATCGACTTCCAGCCCAGGACGGCCCGTGGCCCGATGTTGGCCGCCGGTTCGATCGTGCCGCGCGTCGACACGCGCTCTCCCATCCGCATCGACAGTCTCCTGCTGCATCTCGACAAGACGGTGAAGTCGGTGGACCGCAAGCAGCTGGGCATCGTGGTCGACGAGCTCGGCAACGCCTTCGCCGGTGGCGCCCCGGATCTGCAACGCCTGCTGGACTCCGGTGATGCCCTCACCAAGGCCGCCACCGAGGCGCTGCCGCAGACGATCAAGCTGATCGACGACGGCAAGGTCGTCCTGGACACCCAGCGGGCGACATCGAGCAGTATCAAGGACTTCGCCAAGAACTTCGCCGATTTCTCCGAGACGCTCAAGGGCAGCGACGCCGACGTGCGGCTGGTCCTGGACCGGGGTGCGGTCGCGTCAAGGGAGCTGGACGATCTGATCAAGGAGAACCAGGGTTCGCTGGCCACCTTGTTGACGAACTTCATCACGATCGGCCAGGTGACCACCGCCCACATCAATGGGATCGAGCAGCTCATGGTCACCTATCCCGATGTGGTGGCCGGCGGCTACACCGTGGTCCCTGGTGACGGCACGGCGCACTTCGGCCTGGTCCTCAATGCCGACGACCCGAAGGCCTGCACGGCTGGGTACGGCGGCACGAAGAGGATCGGTCCGGACCAGACGAAGAACCTGCCGCCGCTGAACAGCAGTGCTCGATGCACGCTCCCGCGTGGTTCGTCATCGAGTGTCCGTGGTGCCCAGAACGCCCCCACTTCAGCGGAAGGTGCCGGTTCGTCATACCCACTGGGGATGTCAGGGACACCGGTCCCGTTGGGCAACCCGGCGGGACCCCGTGACGGTCTCAGCCCCGCCCCCCTGATCTCCATGCCCAGCGCGCCCGCGGGCGCCACAGGAACCGACCAGTGGATCTGGCTCATGACAGGAGCGGCTCGATGAAACGTTTGGTGACGACAGTGACGACAGTGCGGACAAGTTCTCTGATGGCCCGGATAACGCCAACCGTGGCGCTGTCGGGAGCGGCTCTGCTGATGTGCACGGCTGCCGCGATGGGCGTGACCAGGTCCCGGACCTACTACGCCGAAGCTGATCGCGCTGACCAGAGTGCGGCGGCGCTGGCGGCCGGCCGGCAGCTCGCCGTCAACTTCGTGACGATGGACTACCGCACGTTCGACGCCTACAGCGCCCAGGTGCTGAGTGGCGCGTCCGGTTCCTTCCGAGCGGACTACGCAGCAAAGCTGGCCGAGCTGAAGAAGGTCATCGTGGCCAACCACGCGGTCTCTTCGGTCAAACGGGCCGAGGCGGGGCTGGTGTCCTCCGACGGGGACTCGGCCGAGGTCATCGTGGGCGTGGTGGCACCTACGTCAAACACCGCCACCCCGCAGGCCATCGACAAGACCTACCGACTACGTCTGAACCTGCAGCGGACCTCTGATGCCAACACGCCCTGGAAGGTGATCAACCTTGTCTTCGTCGGATAACCGAAACGCGCCGCGCCGCCGGGTGGCGGGGGAGCGTGGGCGACCGCATGCCGCTGGCCTCGAGCCGGTCGTCCGCACGGGTGCAGCCCCCGCCGCGCTCGGCGTTCCCCACGCGACGCCGCCCAAGGCAGCACGACCTGTCGTCGACATGCCAACCACCGCGCGTCCAGTGGCAGCCTGGCGCCCGAGCTGGCTGGTCGCAGGCTCGGCTCTGCTGCTGGCCTCGACGGCATTGGCCACCTCATCGGTCCTGTGGCATGGCGCGGAGGATCAGCGCACCCTGGCCAGCAACCGGTCGGCCGCGGCATCATCCGCCCGCGCGATCGTCGAGAAGATGCTCGGCTACGACTACAAGAGCTTCGACCAACACACCACCGAGGTCAGCGCACTGCTCACCGGGAGCTTCAAGAAGGAGTTCGTTCGGGCAGCGACCGACGTGGTCAAGCCTCTCGCGGTCCAGAACCAGGCCGTGATCCTGGCCAAGGCCGGTGCCGTGTCGGTCATGAGCACCCCAGGTCAGGACGGTCAGGGCAGTGTCAGGATCCTCGCGTTCGTCGACCAGACCACTACCTCCGCCAAGCTGACCCGTCCGCAGATCGACCAGAACCGCGTCATTCTCACGATGTCGCAGGTCGACGGTCGCTGGCTGGTCTCCAAGGTCGAGGCCTTCTAGCGGCACGGTCGCCCCGAGTGCTGTCAGGTCCGCTGCAGGGAGGGATGCAGCGGGCCTGACCTATGGGTGTTGCACCTGCCGCTCTCGTTGCGCTGTTGGTCACGGCCATCACCAGGCCATCCGTCCCGGACACATAGTCCGACGGTCTGGTGTGTGAGACTCCCCGAATGCGGATGAGCGACTTCTGGCGGCTGATGGACGACGAGTTCGGTGCTGCCTACGCGCGTTCCCTGGCGCGCGACCACGTCCTGGGAGCACTCGGCAACTGCACCCCTTTGGAGGCGATCGAGTCAGGGATCAAGCCTCGTGAGGCCTGGCTGGCCCTGTGCGCCGACATGGACGTGCCGCTGGAACGCAGGCTCGGCAAGGAGCTGAGGGACCACACGAAGGAGAGGCGGGACCTCAGGAAAAGGGGTTGAGCCCCGGTCCATCGGTCGCGATATCGTGCAGCCTGTGACTGATCCGGACCCCAATCTCATGCTCTACGCAACTGGCCTGACCAAGAACTTCGGTGACTTCACCGCCGTCGACGGCATCGACTTTGCGGTGGAGCGGGGCGAGTCGTTCGGATTTCTCGGGCCCAACGGCGCCGGCAAGTCCTCGACGATGAAGATGGTCGGTTGCGTGTCCCCGGCGAGTGGCGGCGAGCTGCGAGTATTCGGGCAGGACCCGGCCACCCATGGACCGCAGATCCGGGCGCGGTTGGGCGTTGTCCCCCAGAAGGACACCCTCGACGAAGAGCTGACGGTCCAGGAGAACCTCTGGATCTATGGTCGATACTTCGGGCTCTCCCGTAGCGAAGTCCGTTCTCGCACAACGGAGCTGCTCGACTTCGCGCAGCTCACGGATCGGGCAAAGTCCAAGGTCGAGCCGCTCTCCGGTGGCATGAAGCGGCGGCTGACGATCGCCCGCTCCCTGATCAGCCGTCCCGAGATCCTGCTCCTGGACGAGCCCACCACGGGTCTCGATCCCCAAGCACGACATGTCTTGTGGGACAGGCTGTTTCGGCTCAAGCGCTCCGGTGTGACCCTGGTCCTGACCACGCATTACATGGACGAGGCCGAGCAGCTGTGCGACCGACTTGTCGTCATGGACCACGGCAAGATCGTGGCCGAGGGGTCGCCGCGCTCGCTGATCACCGAGTACTCCACACGCGAGGTCCTCGAGCTGCGTTTCGACACCGACGACCACGCTCACCATGGCGATGCCATCGCGGGGATCGGCGAGCGCATCGAGGTGCTGCCCGACCGGCTGCTGGTCTATACCGAGGACGGCGATGCTGCTGCCGCCGCGGTGCATCAGCGGGGTGTCCAGCCGCTGTCGTCCCTCGTCCGGCGCTCGACCCTGGAGGACGTGTTCCTGCACCTGACCGGGCGAACGCTGGTCGACTGATGAGCACATCGTTCAGTACGCCGACACCGCAGCCAACGCCGCGATCGACAACGCAACCACGGCAGCCGGGCCCCGCTCCATGGCGTCCGGTGTTCGGATCCTGGCTCACGGCATACAAACGCACCTGGAGGGGGAGCATCTTCGGTCGTTTCGTCTCACCGCTGCTCTTCCTGTTGTCCATCGGCCTTGGTCTGGGCAGCCTCGTCAACAAGTCCGCAGGAGGCGTCGACGGAGTCCCGTATCTGCAGTTCGTCGTGCCGGGAATCGTTGCGGCACAATCGATGTGGGTGGCAATGGGAGAGTCGGCCTACCCGGTGATGGGGGCGATCCGCTGGAACAAGAAGTACCACGCGATGCTCGCCACGCCCGTCGGCATCGACGACATCCTGCTCGGTCATCTGGGCTATGTCGCGATGCAGATCACTGGAGCCACAGCCATCTTCATCGGGGTGGCCGCGCTGTTCGGGTCGTTCGGCTCGTGGTGGGTGCTGCTCTGCCTGCCGATCACCGTCCTGACAGGGTTGGCCTTCGCCGTGCCCGTCTTCGCCTTCTCGGCCACACAAGAGGGCCCCGACAGCTTCAACATCCTGTTTCGGTTCATCATGACGCCCCTGTTCCTGTTCTCCGGCATCTTCTTCCCGGTCAGCCAGCTGCCGGCCCTCATGCGACCAATAGCGTGGGTCACACCCCTGTGGCACGGAGTCGAGGCCGACCGCTCGCTGGCCCTCGGGTCACCTGACGTTGCAGGCGTTCTGGGCCACACGGCATACCTGCTGGTCGTGATCGCTGTCGGCGGGTGGCTCGCGCGCCGTGCCTTCACCAAGAGGCTGGTCGTATGACGGCCGCGGCCCAGGCGCCTTCCTCGCCCACCAAAGGGCTCGCCTCGCGCATCGCGCGGGTGGTGCCGCTGCCCGCCGGAGCGGGGATGGCTCGCATCCTGGTGGAACGCAACATCATGAGCTTCCGGCACGGCTGGATCGCCCTTGTCACGGGCTTCGCCGAGCCGGTGTTCTACCTCTTCTCATTGGGGATCGGGCTCGGCGGGCTCATCAAGGTGGTGACTACAGACGGCGGTCAGTCGGTGCCCTATGCGAATTTCGTGGCACCCGCCCTGCTCGCCGCATCGGCCATGAACGGCGCAGTGTTCGACTCGACGTACAACGTGTTCTTCAAGCTCAAGTTCGCCAAGCTCTACGACTCGGTGCTGGCGACGCCGATGGGTCCGCGGGATGTGGCGGTCGGCGAGATCAGCTGGTCCCTGATTCGCGGAAGTCTTTATGCGGCGGCGTTCCTGGTGGTCGCCTGGCTCGTCGGCTCAGTGCACTCCTGGTGGGCGCTGCTGGCGTTGCCGGCGGCGACGTTCATCGGCTTCGCGTTCTCGGCGGTCGGCATGTTCGCGACCACGTTCATGCGTTCCTGGGTGGACTTCGACTACGTCACCCTGGCGATCCAGCCGATGTTCCTGTTCTCCGCAACGTTCTTCCCACTGGCGACGTACCCGGGCGCGGTGCAGTGGATCGTGCAGGCGACCCCGCTGTATCACGGCGTCGCTCTCGAGCGGGGTCTGATGCTGGGCGAGGTCGGGCCCGGGCTGCTGATCCACGTGGTCTACCTGGCGGCGCTGGGGCTGCTCGGGCTTTTCGGGGCCGCACGCCGGATCGAGAAGCTGCTCCTGTCCTGAGCTTCTGGGGGTCTGGGGAACGTCATCGGCGTGTCCTGCTGGCTTTGATGCACGATCGAACATCTGTTCGGATATGTTGTCCCCATGGGTTGCTCCCGGCGCCCCACGATCCACAGGCTCACGTCTGATGGATGTGGATGTCGGTGGTTGCTCCTAGCGTCTGACTCGACACGAATTGCACCCCCGCATAGGTGTCGGTCGCAGGTAGACGGCGGACTCCTATACAGAGATGACAGGTGAAGGACATGGCCGAAGCAGATCGCGCGAAGTCGCTGGCAGCAGTGATGGCGCAGATCGAGAAGGCACACGGCAAGGGTGCGGTCATGCGGCTCGGCGACGAAGCCCGCGTGCCCATCGACGTCATTCCCACGGGGTCCATCGCTCTGGACATCGCCCTGGGCATCGGTGGGCTACCCCGTGGTCGTGTGGTCGAGATCTATGGCCCGGAGAGCTCAGGCAAGACCACGGTCGCACTGCATGCGGTGGCCAGCGCCCAGAAGGCCGGCGGCATCGCAGCCTTCATCGATGCCGAGCACGCGCTCGACCCCGACTACGCGCAGAAGCTGGGCGTCGACACGGACGCCCTGCTGGTGAGTCAGCCCGACACCGGCGAGCAGGCGCTCGAGATCGCCGACATGCTGATCCGTTCAGGGGCCATCGACATCATCGTGATCGACTCTGTCGCGGCGCTGGTTCCTCGCGCCGAGATCGAGGGGGAGATGGGCGACAGCCATGTGGGTCTGCAGGCGCGGCTGATGTCCCAGGCCCTGCGCAAGTTGACCGGCACCATCAGCAATACCGGCACGACCGCGATCTTCATCAACCAGCTCCGCGAAAAAATCGGAGTCATGTTTGGCTGCGTGACCTATGACACCCAGATCACGCTGGCGGATGGATCGAAGCGAAAGATCGGGCGGATCGTTGATGAACGAGCAGACGTCGAGGTTCTGAGCTACGACACGGAGCTTGGTGCAGTAACCGGGAAGCGAATCACCAATTGGTTCGATAACGGGCCGACCCAGGACTTCATCGAACTGACCGTCCGGACAGGTGCCACAGGAACCGGGCATCCGGGGACGTCCACCCTTGAGCTCACCAGCAATCATCAGGTGAGGACGCCGGGGGGCTGGCGCGAAGCTGGTGAACTCATCGCTGGAGACAGAGTGATGACACCGCAACAGGTCCGCCTCAGCGACCAGCAGTGGCAGGTGATTCTCGGGGGGTTGATGGGCGATGGATGTCTTTCAGAGTCGATGGCTCAGGACGGCTGCAGCGCACGGTTCCGAATGGGGCACGGCTCCAAGCAGGTCGAATACATCGACTGGAAGGCTTCGTTACTTGGAAACATTCGGCAGTCTCGCTCGGTCCGCACGAACGGGTCTGTTCATGTCGATCTGACTCCACTCGCCGAGCTCAGCGAGCTTCGCGACGTCGTCTACTGGGGGGATGGCAAGAAGACGCTTTCGTGGGACTACATCAAGTCCCTCACGCCGCTTGCCCTCGCAGTCTGGTACCAGGACGACGGCAGCTTCAGCCTTCGTTCGAAGGGTGTTCAGGTGCGGACAACAGGTGGTTCCGGTCGATCCGAGATGTGTGTCGAGGCCATGAGCCCGGATTCGCGGGCGAGACTCAAGGATCATTTGCGAGACGAGTTCGGTCTGGACGCCCGCCTCAGCCTTCGAGGCAGTCGCCGGATGGCGGTCTTGACATTCACGACTGAATCGACGGCGAAGCTTCACGAACTGGTCGCGCCGTACGTGCATCCGAGCATGCAGTACAAGTTGCTTCCACGCTTCCAGGGACGCTTCGAGGTTCACCCGGAGTACGTGGAAGCCACCACTGCATTGCTCCCGTCTCGTGTCGTCTCGACTCGTAGCGTGCATCACCCGGAGCCCGTTGGGCGCTATGACCTTGAGGTCTCCGGGTCACACAACTACTTCGCGGACGGTGTGATGGTGCACAACAGTCCCGAGACGACGACCGGTGGCAAGGCGTTGAAGTTCTACGCGTCGGTCCGCCTGGACGTGCGTCGGATCGAGACGCTCAAGGATGGCACCGACGCGGTGGGCAACCGCACCCGCGTCAAGGTCGTCAAGAACAAGCTCGCGCCGCCGTTCAAGCAGGCCGAGTTCGACATCATCTACGGCCAGGGCATCTCCCGAGAGGGTGGCCTGATCGACATGGGCGTCGAGCATGGCTTCGTGCGCAAGGCCGGCGCCTGGTACACGTACGAGGGCGACCAGCTGGGGCAGGGCAAGGAGAACGCCCGGTCGTTCCTGCGGGACAACCCCGACCTGGCTGACGAAATCGAGAAGAAGATCAAGGAAAAGCTCGGCGTCGGGCCGCAGGTCGACAAGCCGGCTGACCCGATCGTCGCAGCGTCGACCAAGGGCAGGCCGTCCAAGGGCGGCCCTGGTAGGGCTGGGCCCGCACAGGACGTGCCGAGTGAGGGTGCGCCCGTCAAAGACATGCCAGTCGACTTCTGACCGGCATGACGCCAGGGACGCAGGACAAGGCCGCCCGCGCAGCGGCCGCCCTGGCCGATGCGCTCGCCTCATCCACGAACAGTGATGATCCGGCTCCCGATCCTCCGAAACAGAAGCAGAAACAGAAACAGGACCGGGAACCGGACCCGCACGACGTCGCCCGCCAGATCGTGCTGCGTCAGCTGGCCATGGCGCCACGTAGCCGGGCTCAGCTGGAGCAGAAGCTAGCCCAGCGCGAGTGTCCCGCCGACGTGGCGGCGGCTGTTCTGGACCGGATGAGCGACGTCGGCCTGGTCGACGACGAGGCCTATGCCCTGATGCTCGTACGTTCCCAGCAGGCTGGCCGTGGTCTCGCCAAGGGTGCGCTGGCCCGTGAGCTACGCACCAACGGCATCAACGACGATCTGGCCCAGCAGGCGCTCGCCTCGATCAGCGAGGCGGATGAGCGTGATCGAGCACGCGTGCTGGTGGACAAGAAGCTGCGGGCGATGCACGGACTGGGCATCGAGGTCCAGACCCGACGCCTGGCCGGCTTGCTGGCGCGCAAGGGCTACTCCCCGAGCCTGACCTATGCCGTCATCCGTGACGCCATCGCGGATGCCCCCGAGCACCTCCCCGACTAGGAGAGGCGATACAGCTGGGCGACGCCACCACTGCTAACAGATGCCACTAGAGCTGACAGTTCTGCCCGACCCACATGGCCATCTTCCCGATGTCTGACGACGCGCCGGCCATACCGGCTGCCAGTGCCTTCTGTAGGGCAGCGTCGTCCATGGTGTTGCCCTGCGCGGACTTTGCGATGCTCTCGATCAGGTCGGCGTATGTCCCGGCGGCGTCCTTGATCTCGGGCGGCGCGTACTTGCGCATGTCGGCAGCGGCCGCCTTGAACGCTTCAGCTACGGCTGCCGGACTGGTGGTATCCATGTCCTGCAGCCGTTTGAACGCGTCACAGAAACTGGTTGCCCCGCCGCCAGCGGAGTCCGCGGCCCCTCGCGATGACCGTTCGCGATGACCGGTCTCGCTGACTGGTCGCGCGTGGCTGGCAGAGCGCCACGTACGCTGGTCGATGCGATGAAGACCTATCAGGTGCGCACCTACGGGTGCCAGATGAACGTTCACGACTCCGAGCGGCTCTCCGGGCTGTTGGAGTCCGCTGGTTATGTCGACGTCGCTGGCGTCCCCGATCCACCGGAGACCGCGGACGTCGTCGTGTTCAACACCTGTGCGGTCAGGGAGAACGCCGACAACAAGCTGTACGGCAACCTCGGTCAGCTTCGCCCGGCCAAGATCAAGAACCCGGACATGCAGATCGCCGTCGGCGGTTGTCTGGCCCAGAAGGACCGCGCCACGATCGTGCGCAAGGCGCCCTGGGTGGACGTGGTGTTCGGGACCCACAACATCGGTTCACTCCCGGCGCTGCTGGATCGTGCCCGGCACAACAAGCAGGCTGAGGTCGAGATCCTCGAGAGCCTCGACGTCTTCCCGTCCACGCTGCCCACCCGACGCGACTCGGCATACAGCGCGTGGGTGTCCATCTCGGTCGGCTGCAACAACACCTGCACGTTCTGCATCGTCCCGTCGCTTCGGGGCAAGGAGATGGACCGCAGCCCCGGCGACATCCTCAGTGAGGTCGAAGCCCTGGTGGCTGAAGGCGTCATCGAGGTCACCCTGCTCGGCCAGAACGTCAACACCTACGGCGTGGAGTTCGGTGACAAGCTGGCGTTCGGCAAGCTGCTGCGTGCGTGTGGGCAGATCACCGGGCTGGAGCGGGTGCGCTTCACCAGCCCGCACCCGGCGGC